>VXOF01000104.1:15806-24083 GCA_009840285.1 Nitrospira sp. SB0662_bin_26
GAACTCGCGCAACAAACCGGGCAGGGTCTCTCCACTGAAAAGCAGGACCTCATCCAACAAATCGCAGCCTTAACCCAAGAAAATCAGAAATTGCACGCGGACGGTCAAAAATTCAAAAACGACGCCCAATGGCTGCGCACGCTTCGTGATCGTTTCCGGCAATCGCTGCAAGTCAACAACCAGACGGTGAAGGCGCAGACACTTTTTCACAAGATGCCGGACGTGACCAAAGCCGCGTTGCAAGCCTTGACCAACAATGGCTACACGTTGATGGCCAAAATGGAGACCGATCAAAAATCGGTGTTCATCACTGAACGCAAAACCTCACCCTCGCCCTCAATCGAGTTGCCCGGTTACCGGAACCAGTACTTGATGGAATTTGAAGCACAACCGGACAATCAGACGGCTCTCAAGGTCAAAGCTCAATATGAAGAGATGACGCCGGGAGGCACCATCATCCAGGTAGGCGAAGACGAAGTCGCGATCATCGAGCGTCGATTGATTCAGGCCATCCGGCAAATCCTCGATCCTCCGGAACAAGGAGCCCCGGCCAAGGAGATTCACACACCACCGGTAGATGACACCGAGGCGTCCTGACACGCCTTTCTCATCGGCAGGAAAAGAGCCAAAGAAAGGGAGTACGTTTCCTTTGTACGGAGGAATGACGGGAGCAGGCGATTACGAACGCGAACGTGAGGCAGCCGACAGGCTGTTCCCGGCTTTGAGGTAGGCGTCAATCCCGGTCGCAGCCTTGCGGCCTTCTGCAATGGCCCAGACGATAAGCGAGGCGCCGCGTTTCGTATCCCCGGCGGCGAAGATCCCTTCTTTGCTGCTCATGAAATTCCCGTCCACAGCCACGTTCCCCCGCGTGTCGTACTCGACGCCCAGGCTATCGAGCAGGCCGTTCCTGACGGGTCCGGTAAAGCCCATGGCCAAGAGCACCAAATCAACGCCCATCTCGAATTCCGTACCGGGGACCGGGATGAATTTTCCGCCCTCAAACGAGACGCGATGAGCGTGAAGCGCGCTCACGCGGCCGTTGTCGCCCGAGAACTGCGTGGTGGAGACGCTCCATTGCCGGTCGCAGCCTTCCTCATGAGCATGGGAAGAGCGAAGCTGCATGGGCCACAGAGGCCACGGCGTGGAATCCGCACGCTGAGGAGGCGGTTCCGGCAACAACTCGAACTGATGCACGGATTGACAGCCCTGGCGATGCGTCGTGCCCAAACAGTCGGAGCCGGTGTCACCGCCGCCGATAATCACCACCCGCTTATCCTTGGCGGTAATCCGCTCGACGGGCAAGTCGTCGCCGGCGTTCAACTTGTTCTGTTGGGTGAGATAATCCATGGCAAAGTGGACCCCGTCCAAGTCACGGCCCGGCACCGGTAAATCACGCGGTTGTTCGGCACCGAGCGCCAGACACACCGCGTCGAACCGGCCGGCGAGGTCGTCGGCCGTGACGTCCACACCGACGTTCACGTTGGTTTCGAACTTCACGCCCTCCGCAATCATCTGGTCTAGCCGCCGGTCGATGACCCACTTTTCCATTTTGAAATCCGGAATGCCGTAGCGCAGAAGCCCGCCGATGCGGTCCGCTTTTTCATACACCGTGACACTGTGTCCGGCCCGAACCAATTGTTGGGCTGCAGCCAGGCCCGCGGGGCCTGACCCGACGACCGCGACGGTTTTGCCGGTTTTGGCGACCGGTAGAACCGGTTCGATCCAGTGTTCATCGAACCCGCGATCGATGATATTCCATTCGATGACCCGTATGGAAACCGGATCGGCATTGATGCCCAGCACGCACGCCGATTCGCAGGGCGCCGGACACAACCGGCCGGTGAATTCCGGAAAGTTATTCGTCGAATGGAGCGCCTTGAGGGCATCCTTCCACCGGCCGCGATGTACCATGTCGTTCCATTCGGGAATCAGGTTGATCACCGGGCATCCGGTATTGCTCTGGCAAAAGGGCACGCCGCAATCCATGCACCGCCCGCCCTGGTTCCGCAGCTTGTCCTCGGGGAACGGTTCATACATTTCCTGCCAATCCAAGACCCGCAGTTCGACTGCACGCCGCCTCGGCGTTTCCCTTGCATAGTGCATGAACCCGCGGGGATCAGCCATGCGCCACCACCTCCTGGGCGCTTTTTTTCTTCGCCGCTTTGCGTTCGGCCAGGACCCGCTTGTAATCCAGCGGCATGACCTTGACGAAGTGGCGAAGCATTATCGGCCAGGAATCCAGAATCATCCGGGCCTTGCGACTGCCCGTATAGCGCACGTGATTTTCGATCAAGGTCTTCAGGGTCTGGACGTCTGCGGGCTCCACGACCCGTTCCAATTCCACCATCCCGAGATTGCACCGGGATTCGAATTTCCCGTCTTCGTTCCAGACGTAGGCTTCCCCGCCCGACATGCCCGCGGCAAAGTTGCGACCGGTACCGCCCAGCACGACGACCACGCCGCCCGTCATGTACTCGCACCCGTGATCTCCGGTACCCTCGATGACCGTGCGGACGCCGCTGTTTCTCACGGCAAAGCGTTCGCCCGCGGTCCCGTAAAAATAACACTCGCCGCGCGTGGCCCCGTAGAGCGACGTATTGCCGATCAGGATCGTGCGCTCGGGTTCGAACGTGACGCCCCGGGGCGGAGTCACGATGATCTTGCCGCCGGAGAGCCCCTTGCCCAGGTAATCGTTGGACTCGCCTTCGAGATTCAGCGTAATGCCCTTGCTCAAGAAGGCGCCGAACGATTGGCCGGCCGACCCCTTGAAATTGATGGTCACGGTATCCTCCGGCAAGCCTTCTTCCCCGTACTTCCCCGCAATGCGACTGGACAGGATCGTGCCGGTCGTCCGGTCGGTGTTGCGGATCGGCAGATCCAGCGTGACCTTTTCCTGCCGCTCGATTGCCGGCTCGCACAGTTGCACCAACTTAACGTCCATCACCTTGTCCAGGCCGTGGTCCTGCGGCTGGACGTTGTACGTCGCCACCTCGGACCCCACGTCCGGGCTCCACAGCAGGGCCGAAAGATCCAGCCCGCTCGCTTTCCAATGGTCGATGGCTTTTTGCACTCTCAATTTGTCGGTACGGCCGATCATCTCCGGAAACGTGCGGAACCCGAGTTGCGCCATCAATTGACGTATCTCTTCCGCCACAAAAAAGAAAAAATTCACCACGTGATCCGGTTGGCCGGCAAATCGCTTGCGGAGTTCCGGGTCCTGGGTCGCGATGCCCACCGGGCAGGTGTTGAGATGACATTTTCGCATCATGATGCAGCCTTCGACGATCAACGGTGCGGTGGAAAAGCCGAATTCCTCGGCCCCGAGCAGCGCGGCCACCACAACGTCTCGGCCGGTTTTCATCTGCCCGTCGGTTTCGACTTTGATGCGTCCCCGCAGATCGTTGAGCACGAGGGTTTGATGCGTCTCCGCCAAGCCCAATTCCCAGGGGATCCCCGCGGATTTGATGGATGACAGCGGCGACGCTCCCGTGCCGCCGGAATCACCGCTGATCAACACCTTGTCGGAATGCGCTTTGGACACCCCGGCAGCGACCGTGCCCACGCCGACTTCCGAGACCAGTTTCACGGACACGTCCGCGTCGGGATTCGAGTTTTTCAAATCGAAGATCAACTGCGCCAGGTCTTCAATCGAATAAATGTCATGGTGCGGCGGCGGGGAAATGAGACCCACGCCGGGCGTGGAAAACCGCATCCTGGCGATGACTTCGTCCACCTTGTGCCCGGGCAGTTGGCCGCCTTCTCCGGGCTTGGCCCCCTGCGCCATCTTGATTTGCAGTTCCTTCGCGTTGACCAGGTAATTGGCCGTGACCCCGAATCGCCCGGAGGCCACCTGCTTGATGTACGAATTCTTGGAATCGCCGTTGGGCAACGGGATAAAGCGTTCCGCGTCTTCCCCGCCCTCACCCGTGTTGCTCTTGGCGCCGATCCGGTTCATCGCGATTGCCAGCGTTTCATGGGATTCCTTGCTGATGGCTCCATACGACATCGCGCCGGTGGTGAAGCGTTTCACGATTTCACTGGCGGGCTCCACTTCCTCCAACGGCAAGGGCTCCGGCAGGCACTTGAAGTCGAATAGGCCACGCAAATTCGACCGGCGCCGGGTTTCGTCGTTCACCAGTTGGGCATAGGTTTCGTAGGTCTTGGCGTCGTTGGTGCGGGTCGCGTGCTGCAACGAATAGATGGTTTCCGGGTTCCAATTATGGTGTTCACCCTGGATGCGGTAATGGATCTCGCTGCCGAAATCCAACTGCCGGACGGGAACCGGTTCATACGCCACCTGGTGACGCCGCAGGGCTTCTTCGGCAATCTCCCGCATGCCCATACCCTGAATCCGTGAGGGTGTGCCCGTGAAATACCGTTTCACGAGTTCCTCGTTCAGCCCAATGGCTTCGAAAATCTGCGCGCCGCAATAGGACTGTACCGTGGAAATGCCCATTTTGGAAAAGATTTTGAGCAGGCCCTTGTTGATAGCCTTGATGAATTTGCCAGACGCGGTGTCCGCGTCGATTCCTTCCGGCAGATAGCCTTCGCGCTCCAGGTCCTTGTAGGTTTCAAACACCAGGTACGGATTCACCAAGCCGGCGCCGTATCCGATCAGACAGGCAAAATGATGCGTGTCCCGCGGCTCGCCGGTCTCCAGGATCAGGCCGACTTCCGTGCGCGTGGCCTCGCGCACCAGGTGATGGTGTACCGCGGAGATCCCCAACAGGCTGGGAATCGCCGCCCATTCGTCATTCACCCCGCGATCACTCAGGATCAGAAACTTGAAACCCTCCTTGATGGCCTTGGACGCCTCCCGGCAGAGTTGATCCACGGCCGTGCCCAACCCGTCGGGTCCGTCGGCCACGCGGAACAACAGGGGCAACGTTTTGCTGACGAAATGGGGATCTGCAATCTCCCGGATCTTCTGTAACTGCGCGTTCGTGACGATCGGCTGCTGGACCTTGATCCGGCGGCAGGCCTCCGGGGTCTCGGCCGTCAGGTTGGGTTTCGGCCCGATGTTCGTGACCAGCGACATGACCAATTGTTCCCGAATGGGATCGATGGGGGGATTCGTCACCTGAGCGAAGAGTTGTTTGAAATACTTGGGCAATAGTTGCGGCCGGTTGGACAGCACCGCCAGTGGGGTGTCCGTGCCCATGGACGACACGGGCTCTTCGCCGTTGATCGCCATCGGCGACAAAATCATCTTGAGTTCCTCGATCGTATAGCCGAACACCTGCTGGCGCTGGCGGAGCGTCGGGTGATCCGGTTGCGGCACGCTCAAGGGCTCCGGCAGTTCATCCAACGACACCCGGTACTGGGTCACCCAGGAACGGTAGGGCTGGCGCCCGACCATTTCCGCCTTGATTTCTTCGTCGTCGATGATGCGGCCTTGCACCGTATCTACCAGGAACATGCGGCCGGGTTGCAGCCGCCCTTTTTCACGAATGTTTTTTGCGTCGGCCGGCAGGACCCCGGCCTCGGACGCCAGGACGACCAGGTCGTCCGTGGTCACCTGATACCGGCAGGGCCGTAGCCCGTTCCGGTCCAACGTGGCGCCGATCAGTTTGCCGTCCGTAAACGCCACGGCCGCGGGGCCGTCCCAGGGTTCCATCATCGCGGCGTGATACTCATAGAAGCCCCGCCGGTTCAGATCCATATGCGGGTTCCCGACCCATGGTTCGGGAATCAACATCATCATGGCATGGGGCAGGGACCGGCCGGCCATCACGAGAAATTCCACCGCGTTATCCAGACACGCCGAATCGCTCTGCTCCTCGTAGACGATGGGATAGAGTTTTTCGAGATCGTCTCCGAACAGGTCGGACGCCAGACGCCCTTGCCGCGCCCGCATCCAATTGACGTTCCCGCGCAACGTATTGATTTCGCCATTGTGCACGACGTACCGGTACGGGTGCGCCAACGACCACGTGGGGAAGGTATTCGTGCTGAATCGGGAATGTACGAGCCCCAAGGCCGAAACCATGCTGGCATCAGTCAGGTCAGGGAAGAACGCACCCAGTTGCTCCGGCAACAACATGCCCTTATAGACGATGGTGTTGGCGGACAAGCTGCACATATACACGCGCCCGCGTTCCACCAACGCGGACTCGCGAATCGCCCGGGCAATCCGTTTCCTGACGACGTACAATTTCCGCTCAAATTGGGCTTCGTTCAGGATATCGCGCGCGATGAAAAACTGCCGGATGTGGGGCATGGTCTGCTGAGCCAGGGTGCCGACGTATTCCAGCTTGACCGGCACGTCCCGCCATCCTAAAAACCGCAACCCTTCTTCACGAACAATGGACTCAAACAGACCTTCGCATTGCCGGCGAAGCGGTTCGTCCTGCGGCAAAAACACCATGCCCACGCCATAGCCGCCCGACTCGGGCAACTGCAGGCCGACGTCCTGGCACGCTCGCCGGAAGAATTCATGGGAGATTTGCAGGAGAATGCCCGCGCCGTCGCCGGTACAGGGATCGCACCCCTGTGCTCCGCGATGGTACAGATTCTTCAAGACGTCCAGTGATTGTTCGATGATGTGGTGCGACTTGTGCCCTTTGATGTTGACGACAAAGCCGATGCCGCACCCGTCCTTCTCGAATCGCGGGTCATAGAGCCCCTGTTTGGGGGGCAGTCCGTATGGGGATCGTTGATCGCTCATCAGGAGCACCTCTCACACTCTTCGACTCTGCTCAGGACAGGCTCTTCGACTTCAGGCGCGATGCGCCTTACGCTCCCTTCGACTCTACTACGTTACGCTCAGGGTGAACGGACTCTCTCCCGTTCGTCCTGAGCCCTTCGCTGTGCTCAGGACAGGCGGATCATGGTGCCTGACTCATGGACAAATGAAGGAAGCCCGAGGAGCAAGGAGACAAGCCCGAATCTACTGGATACGGAAAAAAAGTGTCAAGACGGATCCTGTGAAACCGCGCACTCATTTTTTGCAGAAGCGCGTTCCTGCAGCGACGGAAACGAACGCATCGGTTCGCCGCCGGGGCGGACACCGCCCCTACAATCTTGACAAAGACCAGACCCTCCCATAGGATCGCTGAAATGGGCGGTGGACAACCAGTCGTTCAAAGTTCGCTGACGATGAACGAAGTCTGGGAGCTGTATCGCCCGGACATCGAAGAAATCGAATCGCATATTCGCCGGAACCTCAATTCCGAAGCTCCGCTCATCAACGAAATTGCCGCCCACATTCTGGACGGAGGCGGCAAACGCATTCGCCCGCTCCTGTTGAGTCTCTGCTCCCGGCTCACGGGCTATGTCCCCAAAGACGACCTGGTGCTCGGCAGTCTCATCGAGTTCATCCATACGGCGACCCTGCTCCACGACGACGTGCTGGATGAAGCGGCTCTTCGCCGCGGGCGGCCCACGGCTCGACGCATTTGGGGCAACCGGGCCAGCATCCTGGCCGGAGACTATCTCTACTCACGCGCCATGCATCACATCGCCGCATTCAAGAACCATGAGGTCAATGATGCCATGGCCTTGGCCTGCAAGCGTTTGGCGGAAGGGGAGATTCTTCAACTGTGCGCCAACCGGCAACCGCTGCTGTCCGAATCGGAATATCTTCGAATCGTCGAGTACAAGACCGGAGCCTTGTTGGCGGCCGCGTGCAAGGTGGGCGGCCTGATGGGAGGGGTCTCTCCGCTTCAAGCGGAAGAGTTGTATCAATTCGGGTTAAACCTGGGCATCGCCTTTCAATTGGCCGACGACTGGCTTGATTACACGGCCGATGAACGGAACCTCGGGAAGACCCTTGGGCAGGACCTGATGCAAGGGATGGTTACCCTGCCCCTGATCCACGTGTTGCCGCGTCTGCCGGCAGACGACCGGCAGAGTCTGGTCGCTAAAATTGAACGTAACGCCGTTGAAGAAGGTGATTTGTTCCGGCTTACCGCATCCATGCACGACCATGGATCTCTGGGCTACACCCGGGCCCGTTCCCGGGAGTACATCGACGCCGCGCTCTCAAATCTCACGACCTTCGACGATTCCACGGCCAAGCGCGCGCTCATCGTCGTCGCCGATTACATGGTCAACCGCGACTGCTGACGCGATGCCGTCAGTCTGCTGTAGATTGAGAGAAATCTTCAGCATCTTCACGAAATTTATAGAATTCCCAAAGAAGACCTTCAGGGTCCCTTGAATACACGGTACTCTTTTCGGCGTAACAGCAGGTTTCGTCGCGGATCACTTGGTTCGCCAAACCCTGGGGTTCCAAGCGGGAGATTGCGGATTCCACTTCATCCATCTCCATCATCT
>VXOF01000070.1 GCA_009840285.1 Nitrospira sp. SB0662_bin_26
TAGAGTCAAAAGATGGAAATGATTTCAGAATCCATGAATGCGTAGGATCTTCTCGGGTGGCGATGAAAGCCGTCGTACTGGCCAGCGGAGGGCTTGACTCAACCGTGGCGGCCGCCATGGCTCGTCATGATGGGTACGCCCTGTATTTACTCACAATCGAGTATGGGCAGCGTCATCACGTTGAAATTCAAAGGGCGCGAGAAATTGCAGCGTGGTTAGGGGCTGCGGAACATAAGATTCTTCGTTTCGACTTGCACGAATTCGGCGGTTCGGCTTTGGTCGGCTCCGAAGACGTCCCGAAAAATCGGTCGGACCGGGAACGACAGACGGGCATCCCATCCACGTATGTCCCGGCGCGTAATACGATATTCCTGTCGTTGGCATTGGCCTATGCCGAGGTCGTCGATGCTTCCTGCATTTTCATCGGGGCGAACGTGTTGGATTATTCCGGATACCCGGATTGTCGCCCCGAGTTTTTGCGCGCGTTTGAACGGGTCGCCCGGCTTGGCACGAAAAAAGGCACTCATGGCGACACGGTTCAGATAAAAGCCCCGCTCTTGCTTTTGAGTAAAACCCAGATCATTCAACAAGGCCTGGCTTTGGGCGTGCCCCTTGAGTTGACGCACAGTTGTTATGATCCTCGTGAGGATGGTTCGGCATGTGGGCAATGTGACAGTTGTCTGATCCGATTGAAGGGGTTTGAGGAGGCCGGTCTTCGAGATCCCGCTTCCTATGCGGCAAAAACCTCCGATGGATGATCGGCCCTCTAGAAGGCAGGTGGCGGAGTGTGCAAATGATGCGACGTTTTGACATGAAACTGATGAGGTTCTGTGTGGCAGCGTTGATCTGCGTGGCCGGTTGCTCGGAGGGGCAAAGCGAACCCGGTTCAAAGCATGCCTCTCATGACGGCACCGTGCAAAACACTGCCGCGTCACAGGATGAGTCCCGACCGGTACCCGCGGAATATCAAGCAGGGGAAGAACGGTTCAATGAACTCTGCGCGCGCTGTCATGGCATGGCTGGCCGGGGGACGAATGCGGGACCGCCGTTGGTGCATAAGATTTATGAGCCTTCTCATCATGCCGATTTTGCGTTCATGCGAGCGGCCATGCAAGGCGTCCGTGCTCATCACTGGAAATTTGGAAATATGCCGAAAATTTCCGAAGCCACGCCCGATGACGTCACGCAGATCATCCCTTACGTCCGGTGGTTGCAACGCCAGGCGGGAATCTATTGAAGAGAGCTGATTATTCGTGGAGCGTGTAGACCAGGTGGGTGTCGGTTTGAGCGACTCCCTCGATGGCGTGAATTTTGGTGAGGACCAATTGGGTTAGGGCTTCCTGGCTTGCCACTTCGACTTTGACGAAGATATCAGGCTTTCCCCAACAGGCGTCAATCGTTTTGATTTCCTCGATTTGCGCTAACAGGTTTTTTACGTTTGCAGTTTGTCCGGGCAGCACGTTGATGAGAACGTAAGCACTTTCCGACATTTGTCAAACTCCCTTTTTCAAAATCCTGCACTTCGCCGGTCATCCGACAACGAACAACAAAACAGGCTAACGCAACAGGTATCGTCAAATCAAGGAAAGTTACTGCATGCGTGGAAGCAAGTGAGTTGTTCGCCGTTTTGCTCAAACTGTCTTGCTCACGGTCTTTTCGAGAGATTCAACGAGTTCCTCGATACGGTTAAACCCTGCTTGCCAAAATGATTTTTGGCAGAGATCGATGCCGAGCGGTCCAAGCATGTCCTGAGGGCTTCGGGAACCTCCATGGCTCAAGAGTTCGAGGTATTGCGGGATGAAAGATTCCCCCTCCTTCTTGTAGCGTTGAAAGAGGGAAAGCACCAGCAAATTTCCGAAACTGTACGCATAGCAGTAGAACGGGCTTCGGAAAATATGGGGAATGGTCAACCATTCCCATTGAAAGGCCTTGGAGATAGCCACTGAACGGCCGAATTGTTCTTTGAGAAGATGAAGATACGTTTGCGCAAGACGGTCGCTCGTCGTTCCTTCGGCAATGAGTTGATGGGCTTGGTTTTCGAATTCGACAAAATACGCTTGCCGGAGAATCGTGGCGTAGAGGTCATCGAGTTGACCCACTAACAGTCGCTGCCTCACTTTGGCTGCGGAGGCATCCGCCAGCAGGGCGTCTGAGAGAAGCTGTTCCCCGAAGACGGAGGCGGTTTCAGCGAGCGGCAACGTGGCGTGAAACGTGTGCACCGAATGATGCCGTGCCATCATGCTGTGCACGGCATGACCGAGTTCATGGGCTAACGTCGCGACGTCCCGGGCGTCGCCGGAGTAGTTCAACAGGACGTACGGCGTGAGTGACGGCAACACGCTGTAGCAAAAGGCTCCACCCATTTTCCCCGGGGCGGGAGCCGCGTCGATATGTCGTTCAGCGAAGACACGGTGTGCGTGCTCCGCAAGGGTTGGAGAGAATTCCTGATACGCTTCGAATACGAGTTTGACGGCCTGTTCGAACGGATAGAAGGCCTTTTTGATTTTCGGGGGCGCGTAGACGTCGTAACGGGTCATTTGTCGTAAACCGCATATCCTGGCTTTAATCCGAAAATATTCCTGGAAAACGTCCCGGTTGTCACGACAGGTTTGCAGTAGGGTCGAGACCGCTTCGTCAGGGATATCGTTGTGAAGGTTGCGAACGGCAATCGGGCTCGTATAGCCGCGAAGATCCAAGCCTTCGTTTTTCCAATCCGTCACGAGAGCTTTGTAGATGTCCCCGAGAGAATCGGCGTGTTTCGAATAGACCTGAAAAAGTTGGTCATACGCCATGCGGCGTACGCGTGGGAAAGGATTCCGGAAATGCACGGACAGCTGTTCACGCGACAACGGTGTTGAGTTCTTGCGCGAATTCATTTGGAACGTCAGCCCATTGGTGATCACGTCGTAGAGAGTATCGAGGACCTCCCGCCCGGTCGAGTTTTTGACGTTGATGATTTGTTCCTCGGCTTCCGATAACGTATGCCGTTTGACTCGCCGGAGTGATTCCAAATGGTAGCGGTACGGCCCCGCATGCTTCATGAGCCGTTCTGCCGTTCGATCCCCCAGTCGTTGCCACCACAAATCAAAGAAGAGTGTCCGGTTGGAAATGGGCAGCAAGTGCTTCCTGACTTGCGTTTCGAATGCCCGTGCTCGCTGGTTTTGGGTATTTTGAGCGAACCATAAATGACCATAGGCCATCAGTCTGGAAGATTCCGAGACAATCGTTTCTCGAAGTTGCAACCCTTTGAGAAAAGTACGAGGCGCAAGCGTGGCAGAAAGGCGGTTGCGAAGATCTTCCAGGGATCGCACGTGCTCATTGAGCGTTCGAGAACGAGTTGCGAGATCCTTGTCCGGATGCCGGAGCAGGTCTTTCAGATTCCATCGGGGAAGGCCGGTTGCTTCACGGCCCCGCGACAATTTTCGTGGCATGGCTGACCCTTTCTGGTCCCGTCCGGGCATGGCGGAACGGAAGGTGGACCGGTGATTTCCCTCGACCCCGTTTCCGGTACTTGTCAAACCGCGATCAAAAAAAAGTGGTTGTCAGACTTTTTCAAATATACTATTATACATGACATATGTCACTTATTAATTTCATATAATCAAACCCATGCCCGTTTCACGTCTTCAGCGACGAGTGACGAACCGTTTGCGTGACACGCGGACCGCCGCCGGTCTGTCCCAGGGAGATCTCGCGCAGAGGGCGGGCATTACACGACAGGCCCTGTATGCCATGGAGAAGGATCAGTATCTCCCGGGCACGGAGGTCGCGTTGCAGCTCGCCCATGCTTTGGGGACATCGGTTGAGGACCTGTTCTCTCTCAACGAGGGGCAGGACGTTCTTCAGGCGGAGCTTCCCGCCGATCATCCCGGAGTCTTGAAATCCACGAGGGTCAAGCTGGCGACGATCGGGAATCGTTTGGTGGCCAAGCCCGTGATGGAACTGGGCGACGTCCTGAATTATACGGTTCCCGCGGATGCTCTGGTTCTGGGTGCGGTCCCCAGGCGCAAGCATTCCGTTTACGTGCAACTCCTGAAAAGTCAGAAGGACGTTGAGAGCCAAATCCTCGTGGCGGGGTGCGACCCGGCCATTCATCTGGCTGGGGAACACGTTCGCCAGCAAGGCGGAGCTGCGTCGGTCGTCGGGTGGAACATGGCGAGCTTGGCGGCCCTGCGCGCGTTGAAGCGGGGAGACGTCCACGTCGCGGGAATTCATCTCAGGGACCGGCGTTCCGGAGAATACAACCTTCCATTCCTGAGAAAGTATTTGCGGGGTCAGACCGTTACGGTCGTCCGGTTTGCCACCTGGCAGGAAGGGTTGCTGCTGAAGGGGGGGAATCCCAAGCGGGTCCGCGGCTTCGAAGACCTGGCCAGGCCCGACGTGCGGATGGTCAATCGCGAAAGAGGGGCGGGCGCTCGACTGCTGCTGGATCATTTGCTCTCCCGTCATCGTATTCCGAGTCAGGTCGTGAGAGGCTACGGGACCCTTGCTTCGTCCCAGATCGGCCTTGGGCGATGGATTGCGGAAGGGAAGGCGGACGTCGGCATTGGAGCACGGGCCGTGGCCCAATTGTACAATTTTGATTTCATTCCGTTGCAGGAAGAACGGTATGACTTGGTCATTCCGACGTCCTACGTCCACTCGCATCCCGGCATGCGAATTTTTCTGGACACTCTGGTCACCCGCAGGTTCCAGCGGGAAATCGAAGCCCTGGGGGGATACGACGCGAGAGAAAGCGGGAAAATTATTCGTCAACAATAGCGTGTCGCGGGCCGGACCGGGGCGGGGATGGTTTTTCAATGGATGTCAAGTATTATTGGTATATAGACAATTATATTTACCACATTTTATTACCATGAGAAGTTTCTTGATGGAACGCATGTCATTGAGGCCGTGGGCCGTCGGAAAGGGTGGATGCCTGGCTCTTGTTATCCTCGGCGGTTTGGCCCTGATCGGTTGGAGCGGCGCGGCCCACGCATCGCCGGTGGTTTCTATGCGGGCGGGCACCGGGCCGGCTGAACGGGTCTCGAGGACGCCGCTGCCGGAACCCGCGGATGCCGTACTCGTCGTGGCCCGGGAATGGAAGTGGAACCGTTACCTGAGGGATGCCTTGCGTCTCCCCGCCTGGCTGGATCTCGGGCTCGAACACCGGACGCGCTTCGAGACGTATGACCATCCCTGGCGAGCCAGCCAGCCCTCGGGTCGAACGGATTCTCAAATTCAACAACGGAACCGCGTACGGCTGGGTTTGAATGGGAAGCATGTCAAGTTCTTGTTTGAGGGGCAGGATTCCAGGGTGTATCTCGACGGCGCTGAAAGTTACGTCACCACGGCCATCAGGGATGAAATGGACGTCCTGCAACTCATGGCATCGATCACGGTGCACAACGTGCTGGAGACCGGACTCCGTACCGACCTGCACGTCGGGCGGCTGACGATGGACGTTGGCCGGGGCCGCCTGATCATCAGGAACGACTATCGCAACACGTCGAATGCGTTTGACGGGGTGCATTGGCAACTGGGACGGGACAAGCACTGGCGAGTCCGGTTGTTTCTGGTGGAACCGGTCTTGCGAGATCAGGTGCGGCCCGACGAGCAGTCAAAACGGAGCGTCTTTTGGGGAGGCTATGTCGAGACCGCTCACATACCGCGGGTGCGTCTCAATGCCTATTATTTCGGGTTGAACGACCAGCGGAATCCCGACGTCGGCAGGCATCGAACCTATTCGACTTTTGGCACGCGCCTCTATGACGACCCGAAACCGGGAAGGATCGATTATGAAATCGAGAGCGTCCTGCAGACTGGGAAAAGAGGCCACGTCGATCATTTTGCCCATTTTCAGCATATCGATATCGGGTACACGTTGGCTCTCCCTTGGTCACCGCGGGTTCTACTTCATTATGACTACGCCAGCGGCGATCGGAACGCGAATGACAGCCAGCATTCGGCATTCGACACGCTGTTTGGCGCGCGACGGTTCGATTATATGCCCACCGGCAATTTCGGGCCTTTTTTCCGGTCGAATTTCAGTTCACCGGGATGGCGGGTGATTGTGGTTCCCTGCCGGGGCTGCGAAGTGCAACTCAAGCACCGGGTGTGGTATCTCGCGACCTCGAGAGGCGCGTTCGGACGCAACGGGTTGCACGACCCCACGGGAGGATCGGGAAATTTTCTCGGCCACGATCTCGAGTTGCGGGCTCAGTGGAAAACCACTGATAACCTGGAATTCGAATTGGGCTACACTCATTGGTTCAAAGGCAGTTATCTCGACCGGCTTCCCGACTCGGCAGGATTGCCTCCCGGCGGAAACAGGGATAGCGATTATTTTTACATACAGACGAAGTTCAGGCTGTAAGGGTAAGTAGGCTATGAGAAGACGCCGGTGTTTCAGAAAATCTGCCATGATCGCCCGAATGCATGGTTTTCTGCTCCTTCTTCTATTGGCTATGCATCCGGCCGCGAGTATCGCCGAAGAGGTACGCGTGGCGGTTGCAGCAAATTTTCTGGCAACCCTCAATACAATAGCGACCAAGTTTGAGCAAGACAGTGGGCACACCGCTGTCGTCAGTTCAGGTTCAAGCGGCAAACTTTATGCACAGATCAAGAACGGCGCCCCGTTCGACGTGTTTTTGTCCGCGGACGTCGCGCGTCCGCAGTTGATGGAAGAGGAAGGGCTCGCGGTCCGGGGTAGCCGGTTTACGTACGCGGTGGGACGGCTCACCTTGTGGGGGGGCGGTCCCGCCCTGGTCGACGGGGAAGGCACAGCTATGCTGTTGAACAATCATGTCGAACACGTGGCCATTGCGAATCCCAAGACCGCGCCTTATGGCGCCGCTGCAAAGGAAGCCTTGCAGGCACTGGGATTGTGGGGACAGGTTCAGGATCGGTTGGTCAGGGGAGAAAATATCGGGCAAACCTTTCACTTTGTGTTTTCGAAGAATGCCCAACTGGGATTCGTCGCCCTTTCGCAGGTTTTGGGACCCCAAGTTAATGGATCCGGGAGCCGGTGGGACGTGCCGACGCATTTGTATGCTCCTATCCGGCAACAAGCGGTATTGTTGCGCAACGGTCAAGGGAACGAAGCCGCGCGTGCGTTCCTGGCCTACGTGCAAGGGGCGGCGTCCAGGAGCATCATTGAACGATTCGGTTATGGCCTGGAATGATCGAGGCCGGAGAGCCACAGGATGAACGTGCCGGGAATGGATTGGAGTCCGTTGTGGCTGACCATGCAACTGGCAGGGGTGACCGTTATCGTGTTGTTGCTGGTTGGCACTCCGGTCGCGTGGTGGTTGGCATGCACGCGTTCGCGTTTTAGGACACTGGTTGAGGCTATTGTGGCGCTGCCCATCGTGTTGCCGCCAACCGTGCTCGGCTTTTATCTATTGGTAGCACTCGGGCCTCATGGATTGATTGGCGGCCCTTGGAAGGACATGACCGGCTCTGCGCTCTCTTTTACATTTTCGGGATTGGTGATTGCCTCGACGTTCTATTCACTGCCCTTTGTCGTTCAACCACTGCACGGGGCATTCGAGGCCGTCGGCAAGAAACCCTTGGAAGCGGCGTGGTCTCTGGGTGCCTCAAAACTTGACGCCTTCTTTACCGTCGCATCGCCGATGGCCGTTCGTGGGTATTTGAGCGCCGTTGTCTTGGGCTTTGCTCATACGCTGGGAGAATTCGGCGTGGTTCTGATGGTTGGCGGCAATATCCCGGGGGTCACGAAAGTCCTCTCCATTGCCATTTATGATCACGTCGAGGTGCTTGAATATACGCAAGCCCACGTGCTTTCGGCCGTGCTCCTGATATTCAGTTTTCTCATCCTTGCGATCGTGTATACGATCAACAGGCGTTTGCCTATTCACGTCTCATGAATCGACTCGACGCACGATTTTACATCGACTATCCAGGTTTTTGTTTTGACGTGGCTTGCACGGTTCCGCTGGAAGGAACGACAGCGGTGTTCGGTTCGTCCGGGAGCGGCAAGACCACGCTGTTGAGGTGCATCGCCGGATTAACCCGCGTTCCGTCGGGATTTCTTCAATTCGATCAGGCGGTTTGGCAAGACGACGCTCAGGGGATTTTTCTGCCGGTTGAGGAACGACGCGTTGGGGTGGTCTTTCAAGAAGCGCGATTGTTTCCGCATCTTACAGTGACGCAAAACCTCAAGTATGGGATGAAGCGCAGTAACCCATCCTTGAGGCGTATTGACTTTGACCACGTCAGTGAGTTGTTGAAGCTCGAGCCGCTCTTTGAGCGCCGGGTATCCCACCTGTCCGGCGGCGAGCAACAACGGGTGGCAATAGGACGAGCGCTGTTGACCAGCCCGCAACTCCTGTTGATGGATGAGCCCCTGGCCTCTCTCGACCAACAACGAAAAAAGGAAATTCTTCCCTTTATCCAGAAATTGAATCAGGAATTGCGCATTCCGGTTCTGTACGTGAGTCACGACCTTCAAGAAATTTTGCCGCTCGCCAATCACATGGTTCTGTTAAAGGAGGGGAAAGTGGCGGCAACCGGACCGATTCAGGAAGTCTTTTCGCGGTTGGATCTGCCTGGGCTGGTTGAATCAAACATGGTCGGGGCTATCCTTGAAACGCGAATTGTGGAACATGAACCGCAGTTCGGGCTGACGCGGGTTGAATTTTTGGGACAATCCCTTTTTCTCCCCCAGCAGGCTCTTCCGCCCGGGACGCCCTTGAGGGTGCAAATCCTGTCGCGTGACGTGAGCCTGGTGGTGGGCGATCCTCCCGCGACAAGCAGCGTGTTGAACACACTGGAAGCGACGATCGTCGAGGTCGGCGAGTCCCCGAGCGATCAGTATGCCGTCGAAGTGAAGCTTGACGTGGGGTGCCCGTTGTTGGCCATGATTACGAGAAAATCATTGCAGCAACTCCGGCTGAGACCGGGCCAAAAAGTCCATGCCCATTTCAAGGCCGTGGCGTTGAACTGATCAAGGAGGAAGGCTTGATGATACTCTTCAGAGGAAAGGTATTCACCGTCGGCGCCCTGTTGATGGTCTTTGCCCTGTCGGGCGAAGCGGGAGCGGAACCACAACGGTCCGGATGGTACGTTGGCGGAGGGATAGGGGGCAATTGGGTTCGTGACATGGAAGAGACGGGCTGGAATCGGGATACATACTGCTATCCCGGTGTTTGTGATGAGCCCGGTCCCAGTCAGGATATAGAGGGGATCTCGATTCCGGGATACCGCTGGAATTACGATCTCGATCTGGATCTCGGCAGTGCGTTCGAAATTTCGATTGGCCGTACGTTCAACCGTTGGCGATTGGAAATTTCGGCCGCACAACGGAAGAACAACATTAACCAGAAGTTCACCAGTATCACCTATTTGGATGGGAGGGCCGGCTATCGACCGTCTGCCACCAACAGGGTTGTCTCCAATAGCATGTCCAGGATTGACGATCTTACGACGCGCACGCTGTCATTCAACGTGTATTATGATTTTTTGGACGTGTTCCACCCCAGGATCACGCCTTATCTGGGCGTTGGGCTGGGCGTCGTGTTCGGCGAGGTATCCGGAGTGCATTATTCCACCAACTATAAGGACCCAGCCAATCCTTCGAGGGATTTGGCGTTTTACAACTCATATAAGGACGCCGACATGCATGATACGGTCGTTGTCGGGAATTTCTACGCCGGGACTGATTACCACCTGACCGAGAAGATCCTGGCAGGCGTGAAGTTGACGTATTCCATCATGGACGACCTCGAAGCCGAGGCCGGCTACCGGAAGCACCCGTTTAACGAACAGAATCCGGACTTTCGTTTCCACGAACGTTTCAGCGGCCCGCACCAGTACTCGGTGATGTTCACGATGAAATACCTGTTTGCCGATTGACGGGCAGGGATCGTACGGAACGGACCGGCGGCCAGGAGCCCTCCGCCGCTTCGTTCAGGATGGCAGGTTGAAACGGAAATGATCCGATTCTTTATATACAGGGCAGGCCATTCATTTTTTCTTTTGCGCTACGCATTGTTTTCCGTCAAACTCGGGGCAGGTTGAATCACCGTTCGCCAATTTCCATAACTTGATAACCGGCGGATTGGGTTTGCCTTGAAAGACGACCACAACGTCGATCAGCCCGCCGACGGGCAGCTTTGCAATATGCGGCATTGCCGCCTCGCTGGCTTTAAGCCAGAGAATACCGCTCCCGCTATTGATCAGGACAAAGCCTTTGTCCGGGACCACACGGATGATCGGACTGTAAAAACTTCCTTCTTTGCCGGGTTCATCGGTAAACGCCCAGGCGAGGGTAGCCGTCGACATTACAAAAACGAGTAGCAGGACGAATGTAAGAGGACGAAACATGATGAATCTCCTTGTTATAAGGGAGAAAAAGGTTTGCGCATTATGGCAACTTGAAAAATGGTTGTCCACAACGGCGTGCCATAACGTGCTTATCGGCGTTGGATCGGAACTTCGGTAGCCGTCGAATTCCGGATCCGATAGCCGCGAATGACGGGATTCGTTTTATCCTGGAGAGAGATAATGACGTGTACGGGTTCGGGTATATTGAGTTTTTCCCTGTAGCTCTCGAATTCCATGGCAATCTTGATGTCGGTGATGGATGGGCGGGCGGGGCTGAACGTATGCGAATGGTAAAAGGCCTTGAGCGTGATGTCTTTTTGACGAATATCCTTTTGTGCTTGTGACATTTCCTGTGCATCCATCTGGAAGGCGATATCAGCCCGTTCCGCGGGAGACAGTTGTTTCAGGTCGGATAGCTTGGCCTGATCGAAACGGGCCAGTTCAGCCTCACTCATCTTGGCCAGGATGTTGGTGATTCGATAGTGTTCGGTAATGGTCTCGTTCTGGCCGGCCAAAATGCCGCAGCATTCATGAGGGTCCAGGGCCCGCGCGTGCTCGATCATGTCTTCCCAAATGTCTGAAGGGATGGAAAGCATGGCGATCAAAGACGGTCAGCGGGTATGCGGCTTTCCCGAGATCACGCCGCTGACGATACATGGCCGCAATGTCGTCATGACCGTTACACGCTGCACGAGACGTGATGTTCTTCCAGCGCGGTGATCGTCGGGTTGGCGCTGCAGAGCGGGCAGCGGGGATCCTTGGGGCGGCCGACGCTACGAAACTTCATTTCGAGAGCGTCATAGATGAGCAAACGGTCGGCGAGCGTGTCCCCGATTTCCAGAATTTCTTTCACGGCTTCATTGGCCTGCAGAATACCGATCGTGCCCGCGAGGACGCCCAATACTCCGGCCTCCTGGCAATTGGGGACCAGCCCGGCAGGCGGCGGTTCAGGGTAGAGACACCGATAGCAGGGGTAGCCCTCATGCGGTTTGATCGTGGCCAGTTGCCCTTCAAAACGAAAGATGCTTCCCGAGACCAGGGGTTTTTTTGCAAAGAAGCAGGCGTCATTCACCAGGAACCGGGTGCCGAAGTTATCGGACCCGTCCAACACCAGGTCGTAATCCGGCAACAAGGTCATGATATTTTCGGCGCTGATGTGCTCCTGATACGTTTGCACGTGGACGTCGGGATTTAACGCCTCCAGAAGCCGACGGCCGGATTCGACCTTGGGGACTCCCACGTGGGGTGTGGTATGGAGGACCTGCCGTTGCAGGTTCGAAAGATCGACCACGTCGCCGTCAATCAATCCAATCGTACCGATACCCGCCGCGCCCAGGTACAGGGCGATCGGAGAACCCAGACCTCCGGCGCCAATCACAAGGACCTTGGCCCGACTCAGTTTTTGCTGGCCTTTGCCGCCGACCTGCTCGAGGATGATCTGCCGGCTGTACCGTTCGATTTGGTCTTCGGTAAAATCCATGTCCGGTCTCTATTCCACCACGTTGAGTTCAATCGGGTCTACGAGCACGCCTTTCTCCCGCAAACCTGCAATCGCGCGTTCGATTTCTTCGGTTTCGCCTGAGAATTCCACGTCCATCCAGCCGGTGGTTTCGCGTACGTCGGCCCGGCGGATGCTGGTGACTACCTCATATTCATGCCCGATCTGATAAATGACGGGTTCGGGAATTTTTTCTTCCGGAAACCGGATGTGAAATCGCAGTTTAGTCATGGCTTCCACCGGCGATAGCGGGAACGATGGACACCTCGTCACCGTCCTTGACGGGCGTGTCTTTGCCCGTCAGGAACCGGATGTCTTCCTCGTTCAGGTAAATGTTGATAAACCGTCGAATTTCTCCCTGTTCGTCGCAGATCCGGTCCTTTAACCCCGGATGCGCCGTGTTCAATTGCTCGATCAATTCGCCGATACTGGCGCCGGTTCCTTCGACTTCACTCTTGCCTCCGGTCATCGGCCGGAGGGGAGTAGGTATACGTACGGTGATCATGCCGCCCCCTGTTGTCCAAACGTTTGTTCAAATTTCACCAGGCTCGGCGGAATGCGGAACGGCCGTCCGACCGAATCCACAACGGCTTCCTGGGTCTTCAATCCATTGCCGGTGATATAGGCAACGGTCACGTCATGCTTCTTGATGGCGCCCTGTTTCACAAGCTTGCGGAGGGTTCCGATGGTCACGCCTCCTGCGGTTTCCGCAAATATTCCTTCCGTTTGAGCCAGGAGCTTGATCCCTTCGATGACTTCATCGTCGGTGACCGCGTCCATGGCCCCGTGACTTTCCTCGACGGTTTTCAAGGCGTAGTAGCCGTCCGCCGGGTTACCGATGGCCAGGGACTTGGCAATGGTGTTCGGCTTGACCGGTTTGAAGAAGTCGCGGCCGTTCTTATACGCCGTGGCGATCGGGGAGCACCCTTCGGCCTGGGCACCGTTCACTTTCGTAGATACGTCCTTCAGAAGGCCGATTTTTTGGAATTCGTTGAGTCCCTTCCAGATTTTGGTCAATAACGATCCCGATGCCATGGGCACGACGACCTGGTCGGGAGCCCGCCATCCCAGTTGTTCCGCGACTTCAAACGCCAGGGTCTTCGAGCCCTCGGCATAATAGGGACGGATATTCACGTTCACGAAGGCCCATCGCCGTTCGCCGGCAATTTCACTGCATAAACGGTTCACGTCATCATAGTTGCCTTCAATTTCCACGACTTTCGGTCTGTAGATCAGGTTGCCAAGGACTTTGGCTGCTTCCAGGTCGCCCGGGATGAAGACGTAACATTGCATGCCGGCCTGCGCCGCGTGCGCGGCCACCGAATTGGCCAAATTGCCGGTGGAAGCACAGGCTGCGGTTTCATACCCCAGTTCCCTGGCGCGTGTCAGGGCCACGGCCACGACCCGGTCCTTGAACGACAGGGTCGGCTGGTTGACGCAGTCGTTCTTGATGTACAGTTCATCGAGTCCCAAAAAGGCCCCCAGATTCTTGGCGTGCACGAGCGGCGTCATGCCGGCGTGCAGACCGATCGTCGGGCTGCCTTCGATCGGGAGCAATTCCTTGTACCGCCACAGCGACTTGGGGCCGGACTCAATCGAGGCTCGCGACATCACCTCCCTGATCTCATCGTAATTATATTTGACTTCCAGAGGCCCAAAGCACAGTTCACAGACGTGAAGGGCTTCCGTGGGATATTCCTTCCCACATTCCCGGCAAATGAGGGCTTTCATCTTTGCCATGGTTCAACCTCCTTCCGCATCCGGACGGGAAACTAGGAAAGACCGAGCGCCCCGGGCGCTTGTAGTTGGCACGCCTCCTGTTCGTGCTCAAACAGTTCGGTAATGTCCGGATGGTCCCCACACAAGGGACACCTGGGATTTCGTTTCGTCCTTATTTCACGAAATGCGGTTTTTCGAGCATCAAAGTCAAGAATACGGTCGGTGAGCGGATCCCCGATCCCAAGAATCAATTTCAGCGCCTCCGTGGCTTGAATGGTTCCGATGATACCGGCTACGACGCCGATGATGCCGGCTTCCTGACAACTCGGCACGAGTCCGGGAGGCGGGGGATGCTGGAAGATGCACCGGTAGCAGGCCGATTGTCCAGGCACGATGGAGAACACCCGGCCTTCGAACCGGAGGATCCCGCCGTGGACAAGGGGTTTGTCTGCAAAATAGCACGCATCGTTGATGAGGAACTTGGCTGGAAACGTATCCACGCCATCAATCACCACGTCATAGGGCGCAATGTAATCCATCGCATTGGAGGCGGTAAATCGATCCTCGTACGTTTCAACGTTCACGTCGGGATTCAGGAGAAAGATTTTTTCTTTCGCCGATTGCACCTTGGACCGTCCGACGTCGGGAGTATGGTGCAGTACCTGTCGTTGAAGATTGGACCGGTCAACCACGTCACTGTCGATCAGGCCGATCGTTCCGACACCGGCTGCAGCCAGATATAAGGCTACCGGTGAGCCCAGCCCTCCGGCTCCGACGACAAACACTTTTGCCCGGGCAATCTTCTTTTGTCCCTTCCCCCCGACCTCGGGTAACAGGATATGCCGGCTGTACCGGGTGATTTGTTCTTCCGTGAAACTCATTTCGATCTACTCGTCAGATATTAAAATATTTTTCGATGCTTAGATATCGTTCGCCCGTGTCGCACAACACCGTCACCACGTGTTGATCAGCTCTGAGGTCTTTCGCGACCTGTTGTGCCGCAAAGACGTTCGCTCCCGCGGATATCCCGACGAGCAGTCCCTCTTTTTTGGCCAGCAGTTTCGTGGTCTGATAGGCTTGGTCGTCGGTAACCCGAATAATGTCGTCAATGATGGAACGATTGAGGACTTTCGGCACAAAGCCTGCGCCGATGCCTTGAATCTTATGCGGACCGGGTGCTCCTCCCGAGAGTACCGGGGACCCGGCCGGTTCCACGGCAACGATCTTGGTGTCCGGCGCACGTTCTTTCATGACCTCTCCGCAACCCGTAATGGTTCCGCCCGTGCCGACGGCCGCGACAAAGGCATCGATCTTGCCGTCCATGGCATCCCAGATCTCAATCGCGGTCGTGGCCCGGTGAATGGCGGGATTCGCCGGATTGGAAAATTGGTCAGGCATGAAATATTCCGGATTTTGGGCAATGATGTTTTCAGCTTCTCGAATCGAGCCCTGCATGCCTTCCCACGCCGGGGTCAAAATCAATTGCGCGCCATAGGAGGATAACAGGCTTGCTCGTTCGAGGCTCATGCTCTCCGGCATGACCAGAATCAATTTATACCCGCGAACCGCAGCGATTAAGGCCAGTCCGATTCCCGTGTTCCCGCTGGTCGGTTCGACGATCGTTCCTCCGGGTTTGAGCGTGCCGGCACGTTCCGCCTCATCGATCATATTGAGGCAGATCCGATCTTTGACGCTTCCGCCGGGGTTGGCGAACTCCACCTTTCCGAAAATCGTAGCGCCGCCTTCCTCGGAAAGGCGATTCAACCGAACCAAGGGTGTCTTGCCTATTCCCTCCGTAATCTTTGATAAATATCGGGTGGTCACGCTCCTCCACCCATATAGAACAGAAATTCTACCTTATCGCCCTCTTGGACATTCGTGGTGTCGAGCCGGTCTCGTTCGACGATTTGCGTATTGAGTTCAACTGCCACCATATGCGGGTCGATATCTTTCTGTTTCAGGACGTCCATGACGGTGCCGGCCTGCATTTCTTCGGGTTTACCATTAATGGTGATTTGCATTGATTTCTCCAACGTATGGGATATGACTATAAACAGTTAAAGATAACAAACTCGTCACAATTTCGTCAAGAAAATGTGAAAATACAAGGGGTTATGAAAGCAGTTGGGGAACCAGTTCTTTAGCATGACCCTGGATGGCCACGTCCACGAGATCGGAATTGGGCGTCGGATCGAGATTCAATTCTGCCACGAACGCGCCATTGTCTTTGGCAATGGGCCCGAAAGACGCGGCTGGATAGACGACTCCGGATGTTCCGATAATCAGGAGCACTTCACAACTCCTTAACGCGTCGAAACTGTTTTGCAAGTCTTCAGAAGCCAGGGATTCTCCGAACCAGACGATGTGAGGCCGGAGCAACCCTTGGCATGTTGAACATTCCGGTAAGATGGCGATGGGAACGTCTCGATTGACGGTAACCCGTCCGCATTGAGTGCAACGCACCTTCCAAATATTGCCGTGAATTTCCGATAGGCGTTGAGATCCGGCTAATGGGTGAAGCCCATCGACGTTTTGCGTAATGAGCCAAAAATTGTGAATCTTGTGCTCCAGATCCACCAATGCGACATGAGCCGGGTTCGGGTGCTTGGTGGCAATGAGTTCGCGGCGCCAATTGTACCATTCCCATACGAGTTTGGGATTCCTGGCAAAGGCCTCGGGTGAGGCCAGCTCTTCGGGCCGGTGATCCTTCCAGAGCCCTTCCGGACCTCGAAACGTGGGGACGCCGCTGTCCGCGGAAATGCCGGCTCCGGTCAGGACTGTCACCGCGGTGGCGCGGGCAAGCCTCGCCTTCAGTTCCTGGATTCCAGAGGAAGTGTTCATGTCCAATCAGTAATGTTGTGAAGCTGTCGAGGTATCCGACGTGAAGGGCGCACGAGGAGGAGGCAACGTCAGACTTGCCGGAGGAATTGCTCAAGCAATGAGTGGTAAGCGCGAATGCGTTTCACGTACCGCACGGGTTCCCAGCCGCGAGCGTACCCGTGCTGCAAGGTTTCGTAGTAGGATTTTTGGGTCAAAAGGGGCAGCGTCGTTTTGAGATCATCCCAGGAATGCGGATCTTTGCCTATTTGGCGGGCCAGAACCTGTGCGTCCTTGATGTGGCCCATGCCGACGTTATAGGCCGCGAGGGCGATGGCGATGCGATCAGCTTTACCGATGTGGCGGGGAAGTTGTTTCTCAAGATCTCGAAAATACCGGGCTCCACCTACGATGCTTTTGGTGGGATCCGTTCGGTTTTGGATGCCCAAGGACGAAGCGGTATCGCGAGTCAGCATCATGATGCCTCGAACACCGGTTGGGCTGACGGCATGTGGATCCCAACGTGATTCCTGATACGCTTGGGCCGCGAGCAACGTCCAGGAAATCTTGTAAGCCTTTGCGACGCCTTCAAATTGCTGCCGGTACTGTGGCAAGCGGGTTTCAATATGGCGACGGAATCGGATTCTTTCCCACAAGGGGAGATCGGATGTGACCGGGTCCGGCGCGCGCTGGAAGGCCTTGGGTTCGAGATTGGGATTGGAGGGAGAATCCGTCCGGGTGCCGGGAACGGACCACACCACGGCAATAAGGCTCAAGAGCGCCGCACAAGCAGCCAGGCTCATGCCAACGATAGAAGCCGCCCGAAAAAACTCTGGCTTCCTCGGAAGGCGTTTTGACAAAAACGAAACCATAAAACTCCTCGGGACCCAAAGAAGACTTGAGTTCCAAGACACGTTTGATTTTCATCCTTGCACGGATCAGGGGTTGATCGCAAGCCTCTTTTTCATTATGAGCGGTTTGAAGGACGTCGAATGAATTCAGCCGGACCGCGTTCAGTGTCATGTATCGTGACCATTTGAAAATAGGTGCACCCGGGTTTGGGCTACCCGTTGGTGTTCTTCTTCTCGAACGTGTTAGTCTGTGCGGAGTTCAGGATGAGTATGAACGCCTGCCATAACCAACGGATTTGGAACGAGTCGATGAAGAAAGGATGAGTTAGGATGGTCGAACGAACGTTAGCGATTATTAAACCTGACGCCGTAAAAAAGCAGGTTATCGGAGACGTGATTCAACGTTATGAAGCTGCGGGGCTTCATCCCATTGCCATGAAAATGATGCATTTGTCCCAATCGACTGCCGAAGGATTTTATGCCGTACATCGCGAACGACCGTTTTTTCATGAACTGACCGCGTTCATGTCCTCCGGGCCTTCCGTCGTCCTTGTCCTCGAAGGGAAAAACGCGATTCAGGCAAACCGCGATCTTATGGGAGCAACCGATCCACAGAAAGCAGTGGCCGGCACGATTCGATCGATCCATGGGGCCTCGATCGAAGCCAATGCGGTTCACGGATCGGACTCTCCTGATACAGCCAGTTTTGAAATAGGATATTTCTTCCCGGGAATGGATTTGTAAGCCGGTTGCCGAACGTCCCGTGCCGTCTCAAAGCAGGCAACACCGCTCGTTGTTCCCTGCGAATATTCCATAATCACTCTTCAATAGATGTCGATCCCCTTTCCGCATTTGCGATTCTTTCTGGTCGCCCTGTCCGCTCTCCTGTTCATGAGCGGGTGTCTCCGCTCTGCTGGGCCTGATTTTGGCGTCGAAGCTTTACGCGATCAAACCGAGAAACGCTCCTTGCAGCAGGCGGAGATCGCCTTTCTTCGAGCCGACTATTCGACGGCTGTTTCGTTGCTGAATCGGTTCTTGCGCACCCATCCCCAATCGTTCCGGTCGCTGGAAGCACGATGGTGGTTGGCTCGGGCGTATCAAAAGGCGGGCTACCTGTCTTCAGCCATTGCTCAGTATCGCTTTCTGGCCAATACACGGACGGAGAACGTGTATCAGACTGATGCACGGTCCCGTGTGGCGCAACTCGAAAGACGGCTGGGAAAGTCGACGGCACATGGATCCATAAAGGGGATTCTGGTGTCTCTCGGCGCTGCGACCGCTGAAGTGGATTCCGTGATGCCGTCAAGCACGGACACCGAAGCATCAATGGTTCTCCTGGATGTCCCCTGCCTTGTTGACGGGAAGCTGCAGGATAACGGACAACAACTCTCTTTTGATGCGATGCATTCCGTGGTTGAGCACCTGCATGCTCGTGGAGCAGCGGTCTATCTCGGGGTGACGCCCAGGTGCCTGGGACGGTTTGCCCGGCAACGGGGAATGGAAGACTGGAAAGACTGGACCTATGACCCGCAATCGCGAACGTTACGTCGCTCGCCATATTTTTCATTGCATTTTGAGGGTTACCGGGCGTTTCTTGTGGATTGGCTTGCGCAAGTTCGTGATTTTCCGCTGACGGGACTGGTGATTCGCAATGCGGTGCCCGCAGGTCTGTATGGAGGGTTCAATCCCTTGGCCGTTCAGTTATTTGCTCGGGAATTTGGGGTGGGCTTCGATCCGGTTCTCATGTTTGACGATGACCGGACCGTGCTTCAGACAGATTCCGAGCCCGGCGTTCACCTGCCGGCCGTGTCTTGGAAATGGGCCGGGTGGAAAGCCCGGGAACGTCTCCGAAGTCTCCGAGACCTGGTTCAGACCCTGCGCGTTCGTCTTCCTCATCTTGAGTTCGGCGTGACCCTGCAATCCCGGAGCATCACAAACCCCGTGCGCGGATTGATTCATTTCGCTGAAGATTGGGTCGATGTGACGCGCGGCCCGTTTGACAGGTTTCTGATCGCGATCGAAGAGCCGGACTCGACGCTTGTCCATCAAACTGCTCAAAGTTCGCCTCAGGGATCATCAGAGCGCAACGATGAAATGGCCGCTGTGGCGAAGATGGTTGAGCATCTTGGAAAACCTGAAAAAATCTGGACTATCCTGCCCGATCGGATCGGTCAGGCACGCATGCAATCGGGCATTCTCCCCCAAGGAATCGGCCTGATCTACGATCATCGTAGGTAGGCGTAGAGACCCAACGATCGTTGTTCTTTACGTGTCGGGTGGTGCCTGCGGGCGTGGCTGCGCCCCAGTCCCGACACTTCTTTGGGGGCGAGGACTGTCTGAGCGAAGCGAGTTCCGCAGCTCTAGAAATCGGGACTGGGGCAAAGGTACCCGAAGGGCCACGCCCGGGCGCCAATGGTTTTGGGTCCTTTTGCCGAAACAAAAGAGCCTGTCCTGAGCCTGTCGAAGGAACCTCGTCGTGCGGGGGCGAAACCCCGCAGGAAAAAATAAAGACACTGGATCCTCGATTAAAGATGTCGAGGATGACAGAAAGAGAAAAGCAGATCTTTCGTCTGCGACGCGACCTCATCGCGGAGTTCCTTGACAAACTACCGACCCTCATTTAAGAACAGCCTTGCCGATGCGGCTGGAGGGAGCAGAGAATGTCGGGAACGATTCCTGAAGATTTACGCTATCATAAAGAACATGAGTGGGTGCGGCTCGACGGGCAGCGGGCGACCTTGGGGATCAGCGATTTTGCGCAGGATGCCCTGGGTGACGTCGTGTTTGTGGAGTTACCGAAAGTCGATGCCGACTTGACCGTGAACCAGGAAATCGGCGAGGTGGAATCCACGAAAGCCACTTCCAGTCTGTACACACCGGTCAGCGGGAAAATCGTGGAAGTGAACGCCGAGTTGCAGGACCATCCCGAATACCTGAACCAGGATCCCTACGGGAAAGGATGGATCGCCGTGGTCGAATTGGCCAACCCCGCCGACGTTGAAGCCTTGATGACGGCCTCGCAGTATGAGGAATTTCTTTCCTCGCAGACTTAGGGAACCTCTGCTTTATTGCACTATCGGGCGTATGGCTGCGTCGTGTCCTCGCTCAACCCTCACCTATCTCTATGATAAGCCTCGGGTTTCGCTCCGGGACGCCTTGCCCTGCATCCCGCTATCACCATAAATCAGAGGTTCCTTAATGTCTCCCGCCCGACATATTGCCATTCTCGGTGCCGGTCCCGGTGGTTACGTGGCTGCCATTCGCGCGGCCCAACTCGGGGCCAAGGTGACGGTGATCGAAAATAGGGCGCTGGGCGGCGTCTGCCTGAATTGGGGCTGCATCCCCAGCAAGGCGCTGCTCTCGGTCGTCGAATTGGGCGAAAAACTCAAGAAGGCGCAGGATCTCGGGCTGCAACTCTCCAATCCCCCCACGTATGACCCGCCACAAATGGTGGCGAGAAAGAACCGGGTCGTCCATGGGCTGGGCAACGGCATAGCCATGCTCTTCAAACAATGGGGGGTGTCGCACGTCCAGGGAACGGGACGACTCGTCAATGCGCGGACGGTACGGGTCACCCTTGCCGATGGCACTGAAACATCCGTCGAGGCGGACGGCATTATTATCGCCACGGGTTCATCAGCGTCTGCCCTGCCGATGTTTCCCGTGGACGGGTACGACATCATGACGAGCCAGGAAGCACTGGAGATTCCGCGAATACCCGAACGATTGCTCATTGTCGGCGGGGGAGTCGAAGGGTGTGAATTTGCTTCCCTGTACGCCGGGTTGGGTTCGCGGGTGACGGTCGTGGAGATGCTAGCCCGTGTGTTGCCGTTGGAAGATGAAGAGATCTCGGCTGTTATCGAACGGGAGTTGAAGAAACGTCAGGTTCGAATCATTGCCGGGAACTCGGTGAAGGCCGTTGAAAAGACGGACGCGGGCTTCACCGCGGAGTTGGCCGATGGAGAACGGCTGGGTTGCGTTGCGATCCTGGTCTCGGTGGGCCGGCGCTGTAATACGACGGGGATCGGGTTGGAAGAAGTCGGCGTCAAGCTTGGCGACAATGGCGAGATCGAAGTAGACGACCGTTTGGAAACGAACGTGCCGGGCGTGTATGCCATCGGTGACGTGGTAGGGAAGGCGATGTTGGCACACGTCGCGTCGGCACAGGGAAAAGTGGCCGTGGAGAATCTTGTGGGGAATCCGAAAACCATGAATTATGACGTGGTGCCCGCGGGCATCTTTACGCTGCCCGAGATCGGGCGGGTCGGATTGACCGAACAAGAAATTCGTGAACGGGGAATCGTCCCCAACATCGGACGTTTTCGGTATAGTGCACTAGGCAAGGCTCATGCCGTCGGCGATACGGCCGGGTTGGTGAAGATCTTGGCCGATCCCAAAACGGATCGCGTGTTGGGCGCCCATTTGGTCGGAACGCATGCGGCGGATCTGGTGCATGAAGCGGCCCTGGCCATGCAGTTGAACGCCAAGGCCCGGGACGTGGCCGGCATGATCCACGCGCATCCCACACATGCCGAAGCCTTGCTGGAGGCATTCGAGGACGTTGACGGAATGGCGATTCACTTGGCCAGGAAACGGTCCTGATGCGAGGATGGTCAATCAAAAAATATCCGACGGCGTTCTCCTTCGGAGTCAAGCTCCTGCTGCTGGCCGGGACCATGGGGGTTCTGTCTTTTGCGGGTCTGTTGCAGGGTCCGTCCCAGCCCACTCAATCCGAGGCCTCGTTGGCGGGGCAGGCCGGCACGTCGATGGAGCAACTCCCGGAGCTGCGGCCCCAGACGGTGGCTGACGTGGGTCACGTCGATATCAATCACGGTTCGGCAGAGGAGTTGCAGCGTTTACCGGGGATCGGCCCGGTCCTGGCCGAGCGCGTGGTTCGATATCGCCGCGAGCATGGAAAATTCGCAACCATTCGTGATATGCAACAGGTCAAAGGCATCGGCGTGAAACGGTTGGCGCAACTCGAACCGTATGTTTACGTTGAACCGACAACCCCTTCGCCCGGCGAATAACGATTGGATACCGGAGTCTGATGGCAGATCGTGAATTGAAACGGCAGCTTGACCTGATCACGCGTGGCACCGTTGAGGTGATCCAGCAGCGTGAGCTTGAGGACCGTCTCAAGCTGTCGCTCAAAGAGGGGAGGCCCTTGCGGGTGAAAGCCGGATTCGATCCCACCGCACCGGACCTCCATCTCGGACATATCGTGCTCATCCAGAAACTCAGGCATTTTCAGGAACTCGGGCATGAGGTCATTTTCCTGATCGGGGATTTTACCGGCATGATCGGTGACCCGACCGGTGTCTCCGAAACGAGGAAGGTGCTGAGCAAGGAACAGGTCCTGGCCAACGCCAAGACGTATGAGCGACAAATCTTCAAAACGTTGGATCCTCAAAAAACGCGCGTGGAGTTCAACAGCCGCTGGATGCAGGACATGCGGGCACAGGACGTAATCGAATTATGTTCGCATTATAATCTGGCGCGCATGTTGGAACGTGACGACTTTTCCAAACGCTACAGGGAGCAGAAACCCATCGGCGTTCATGAATTTTTATATCCGTTGGTCCAGGGTTACGATTCCGTGGCGCTCAAAGCCGACGTCGAATTGGGTGGTACGGATCAGACGTTCAATTTGCTCGTGGGAAGGGATCTCCAGCGCAATTGGGGCCAAGTCCCCCAAATCGTCATCACGGTGCCGTTACTGGAAGGGACGGACGGCGTGCGGAAGATGAGCAAGAGTTTTGGCAACTCCATAGCCCTGGAAGACGAACCTTCGGACATGTTCGGCAAGATCATGTCGATCAGCGATGACCTGATGTTCCGGTACTATGAACTGCTGACGTCCGAAGACCTCAATGCGGTCAAGCAACGCCATCCCAAAGAGGCGAAGCTGGGTTTGGCGGAAGCCATGGTGACGCGGTATCACGGTGAGGAGGCCGCAAGACAAGCCAAGGAGGACTTTGAACAGAAGTTTCGCAAGCGGGAATTTCCCGAACAACCCGACGTCACGGTCACGTTGGCCGCGGCGGATTTTTTAGATCCGGGAAACCCCTCGATCGGGTTGGTGGATCTTCTCATGCGAACGGGGTTATTGCCCAGCAAGGCGGAAGCGCGTCGCCTGATTGCGCAAGGCGCCGTCACTATCAACCAGGAACGCTGTCAGGACGGCAATGTGGTTTTGCCTTTGCAGGCGAATGAGTCCTACCAAGTCAAAATCGGCAAACGGAAGTACGCACTGGTGCAGGTACGGATATAGCCGGGAACAGGCTAACGTGAGATAGGATGCCTCGTTTCTCCCTCTCCTTTGACGGGAGAGGGCTGGGGTGAGGGTGCCACGCCACCTCCTTGACTTGCATTTCGCGCCCTGCCTAGAATGAATTCCCTTCTATAACTGCGAGCGGGTGTAGCGCAGTGGTAGCGCATCGGCTTCCCAAGCCGTTGGTCGGGAGTTCGAATCTCCTCACCCGCTCCAA
>VXOF01000068.1 GCA_009840285.1 Nitrospira sp. SB0662_bin_26
GAGCGAGGACACAACGCAGCCATGCGCCCGATAGTGCAGTAAATCAGAGGTTCCTTCATTCTTCACTGAACGACATAGGTCCAGCTTGAGATCTTTCTCCATCCGCCCAGCAGTGAACCCACCAGGGGCATGGATGTGTATCTTGTGGTTGGGCCTGCTGACGGCTTGTGGACCCACGCCGGCACCGCGTCTCGACCCCATGCTCCCCCCGTCGGCAAGCGATCTCGAGTTGTTGGGAGCTGCGCGCCTCTGCGACGCCGAAGACACCGTGGTCAAGAGTTGGCAGGGACTCCGCTATGAACAGGTGCCCTGGGGCTCCGGAGAACAACTGCAACGTTCGGCGCAAAGCGGGCAACCCGACCACGACCGGTTTTACTTTTTCAATGATGAGCAGCGCCTGGTCGGGGCCGTGTTTCGCTACAACCAAGGGCTCTCCTTAAAGCCGTATCCCGTGCTGCGACAAACCCTATCCGAACTCCGCCCGTCGTCCACGTTTTATATCGACCCCACGCAACTCCTCTCCCAAGAGGGCGCGCGCTCCGCGGTCCTGTACCGGACCGGCGATTACACCAGCACAACCCAATACCTGGTACTGGAGACCGAGGGAGACCCGACGTTGCTCGTGGCTTCCCTGGCGATCGATCCATACGAGCAACTGCTGTCAAGTTATCATGAAACCTTTCTGCCGGAGCTCAACCGAAGCCGGTCCGCGACGCCCGGAGAGCCCTCGCCCGAGGCGGACCAGAGCGACGATTTCCTGGGCCTTCAGCAATTCGCACGAGGGGAAGCCGCGTTATTCGGGTCTTGCGGAACCGCCCAGCCGGCGATTGCCGTTGAGGCCTACCGGCGATCCATTCAACATGGGCTCAAGGACGAGGCTCGTATAGCCGAAGCCCACCATCGACTGGGCCTGGCGCTTCGGGATCAAAGCCAACTGGCCGATGCGCAACGCGAACTGGAGCAGGCCCTCTCGCTTCGCCCCAATTCTCCGGTGATCATCAGCAATCTCGGCCGGGTCCTGGCCGAGCAGCAACAGGCGTCCCGCGCCATCGAACTCTTTAAACGGGCACTCGTCCTGGCCCCAAACTATCCCGAAGCACGGTTCCATTTGGCACAGAGTCTGGAACAGATCGATACCCGCCGGGCGATCGAAGAATACGAAACGTATGTCGCCCTGGTCCAAGGGATTCCCAGGGAAGCCAAACGCATCAGGTTCGTCCTGGAACGCGTGAAACGGCTGAAGGGTGAATAAGCACCGTGAAATTTTACGCCGTGCGCAAGGGGCGCCGGCCCGGGGTCTATACCACGTGGCCCGCGTGTGAAGAGCAGGTCAAGAGATTTCCCGGAGCCGTCTACAAAGCTTTTCCCACAAAAGCGCAAGCCTTGGCGTTTATGGGAGAATCCCATCCCGATGCGGCGACCGGCCTTCCACTGACCGGGCCCCTTCCGACAAACGATGCCGTACACGTTTGGGTCGACGGGTCATGTCTGCCGAACAGCAATGGCCGCCTGAACTTCGGGTGGGCCTACGTCATCCTCGATGGCGGGAAGGAACTCCACCGCGCGAGTGGGCATGACGTGCCTGCCGAGGCGCGCCGGCATCGAAACGTAGCCGGAGAAATTCAGGCGGTGTTGCAGGCGCTGGAGTGGTGCCGGGCACGCGGCATTGCAGCCGCTGAGATCCATTTCGACTATCAGGGTCTGGCCAGTTGGGTGGACGGTACGTGGAAAACCCGGACGTCATTTACCCAAGCATACGCGGAACAGGTCCGGGCCTTGGGGATGACTCTCACGTGGCACAAAGTGCAAGCCCATTCCGGCGAACCGCATAACGAGTTGGTTGACCAACTGGCGAGAGAAGCCGCCCAGTCCGCACCGGGAAAGAGCAGACGAAATAGGAGATCATGAGGACAACGGAAGGTACAACTGAAATGATGGCCGTCTCTGCCCGGCACCAGCAGGCAAAGGAGAGGAAGGCTAAAGCTTGCCTTCGCCTTTGAGATACTTGCGGAACCGGTCCATGAGTTCTTCACCGAGCACGCCGACTTCGGGCTTCTCTTTGGTCATGAAGTCGCGGATTTCTTCAAGGCGCTGCTCGGCCTGGCTGTTTCCTTTCAGACGTTTGACTTTCACCAACGCATCGTCAAAGGCGTCGAAGGTCAATTCCTGGTACCCGAAACTTCTGATTCGCTTGACGGCTTTCATCATGGCTTCGTTCCGGAACTTGGTCAGGTGTTCGGAATCGATTTCCCGTAACCCGAGTTTTCTGGCGCGCCGTTCAGCCGCCTTGCGGATGCCGCTTCGCACAAAATCCGGCGACGTGAGCAACCGTTTCCAGGCGTCGTCAGTCCACGCCACGGTTTCCTGCGGCGCCTCCCAGATCTTGAACAGTGTGAGTTCATCAATCGTGGTCAGGCTGGCTTCCCGCGCCAGGTCTTCCGCGTCCCGCTTCAGCATATCCGTCACGAACTCCAGGGCAATGGGTGGGGAATCCTTGACTTTTTCCTGCAACATCGCCTTCGCCCCGTCGGTCCATTCCACGGGCGCCACTTGGGCTTCGGCCTGTTCCCCCATGGCTTCGACTTTTTCGAACAGTTCGACGTTGACCTCCAAGTGACCCCGTTCCCGCGCCACCTCTTCGGTAATTTGTTTGATCATGGCCCGCATGAACTCGGGTACGCTTTCCAACCGCTTGCTCGCTTCCGCCGTCCAGGGTAATTTGCCTTGGGCCATTTGGTCGGCCGCTTCGGCCATCCCGGCTTCTCCGCCCATGCTCCCCATCATTTGCCGCTTGAACCGGTCCAACATTTCCGCGGTGATCTCGTGTTCCCCCAATTCGCGGGCTTTCTTTTCCGCCAGGCGTCTGACCATACCCCGCAAAAAGATCGGGGCGCGTTCAAGCCGCGTGAGGGCTTCAGGGGTCCAGGCCGGTGTCGTCAATGTGGGGTCAGGATTACTCATGCGTTGGTTCTTCCGCATTCAACAGTTCCTTGATCTCCTTACCCGCCTTAAAAAACGGCATGCGTTTTTCCGGCACGGATACGGTCTCCCCGGTCTTGGGATTCCGTCCGTCCTTGGTGCGTCTGATGCGCAACCGGAAACTGCCAAACCCGCGAATCTCCGTTTTCTCACCCCGCTTCAAGGCGTCACGGATGGAGTCGAAAATGCCATTCACCACCTTTTCCGCGTCACGGCGGTTGAGAGTTTTGGCTTTTTCCACCACTTTCTCAATCAGGTGCGCCTTGGTCATGACTGCTCTCCTTGATAGAACGGCTTGGCTGCTCGCGCGTCCCGCTCCCCGTTCACCCCAACCCTCTACCTCCCAACTTTTCCCTCTTCGGAAAAAGTTCCCGTCCTTACAAAGGAGGGGAACAGGCGGGGGAGAGGGGGTATGTTCTACAGCGCCATGAAATACATGAGGTTCATGCCCGTTTGAAGCGGTAACGCGGGCGTGTCGCCGAACAAGGACCCCACCAGCCAATCCCGGAATGAAAATTCCGGTGTCGTCTCGATCACCGCCGGAGAGCCTTTTATCCCGGTCATTTTTGCCGCCAGTTTGACGGCGTCTTTGAGGTCTCCCAGGTCATCGACGAGAAGCACGTCTTTGGCTTGTTGCCCGGTCAACACCCGTCCATCGGCCAAGGCTTCGACGTCGGCGACGTCCAGCGCGCGCCCGTCGGCCACGGCCTCGATAAACTGACGATGGGCATCGTCCATGACCGATTGCAGCAGCTTCCGATCCTCTTCACCCATCATGCGAAACGGAGACCCCACGTCCTTATACCGTCCGCTCTTGATGACGAAATTCTTCACACCGATCTTTTCCATGAGTTCTTCGAAATTGGCCAATTGCATAATCACGCCGATACTGCCCGTGAGCGTTCCGGGATTGGCCAGGATACGGTCGGACGCTACGGCGATATAATACCCGCCGGACGCCGCCACCGTCCCCATGGAGGCCACGACCGTTTTCTGCTTTTCCGTCCGCACCCGTTTGACCGCATTGTAAATCTCTTGGGAGGCCGCCACCCCGCCGCCCGGAGAATCGATCCGAATGACAATGGCCTTGACAAGCGGATCATGGCCATACGATTCCAACTCATCCACGGTGGATCGCGAATCCAGAATGGGGCCTTCGATCCTGACGAGCGCGATGCGCTCCTTGCCAACCGTGGCGAGTTCCGGTAACAACGCATTCCCCACCACGGCTAACGTCACGGCAGCGACGACGATCCAGAGGCCTCGTCGCCACTTGGAAGGAGATTTTCTTGAAGGTCTGTCGTCCATACCCGCAAGCTCAGCGTCAATCCTCTACGTCGTCGCCGTCGAGGTCGGGACGTCCTGCTCCTGGACGGCATCGCCCGGACCGCCGGCCGTCTCGGTTGCCTGGCCCTCCGGTTCCTGCGGACAGTCTTTCACGCTCAATGCAATTTTCCGTTCTTCACAATCGACTTTGACGATCTTCGCGGTCACGTTCCGGCCTATGGCAAAGTTCTCCTCCAGCTTGTTCGCCCCGTCCGGCCCCACTTCACTGACGTGGATCAACCCCTCCACTTCCCCGTCCAGTTCGACGAAGACGCCGAAGTCCGCAATCTTGGAAACCGTCCCGGTCGCCACGCTGCCCACCTGGTACCGCGAAGGAATGTCCGATTCCCACGGGTCTGCGGTGAGCTGCTTGTAGCCCAGCGACAACCGCTCTTTTTCTTTGTCGATGCGCAAAATGACCGCGGACACCCGTTGCCCTTTCTTGAACAATTCCGAAGGATGCTTGACGTGTCTGGTCCACGACATGTCCGAAATATGAATCAGGCCGTCGATGCCCTCGTCCAATCCCACGAAGGCCCCGAAGTCCGTGACGCTCTTGACTTTCCCCTCGATGTGCGTGCCGACCGGGTAGCGGGCTTGAATGACGTCCCACGGATTCGGCGCGGTCTGTTTCATGCCGAGCGAAATCTTGCGACCTTGCTGGTCCACGTGCAGCACTTGCGCGTCGATGGCATCGCCCACCGCGACCACCCGGGACGGATGGCGCACTTCATGCGTCCAGGACATTTCCGAGACGTGGACGAGCCCCTCTACGCCGGGCTCCAGTTCCACGAACGCGCCATAATCGGTCAGGCTGACGACCTTGCCGCTAACCCGTGACCCTTCGGGGTATTTGGAGGCGATGTTCATCCAGGGATCGGCGGTCTTCTGCTTGAGCCCCAAGGAGATTCGTCCGGACTCGCGGTCGTACTTGAGCACGAGCACTTCCAACCGGTCCCCGACGGCGAACATATCGGAGGGATGGCCGACCCGTCCCCAGGAAATGTCGGTGATGTGCAGCAGGCCGTCGATGCCGCCCAAATCCAGAAACGCGCCGTAGTCGGTGATATTTTTCACGGTGCCTTCCAGCAGTTGTCCTTCGGCGAGGGTCGAGAGCGTGGTTTGCCGCCGCTTGTCCCGTGTTTCCTCCAAGAGGGCCCGGCGTGAAATCACCACGTTGCCGCGCCGGTGATTGATTTTAATGATTTTAAACGGGAAGGTTTTACCGACCAGACCGTCCAGATCGCGGACGGGCGTCAGGTCGATCTGCGAACCGGGCAAAAAGGCCTTGACCCCGATATCCACCATCATGCCGCCTTTGATGCGCGAGACCACTTTCCCTTGGACTTCCCGCTCCTCCTGATGCGCGACTTCCAACTCATCCCAGATTTTCATCTTGTCGGCTTTTTCCTTGGAGAGGAGCAGGTTCCCTTCCGCGTCTTCACGCTGTTCGATGTACACCTGGATGCGGTCACCGATGGCCAACGTGTTCAGTTCATCCGGCATAAACTGGTTCGTCGAGATGATGCCTTCGGATTTATACCCGATGTCCACGATCACCCGGTCTTTTTGAATGACCACGACCCGGCCTTCCGTGATCGTGCCTTCTTCGCAATTCTTGAAGCTTTCTTCGTACAGGGCTTCCAGTGCCCCGCGGTCCATTTCTTCAACGACGTCCATGCTCATGTATAATTCCTCATTCCTCGGGCGGACACGGGGGTCCGCCCCTACACGATCGCCTTTCGGCAACCGTTGTTAGGGGATCGAGCCGGAGCCGACGTGGGGCTCAATCTCTCGGGTTCATGTTGTCGGTACAGCCGAATGATCCACGCCACGCAATTCGGCAATCCGCGCCATTACCGTGTGACTGATATGTTGGTACAGTTCCTTTCCCTGGTATTGCCTGCATTCCTCTTCAAAATTCATGGTCTCGCCGAACGACACTTCCACCGGATGCCGCGTCAGTCGGGACGCCCCGGTCGGGAGCACCTGATACGTGCCCCTGAGATAGACCGGCACGACGGGACACCGGGCTTCGGCCACAAGCACCCCGATGCCCGGTTTGCCGGGCTGTAGCGTGCCGTCCAACGTTCGCGTCCCCTCCGGAAAAATGACCACGGCCTTGCCCGCCTTGAGCAACTCCACCGCTGTACGGAACGCTTGCCGATCCAGTCGCTCGGTCTTCAACGGAATCCACCCCAGCCACCGAAGGACCGGTCCCATCAGGGGCCAGGAAAATAAATTGGCCCGTCCCAGATAAAAGAGGCGGCGCCGGACCCCGCAACCCAATAACGGAATATCCGCGTAACTCGCGTGATTCGCCGCCAACAACACCCCGCCCGCAGCCGGGACGTGTTCCACGCCCCGCGTCCGATAGTGCAGGAACACGCGGCCGACCACTCGAGTGAGAATCCACAGGATTCCATAGACCACGGTACTCACGAGTGACCCGGAATCCACGCCAGCATCCGTTCTACCACCTGCTCAACCGTCAAGGACGAGGAATCGATCACGACCGCATCACCGGCCGGTTTCAACGGCGCGGTTGCTCGCGATCGATCGTTGGCATCCCGTTCCTCAATGGCCCGCCGGATATCCGGCTGTGTTTCGTGATGACCGTCGCGCACCGTCTCCCGGTGCCGGCGAGTCGTCCGTGTCTCGAGGTCCGCCTCGAGAAAAAATTTCACGTCCGCTTCGGGAAATACCCGGGTTCCCATGTCCCGACCCTCAGCCACGATTCCGCCCTCACGGCTTAACCGTGCCTGAATCGGCAACAACCGGTCGCGCACGTACGGTAGCGCCGCCACGGTCGACGCCAACCGGCTGATCTCCGGTGAACGCAATTGCCCGGTGATTTCCTCGTTGTCGATAAAAGTTCGCGTCACCCCCTCGTCGAGAGACACGTGAAAATCCATTGAGGACAACAGCGCCTCCATGGCCTCGACGTCGGCGCAATCGATCCCTGCTCGCCGGACCACCCAGGCGACCGCGCGGTACAGGGCGCCCGTGTCCAGATAGGCGTACCCCAAACGCGACGCCAACGCCCGCGCCGTCGTACTTTTCCCCGCCCCGGCAGGGCCATCAATCGTGATGAGGAAGCCTCGCCTTTGGGCAAATGTTTCCACGGTCCCCGGAAAAGGACATTAGGAACCTCTGATTTAATGCACTATCGGGCGCATGGCTGCGTTGTGTCCTCGCTCAACCCTCACCTATCTCTCTGATAAGCCTCGGGCTTCGCTCCGGGACGCCTTGCCCTGCATCCCACTATCACAATAAAGCAGAGGTTCCATTATTATAGAATTCAATGTGAAATTGTCAATAATTCCAACAGGTTGTCATGAAAATCCGGGAAGGAGGTCGCAATGCAGCCGGTGTCGAGAATGGTGGTCGGCGCGTCGCCGGTCAACGCGGCAATGACCAGGGCCATGGCCACGCGATGGTCGCCATGGCTCATGCAGGTCCCGCCTTTGATGGAGGCACCCCCCTGGAGAACGAATCCGTCCGGGGTTTCCTGAATGGGGACGTTGAGCGTGATGAGTTCCGCAGCCATAGTCCGGATCCGGTCGGTTTCCTTGACGCGCAACTCTTCGGCACCCGTCACGACGGTCCGGCCTTGGGCCAGCGCCGCGGCTACGCAAAAAATGGGAAATTCGTCTATCATTTTGGGGACGCGTGCGGCTTCTATGGTCACCCCGCGTAGCGGGGCCGTGCGGGCCACCAGATCTCCCACCGGCTCACCGGCCTCTTCCCTTGGGTTGACAATTCTGATATCAGCGCCCATTTCGCTGAGAATGTCCAGGATCCCCGTCCTGGCCGGATTGAGGCCGACGTTGTCGATCCGGACCTCGGAGTCGGGAACCAGGGTCGCACCCACGAGAAAGAAGGCAGCTGCGGACAGGTCCCCGGGAACGGACAAATCCTTGGCCGCATAGGTGGGGCGCCCCTTCAGCACGACGCGACACCCGTCGCTTTCGAGTGGAATCCCCAGATACCGGAACATCCGCTCGGTATGGTCCCGTGATAGCAAGGGTTCGGAAAACCGCGTCTCCCCATCGGCGAAGAGCCCCGCAAAGAGGACCGCGGACTTGATCTGGGCACTCGAGACCGGCGATTGATATTCGATGCCCCGTAAGGCCCCTCCCTGGATGGCCAGCGGCGCCAATTCCCCCCCCTTCCTGCCTTGAATGGTCGCGCCCATCATGCGCAGGGGGTTGACGATCCGGCCCATGGGGCGGCGGCGTAACGAGTCGTCACCCGTCAGAATTGAAAAAAACGGTTGGCCGGCCAGCACTCCCGCCAGCAGGCGGAGGCCCGTCCCGGAATTGCCGCAATCCAATTGCTGCGCGGGCTCCGTCAAGCCGTTCAACCCCTTGCCCCAAACTTGGACCCGGTCCGTTTCAACTTCGATGTTGACGCCCAACACCTGCAAGGCATGGAGGGTATTGAGGCAATCTTCTCCTCGACAATAGCCTGTAATCGTGGCAGAACCTTCGGCCAAGGCGCTGGCCAGCAGGGCCCGATGGGTGATGGATTTGTCACCGGGCACCCGAATCGTCCCGCGCAAGGGTCCGTGCGGTGTAATCGTGAGCGTGCTCATTTCAGCCGCTGCCGCGCTTCCCGTGCCTTGGCGATTTCGCGCGCCAAGCCCGGGCCGTCCTTGGCTTGGAGCAACGCCTTGAAGCGTTGCAAGTGTGTTTCCATGGCTTCGGTCATCGTCAGAAGATTGTCGGCGTTCCACAGAAAAATATCGCGCCACATTTCCGGAGACGCGGCCGCAACTCGGGTCGTATCCCGCAAGCCGCCACCGGCATAGTCCAGCAAATCCGCCTCGCCCCGTTCCTGAAGATCCGTCAAGGCGTTCATGAGTGCGAAGGCTGCCACGTGAGGCAGGTGGCTGACCGCTCCCAGGATCCAATCGTGCACAAACGGGTCGATCGACCGGACGACGGCACCCATGATTTCCCAGACGTGCTGCACCGTGCGGAGGGCCTGGGGATTGGTGTTCGCCGTCGGCGTGACCAGACACAGGGCATTGGCAAACAAATCGACGGACCCTTCCCCGACCCCGGATGATTCCTTTCCGGCGATGGGATGCGCACCCACGAAATGCACGCCGGCCGGAACCAGTGATTCCACCTGTCCCACCAGGGGTCCCTTGACGCTTCCCACGTCGCTGACGATCGTTCCGGGCTCCAGGAGGTGTCCCCACTCCTTGAGATGCCCGGCGTAACTTTCCACGTGCGTGGCGAGAATGACCAACTCCGTCCCCGGAATCGCTGCCTTGGGATCACGCTCATACGCATCGATGGCCCCGACTTGCACGGCCAATTCCAGATTGGCCAGAGTCCGGCCCACGCCGACGACGCGATCGGCCAGCCCGTCACGCTTCAGGATCATCCCCATGGAGCCCCCGATCAAACCGACTCCGACAATCGCGACTTGTTTGAAATGAACGGTCATGTTCTGAAGAAGAAACGGCAGTGCGTCACGAGGCGATCGAGGACCACGGGCTACAATTCTCGCCCCACGGCCTGCGCAAGAAGTCTCAGGTTACTCATCAATTCCTTGAACCGGCTGGGTTTGAGCGATTCCTCGCCGTCGCAGAGGGCACATTCCGGATTCGAATGGACCTCGATCAGAAGCCCGTCGGCACCCGCCGCAATGGCGGCCTTGGCCATGGGAGCCACGAGGTCCCATTTGCCCGTCGCATGACTGGGATCGACGATCACCGGCAAGTGCGAGAGTTTTTTCAACGCAGGCACCGCAGCCAGATCCAACGTATTCCGATACTGGGTTTCAAAGGTGCGGATGCCGCGTTCACACAACATCACGTTGCGATTGCCGCGGGAGACGATGTATTCGGCCGACAACAAGAATTCCTTGATCGTGGCGGACAGCCCACGCTTCAAGAGGACCGGCTTGTCATAAGCCCCGACTTCCTTGAGCAATTCAAAGTTCTGCATGTTCCGGGCGCCGATCTGAATCACGTCGGCTTTTTCCAGGAACACGTCCGTGTCACGGGGGTCCAGAATTTCGCTGACCACGGGCATCCCCGTCTGCTTCTTGGCTTCGACCAGGAAATCGAGCCCTTCACGGCCAAGACCTTGAAACGAATAGGGAGAGGTGCGCGGTTTGTACGCACCGCCCCGCAGGATCGCGCCCCCGGCGGCTTTGACGTCATGCGCAATCCCGACGGTCACTTCCAATTTCTCGACGGCACAGGGGCCGGCCATCACCACCAACTGGTTGCCGCCCACCGTGACCCGGTCCACCGCGATCGTCGTGTCCTGGGGTTGAAACTCCCGGCCCACCAGTTTCCACGGCGTCAAAATGGGCGTCACGCTTTCCACGCCGGGGAACACCGTGAGCGGCTGGTTGTCCAACAGACGCTCGTCGCCGATCACCCCGATGATGGTGCGCTCTTCACCGCGTGACATTTGCGATTTCAGACCCAGTTCCCGGAGTCGATCCGTCACGTGATCGATGTTCTCTTCCGTGGCAGTCGGCTTGAATACGATAATCATCGGGAATCCTTATCCATCGGCAGTGACTCCAGCACGCGGCCCAGGGCCTCGAGAAATCGACGGTTTTCCTCCGGCCGCCCGATGGTCACGCGAAGCATCGACCCGACAATGTGACGAACGATGACGCCTTCTTGAAGAAGCCGTTCGAACACGGCACGGCCGTCCCGGTACGTATCGAAATAGAGAAAGTTGGCCTGGCTGGGAAGGGGCGCCAATCCCAATGCGCGAAGCCCGTTGTCCACCGATGCCATTTCCGTTTCATTGAGCGCGCGGCTCGCGGCCACGTGTCGTTCGTCTCCCAACGCGGCCCGCGCCGCGACTTGCGCCAGGGTATTGGCGTTAAAGGGATTCCGTACGCGATGCAGGTAGCCGGTGATTTCCGGGGTCGTGATCCCGTATCCGATCCGCAACCCCGCCAACCCGTAAATTTTGGAAAACGTCCGCAACACCACCACCGGCCGGTTTTGTCGAACGTACTCGAGGGTGTCAGGATACTGCGGGTCCCGGACGTATTCATAATAAGCTTCGTCGAACACCACGATCACGTGATCCGGAACCGCGGCCATGAACTCCCGGACTTCATCACGGGTTACCATGGTGCCCGTGGGGTTGTTGGGATTGCAGACGAACACCAACCGCGTGTGGCCGGTGACGGCCCGCGCCATGGCCGGGAGATCGTGACGCCAGTCGTTCAAGGGGACCTCCACGCAGACCCCGTGCCCGCCGGTCACGGCGAGCCGATACATGACGAAGGTGTGATCCGCCATCACGGCTTCCTCGCCGGGGGACATGAACGTCTTGACCAACAGGCTGATGATTTCATCGGAGCCGTTGCCCACGACGACCTGATCGCCGGACACCTTCCACCTGTCGGCCAGAGCCCGGGTGAGATGATGCGCCCCGCCGTCCGGATAAAGATGCAGAGTTGCCTTGCCATCATCCAATGCCGCGAGCGCCTCGGGGGAGGGGCCGAGCGGGTTTTCATTGGACGCGAGCTTCACGGCGCCGCCGATGCCCAATTCCCGCTCCAATTCATCAAGGGGTTTCCCCGGTGAATACGGAACAAGCTTGGCTATGTCGGGGTGAACTCGGATAGGCATTCGCAACTCACAAGGGCATTGTTGATTGTGGATTGAAAAGCATTGTTGATTTTTGATTGCTAATTTTGGATTTTCCAAATCCACAATCCAAAATCAAAAATTCCTCAAGCATGGGCGGGATACGAACCAAGCACTTTCATGAACAAACACCGGCCTTTCAGTTCCTCGATGGTCCGGCGGATCCGGTCTTCCTGCAGATGTCCTTCGAAATCGACAAAAAAGATATATTCCCAGGCCTTGCGACGCGAGGGCCGCGACTCGATTTTGGTCATGCTGATGCCGTTGGAGGCAAAGGGCCGCAACAGGTCATAGAGCGCACCGGCCCTATCCTTCACCGACAGCATGACGGACGTCTTGTCCTTTCCCGTGGGCTCGGCGCCGTGCCTGCACAACACCAGGAACCGGGTGCAGTTGTTGGTGTTGTCCTCGATGCGCGATTTCAGCACGTTCAGGCCGTACATGTTGGCTGCCAGTTCCGAAGCAATGGCCGCGGCATGCGGTTCATCCCGGCACCGTTCGGCCGCGCGCGAGGTACTCGGGGCTTCCACCAGCGGCACCTTGTCCATGTTGGTTTTCAACCAGTTCCGGCACTGCGCCAGGGCGTGAGAATGTGAATAGATCTTTTCGACGTCCTCGATCCGCTCGCTCTTTGACATGAGATGATGGGAAATCTCCTGCATGACTTCCCCGTAGATCATCAGGTTGGAGTCGATAAACATGTCGAGGGTGTGATTCACCACGCCTTCGGTCGAGTTTTCGATCGGCACGACCCCATAGATCGCGCGCTCGCGTTCCACGGCATCAAACACTTCCTGGATCCCGTTGACCGGCACGTATTGGGCGGACGCGCCGAATTTTCCCAAGGCCGCCAAATGCGTAAACGTGGCCGAGGGGCCCAGGTACGCCACGGTCTGCGCGCCTTCCAACGACAACGAGGCGGACATGATTTCCCGGTACACCGGGCGAATCGCCTCGTTGGGGAAGGGGCCGGTGTTCTGACGCACCAGCCGTTCCACCACGAAAGCCTCCCGTCCCGCAGTGTGCAGCAGGGCCTCAGGGTTCGCCTGCCGCTTCGCCTTGCCGATCGTGATGACGTGACCGGAGCGCTCGTTGAGCAACCGGATGATTTCATCGTCCAGCCGGTCGATTTCCTTGCGGGCTGCGTCTATTTTTTGTTGTTCCGACATACCGTGACCTGCGCCATCCTGGCGTACGATTGAGCATACGCAGACGCACCCGTCTTTGCAAGAAAACAGCGGCGTCCGTTGACGCAACCGCATGAAGGATGGATCGGAAAAAACACGAAAGACCCACCTCAAATTCAAAACTGGAAATGACCGGGGAAATAGAGTAATCTCCCTTCTTCGCTTTGCTCGAAATGACCGATCCGGGTTATTTCGTTTCAAGCACCTCCTTCTGTCATCCCCGACATTTTTAATCGAGGATCCAGCGTCTTTGTTTTTTCATGCGGGGTTTCGCCCCCGCACGACGAGGTCCTTTTGTTTCGGCAAAAGGACCCAAAACCATTGGCGCCCGGGCGTGGCCCCAGGGGGTGCCTTTGCCCCAGTCCCGATTACTTGGGCTGCGGAACTCGCTTCGCTCAGACAGTCCTCGCCCCCAAAATAGAGGTTTCGGGACTGGGGCGCAGCCACGCCCGAAGGCGCCGGGACATGGCGGCATAGGCTGCGGCGCCGGCAACTACGGAGAGCCCCCCGTTTGTTTGACACCCCTCCGGGCCTTTGTTAGGTTCTGAAACGGTCTGCTCTCGCGGGCATGACGGTTCGGGCCAGTTTCGCATCAATGGCGCAAAGATTCGACGTAACACGGAGTTCACGGTTTCAGCATCGTTTTGTAGCCCTATCCCAGTACATTTTCACAATACAACCGGGGAAGGAATTGGTTTTGCCTCATGACGAATAAACGGATACTGGAGTTGAGCGGGTTCGACGCCGCGATTTTTGATCTCGACGGGGTCATCACCAAGACCGCGGCTGTTCATGCGGCCGCGTGGAAACACCTGTTTGATGATTATCTCCGGGAGCAGGCCGATCAAACCGGGGAGCCGTTTCAGGCTTTCGACCCCGTCAATGATTATTGTGCATACGTCGATGGCAAGCCCAGGTATGACGGCGTGACCAGTTTTTTGGCCTCCCGCGGCATCACGCTGCCCCATGGAGACCCCTCGGACCCGCCGGAGCACGAGACGATCTGCGGGCTCGGGAATCGCAAGAACGTCCAGTTTCTGAAGGCCCTTGACGAGAACGGGGTGGAGGTCTTTCCCTCGACGGTCGCGCTCATGCGGTTGCTCAAATCTCTGGGCAAAAAAACCGCGATCGTCACGGCCAGTGAAAACGGCCGAGTCATCGTGCAAGCCGCGGGGGTGACAGACCTCTTCGAGGTGATGGTGGACGGCCGGGATGCACGCGCCTTAAGCCTGCGCGGGAAGCCGCACCCCGACACCTTCTTGAGAGCCGCCGAATGTTTGGAGGTCCCGCCTCAACGAGCCGTGGTGTGTGAAGACGCGTTGGCCGGGGTGGAAGCAGGCCGGGCCGGAGGCTTCGGCCTAGTCGTGGGCCTTGATCGCGTCGGCCAGGCCGACGCCCTGTCCGCCCACGGCGGAGACGTGGTCGTCCCGGATTTGGAGGAACTCGTTGTCCGGGATGAAGCCGGGATCACGTGGCGTAGCGCCACGGCGTTGCCGTCCGCGCTCGATCGATTCGAAGACGTGCTGGCGCGATTGGGACAACAACCGGTGGTGGTGTTTCTGGATTACGACGGCACCTTGACCCCGATCGTGGACCGGCCCGAGCTGGCCGTGTTGGCACAGGACGTGCAGGACGTGATGGACGCGTTGAGTCGTCAGTGTCCGGTCGGGATTATCAGCGGTCGGGACCGCAAGGACGTGACGAACCTCGTGAATCTGAATTCGCTGATCTATGCCGGCAGTCACGGGTTCGACATTGCCGGACCGGAACACTTCGCCCTGTCCCATGAAGTCGGCACGCAATTTTCCAAGGCCCTCGATCACGCGGAGAATGTGCTCCGGCCTCTCCTTGAACCCATTGCCGGCGCCTTGATTGAGCGGAAGAAATTTTCCATCGCGGTGCACTATCGCCTGGTCGATCCCGGCGAGGTGTCCAAAGTTGAAGAGGCCGTCACCCGGGTCATGGCCGAGTCTCCCGATCTCAAGCGCTCGGCGGGCAAGATGGTCTTTGAAATGCAACCGCAACTCGACTGGGACAAGGGCAAAGCCCTGTTGTGGTTGCTGGAAGGCATGAAATGGAAGGAGCATCACTATCAGCCCGTGTATATCGGCGACGATCTCACGGACGAACACGCGTTTCGTGAATTGGTGGAGCGCGGCGTGGGGATCGTGGTGGAACACGGCTCGCGCTTTTCGTCTGCTTCTTTTTCATTGCAAGACCCCCATGAGGTGAAAGAATTTCTCATGCGAGTGAGTCGTCACCTGGAAAGCCAAACACCATGAGCGACTGGGCATTGATCTACGACGGATTCGATCCCGCGAAGGAACGCCAGCGCGAAGCTCTGTGTACGCTGGGGAACGGGTACTTTGCCACCCGCGGGGCGGCGCCCGAAGCCAACGCCGATGCCACACACTACCCCGGGACCTACCTGGCCGGCGGATACAACCGGTTGCCGACCGAAATCGAAGGCCGGATGATCGAGAACGAAGATCTCGTAAACCTGCCGAATTGGTTGGTTCTCACCTTTCGCCATCCCGGCGCCGAGTGGTTCAACATCCAGGCTGTTGATCTGCTTTCGTACCGGCAAACCCTCGACCTGAAGACCGGGGTTCTGCATCGTTCATATCAATTTCAGGATCGCGAAGGACGAAAGACCACGGTCAACAGCCGCCGGTTCGTCCACATGGGTATGCCGCACCTGGCCGGGCTGGAGGTCGTGATCACCCCTGACAACTGGTCCGGCCCGCTGGAGATTCATACCGGCCTCGACGGCCGGGTTCGCAATACCGGCGTGCCGCGCTACGCGGCCCTGAGCAACCTCCACCTCTCTCCTCTGGAGACCTTGGCTTTCGGCCATGACGCGATCTTCCTGTGTACGGAGACGACGCAATCGAAAGTCCGCATCGCCCAGGCCGCGCGCACCGGTTTTTTCCCTGAAGCGGCGTGGGCAGAGCTGCCCAAGACCCCGGTACAGGACCGGGACTATATCGGCCAGGAATGTACGATTCCCATGACGGAAGGACAGCCCCTGACCGTCGAAAAAATCGCGACGTTGTACACGTCCCGGGATCACGGCATTTCGGAATGCGGAGAGGAGGCCCGCGACGCCCTCGAGCATGCCGGCAGGTTCGAAGACCTGCTCCGGTCGCATACCCAGCACTGGGATCAGGTCTGGCAGGAGTGCGACCTGGGTCTCCAGGGTGACGAAGGCTCCCAACTCACGCTCCGGTTGCACCTCTTTCACCTGTTGCAAACGGTTTCCTCGCATACGATCGAATTGGACGCGGGTGTGCCCGCGCGGGGATGGCACGGTGAGGCGTATCGGGGGCACATCTTCTGGGACGAACTCTATATTTTCCCGGTGTTGAACCTGCGGTTCCCGGCCATTACCAAGGCGCTGTTGTTGTACCGGCATCGTCGCCTCGAACAGGCCAGGCGGAACGCCGCGGCAGCCGGGTTCAGCGGAGCGCTGTATCCCTGGCAAAGCGGCAGCAACGGCCGTGAAGAAAGCCAGATCCTGCACTTGAACCCTAAGTCCGGGCGATGGATCCCGGATAACAGTCTGCTTCAACGGCACGTGAACGCGGCCATTGCCTACAACGTCTGGCAGTACGTCGAAGCCACCGGCGACTGGGAGTTTCTGTCAACTCGGGGCGCGGAAATGTTTCTTGAGATCGCCAGGTTTTGGGTCAGCACCACCTCATACAATTCCGACAAGGAGCGCTACGAGATTTTGCGCGTGATGGGACCCGATGAATACCACGATGAGTATCCTGACGCCGAAACCCCGGGCCTGAACAATAACGCCTATACCAATCTCATGGTCGCGTGGATCCTGTGCCGGGCCCTGGAACTCCTGGACAGGCTCGAGCAATCAAGTCGAAACGAGGTGCGGGACCTCCTGCACGTCAGCCCAACCGAGGTCGCCCTGTGGGAAGACATCAGCCGGAAAATGTTCGTCCCATTTCATGAGGAAGGGATCATCAGTCAATTCGAAGGTTACGAGGCGTTGGCGGAATTTGAGTGGGAGCGCTACCGGCAGAAATACGGGGACATTCACCGGCTGGACCGGATCCTCGAAGCCGAAGGGGACACCACGAACCGCTACAAACTCTCCAAACAGGCCGACGTGCTGATGCTCTTTTACCTGTTCTCGCTGGAGGAACTGCGTGACCTGTTCGAGCGGCTGGGCTATCCGTTCCGGACGGACACCATGTCACGGAACGTCGAGTATTACTCCAGTCGGACGGCCCATGGGTCCTCACTCAGCCGGGTGGTGCATGCCTGGGTCATGACCAGATCCGACCCGGACCTGGCCTGGGAACTGTTCAAGGACGCCTTGGGCGTAGACGTGTTGGATCTGCAAGCCGGCACCACCGCGGAGGGCATTCACACGGGGGCTATGTCAGGGACGGTGGATCTCATGCAACGCGCCTATACGGGATGGGAAAGCAGGGACGGCGCGCTCAGTTTCAATCCCTGCCTCCCGCCGAAAGTGGAAGCCCTGCACCTCCGGGTGAGGTACAGGGGACATTCATTGGACGTGACCGTGACCCAGGATACGTTTCAACTCACCTCACGCCCGGGTCTCGCGGCCCCGGTTCAGGTATCCATCAAGGGCCAAGCCCACACCCTCTCACCTGGGAACACCATCAAGGCAAACCTGTAACCGACTGCCGATCAGAGCCTATCCCGCTTCGCTCAGGCTCTACCTCCCAACTTTTCCCTCTTCGGAAAAAGTTCCCGTCCTTACAAAGGAGGGGAAGGGAAAAGCAGAAATTGTCAACGAATTACTGAACACATGCACTTACAAGCGGCTCAATTCGTGCTGCTCCACGGCCGAAGAGACCGCCTTCACCAACCGATCCTTCCCGACCGGTTTCATGAGGAAATCCTTCACCCCGTCGCGGATCATCCCCGCCAACTTTTCGGAGCGAAGCACGTAGGACTGCATGTCCCGTTCGTGTTGAATCAGCATCCACAAGAGCTTGGACGCCGCTCCGCCGAGCACTTCGACCCGGTCATGCTTGTTCCCGGCTATTCGCGCCTCCATAGCCGGATCGCCGGTGACGTCGATCAGCAGATCCACGTCTTCGCTACGGATCAGGTTCATCGGCTCCGGTACCACCGGGATCTCGAATTCCTGCGCGAATCGCAGGCCGGTGGCCTCGGGATCCTTGTCCGTGATGCCCACCACTTGCGCGTCCGGGAGATGGAGGAACACGTCGAGCAGCGCCCGCCCGCCTTTTCCGGCTCCGACGATGCCGATCCGAATGGCCGAAGAACCGGAAGCCTCGCCTTCGAGCATGCCGGTCAAGGCAATGATGGGTATATGCGGGAATTGGGATTTAAAATAATTCAGGGAACCGACACCCAACTTCTTGTCGATATCCGTAATCACCACGTCAAGCAACAACGGATTTTCTCCTTCCTTGGCCACGTCGATGGCCCGGTCTTCCGTGTCAGCCTCCAACACGTCGAACCCTGCGCTTTCCAGGGTCGTGCGCATTTCTTCACAAATACCGGGATCGTCCTCGATCAACAACACGCGGCCGTTTCCCGGTTTGGAACCGAACATTGCAGCAGTTTTTGGTTCAGTCATGATGACCCTCCTTGATGAAAAAGATGAAGATTCATCACCCTCCCCGCACCGCGCCCCATATCGAGAGACCGAGCTTACGGCTTTCCGACCTCGTCGAATCCCTCGACCGTTAACGTGCGGAAAGGATCCGGTGTCGTGTTCAGGGCCGAAAACTACAAAAGCCCTTTGGATCGTTCACGGTCCAAAGGGCTTTGCCTCGATCTTCTCTGCCGCAGGATGTCCAGGAAGCTACCCCATTGCCTTCCTCTTTCTTCAAAAGTTTCTCTTAATAAAATGATAAACCCGTCTTCCCGAACAGTCAATAAAGAGGCTCTCCCGTGTCCTGTGTTTTCGTGCATTCTCCATCGTGGGATTGATAGAATGCCGCTTGGGCGAAGAGGGAACGCGGGGGGAGTAGAGCCAACTGCGCATGGAGCAGGGTTCGCCATGATAGTCGCAAGCTCTACCTCCCCTACACCCCTCCTTACAAAGGAGGGGAAGGAAGCAAGAGGCAGACTGACGATCATGACGCCGGAATCCCGAGACGCTCCCGACCGGCACCTGTGTCTGGTGGACGGGTCCGGGTTTCTGTTCCGGGCGTTCCACGCGCTCCCGGTGCTGACCCGTCCGGACGGGACACCCGTGAACGCCGTGCTCGGGTTTACCAACATGTTGCTCAAACTGCTGGACGATCTTCAGGCCACGCACGTGGCCGTGATTTTCGATTCGGCGCGGGAGTCCTTTCGAAACGAGATCTTTCCCGAGTACAAAGCCAACCGCCCGGACCCGCCCGACGAACTGATCCCCCAATTCCCGTTAGTGCGCGACGCGACGCGGGCCTTCAACGTGGAATGCCTTGAACGGCCCGGGTTTGAAGCGGACGATCTGATCGCCACCTATACGCGACGTGCCCAAGCCGACGGGTTCGAGGTCATGATCGTGTCCTCGGATAAGGACCTGATGCAATTGGTGTCCGATCGGGTGAGCATGTTCGACGCTCTCAAGAACCGGAAGATCGGTCCGGCCGAAGTCGAGGAAAAATTCGGCGTCGGTCCGGAGCGCGTGGTGGACGTGCAAGCCCTGGCCGGCGATTCCACGGACAACGTTCCCGGCGTCCCGGGCATCGGCGTGAAGACCGCGGCCCAACTCATTCAAGCCTACGGCGACCTGGATTCCCTGCTCGCGCGGGCACCCGAAATCAAACAACCCAAGCGACGCCAAAGCCTGATCGACTTCGCCGAGCAAGCCAGGCTTTCCCGGGAACTGGTTCGTTTGCGGGACGACGTGCCCACGGACGTGACCGTACCCGAGTTGCAACGCCGGGACCCGGACCCCGCCCAATTGCTGGCTTTTCTCGAGGAACAAGGCTTCAGGTCGGTCATGGCCAAGGTTCAACACCGGCTGGCCTCCGGGCAAGCCACGCCCATGACCGAAGAGGCTCCGGCCGGCACCCGCTATGAGCTGGTCCAATCTGTCGAAGTCCTGCAGGACTGGGTGACCCGGGCGCGCTACGCCGGCGCCGTGGCGATCGATACGGAAACCACGTCGTTGGATGAAAGCCGCGCGGACCTGGTCGGCATCTCCCTGTGCGTGCAACCCGGCCACGCGTGCTACATCCCGCTCGCACACCGGCTTCCCGAGCCTGTGTCCGTCGCGGAGGGTTCACCCGCCAGCGAGGAGCCGCCCGCCCGACAACGGGAACCGCTCGAACAAATTCCGCTGGATGCGGCGTTGGATGTCCTGCGGCCGCTCTTCGCTGATCCCTCGGTGCTGAAAATCGGTCATAACCTGAAATACGATATGGTGGTGCTTCGACGATATGACGTCGCCATTGCGCCTTTGGACGACACCATGCTGATGTCCTACGTGTTGGACGGGGGCAGCCACGGGCACGGCATGGACGAATTGGCGGTACTGCATTTGAACCACCGGACGATTCCGTTCAAGGACGTGACCGGCACGGGAAAAGCACAGATCACCTTTGACCTGGTTCCGCTGGACCGGGCCTTGGCCTATGCCGCCGAAGACGCGGACGTGACCCTGCAACTGCATCGGTTCCTCAAACCCCGCTTGCTGGCCGACCGCATGGTAACGCCCTACGAGACCCTGGAACGGCCCCTGGTGCCGGTCTTGGGCGACATGGAAACCGACGGCATCCGCGTTGACCGGGCGAAACTGGAAGCACTCAGCCGGGAATTCGCTGAGCGCCAGCAGGCATTGGAGCAGGACATTTACCGGCTCGCCGGTCACGAATTCAACGTGGGTTCGCCGAAACAACTGGGTGAAGTGCTGTTCGACGAACTGCGACTGGAGGGCGGGCGCAAGGGGAAATCCGGAGCCTATGCCACCGGCGCCGACGTGCTGGAATCACTGGCCGCCGAGGGCCACGAGCTGCCCGCCACGGTGCTGGAATGGCGACAACTCGACAAACTCAAGAGTACGTATACCGACGCCCTGGTCGAACAGATTAACCCCCGCACGGGTCGCGTGCACACGTCCTTTGCCATGGCCGCCGCATCCACCGGCCGCCTGTCTTCCACGAATCCCAACCTGCAAAACATTCCCATCCGAACCGAAGACGGTCGAAAAATCCGTCACGCCTTCGTGGCCGAACCCGGCCGGGTCCTGCTGTCACTGGACTACTCCCAAATTGAACTGCGGCTCTTGGCCCACGTCGCCGGGATCGACGCGTTGAAACAGGCGTTCCATGAAGGCCTGGACATTCATGCCCTGACCGCGGCTCAGATGTTCGGGGTCGACGCCGGCACGGTGGACCCGGCGATGCGGCGTCAAGCCAAGGCCATTAATTTCGGCATCATCTACGGGATCAGCGCGTTCGGACTCAGCCGCCAACTGGGCATTTCCAACGAGGAAGCCGCGGCGTACATGAAAGCCTATTTCGAACGATACCCGGGCATCCAGGACTACATGACCCGCACCAAGCAATTCTGTCGTGAACATGGATACGTGGAAACGCTCTTCGGGCGCCGGTGCCACGTCCCGGGCATCCACGACAAAAATGCCGCCCGGCGCAATTTTGCCGAACGCGCGGCGATCAACGCGCCAATCCAGGGTACCGCCGCGGACGTGTTGAAACGCGCCATGATCCGCGTGCCCCCGGCGTTGGCGCGGCATGACCTCGACACACGTGCCCGCATGCTGTTGACGGTCCACGATGAGTTGCTCTTTGAAGTGGACGACGCGGTCGTGGATCAGACGGCCGGAGTGGCCAAGACCGTCATGGAATCGGCGTGCCTGCCAGCGCTTCAGCTATCGGTGCCGCTGACCGTGGACGTGGGACACGGCCAATCATGGGGCGAGGCGCATTGAGAGCAGGAAGAACGGCAGTCGACGAGGGAAGACGGGTGGAACAAAGGGATTTACGTAGAAAGCGAATGGTAGTATAGTGCATCGTATTTTATAATCTTAAATAATTCAATAAGCATACTTTTTTTCATAACCTGACTTATACCTAACCTTATTTTACTTTTCCCAGGCAGGAGGGAATCGAAGATGAAAACCGGGATCTACTTATTTCTCGTTGGCGGCCTGCTCGTCCTGGCCGGCGTGTTTTCCGATGCGCGTCCCGCATTGGCGCAGGAAGCTTGTCCACACCCGCCCGGCGTGACTCTTCCTCCGGATCCGCCGGTCACGGCGCAACAGGTGGAAAACGGCAGCGCCACCCAGGGGCAGTTCGCGCTGGCGGTGAGGGCACAGTTCAAGAGCCAGGGCTCGGAAACCGTGTCAGCGGAACAGCTTGCGTTTGCAGGATGCCGGCTTCGACTCGAGGGCGGCCCAATGCGTTCCGGTTCCACGTACATCGTGACACTGACGCCTGATGGCCGCGTGTTTCTTCATGCCAAAGATATGTCCCTGTCAGCCGGCAGTCTGAAGCCCGCAATCTACGCAGGGATTCTTTCTGCGCTCGGTGTCCCCGGGACGGTCCTGGCCGGGCTGGCTTCTCCGGATCCCGCCATCGGGAACCGCGCACGGTCCGCGCTGCTCCAGCTGTTGGAACGCGAACCGCATGCCGAGTTCGACCTGACCAGCGCCGTGCCGGGCGTTCGGCCGGGCATCCCGGGCGCAAGCGGCTATGCAGCCGCCTATGTCTCGGCCAATACGGAACAACCGAGGTTGCTGCTCGCCGGGTTCGATCTCGACGCCTCTCACTTGCGGGACGAAGTCATCGATTACGGCAATCCGGCGATCACTGCCAGGGACGTTGTGGACCGCGCGACCCTGAAGCAGTTCGTCACGGAAGCATTGCGATTCCTTGGTGGAGCCTTGAGGAGCGCGCGTACCACGGCGGAATCCAGGGCGGCTTTTGCAAAGGCCAGGCTGGCGCTCAGAGATCCGAACGGGCCATGGCGGCATGGCTCCGTCTATCTCTATTTGTTGGACCGAACCAGCAACATCATTGTGGTTCATGGAGCGTTTCCGGACCAGTTCGAGCTCCGGCCCCTGGTGCCGACCGTCCGTGACGTGGTGACCGGTAAGCTTGTCCTGCCGCAGGTCCTCGAAGCCGCGAGCAGCAGCCCGGAAGGCGGCTTCGTGGAGTATTACTTTGATGACCCCGATGACGACACCGACAGCGCCGATATCCCCAAGCTGGGTTATGCAAGAGAGTTCACCAGGACAACCAGCGCAGCCGACGGGACCGAAATCAGCACCCATCTCGTCATCGGGTCGGGCGTCTACCTGCGAGCATCCGAGCCGGTCGCGCGCCAAACCAATGCGGTCAAGGCCGTGCTGCCTCAGGTCATGCGCGCCATGACCGCCAGCACCGTTGATGCCGTCTCCGGCCGCATCCAGCAGGCCACCGCCAGCACCCCGCCGGCCAAGGGCTTCAGTCTCGGCGGCGCCTCCACACTCGCCGACGC
>VXOF01000103.1 GCA_009840285.1 Nitrospira sp. SB0662_bin_26
GAAGAAATTTCCAAGACCAGCCGGCTGGTCAGCAAGATCACGGGAATGGTCGTCCAACCCAATAAAGCTATCGTCGGGGCGAACGCGTTTGCGCATACCTCCGGGATCCACCAGGACGGGTTGCTCAAGGATAAAAACACGTATGAAATCATGAGACCGGATTCCATCGGGTTGACGCAAAGCCGCCTGGTGATGGGGAAACTGTCGGGTCGCCACGCCTTTCGAGCGGAATTGGCGAAGTTGGGCTATACGCTCTCGGACGAAGAAGTGAACGCGGCATTCGATCGATTCAAACGGCTCGCGGACCAGAAAAAGGAACTGTTCGAGGAAGATCTGGAATCGATCGTGTCCGAAGCCGTCACCAAGGTGCCCGAACGGTATTCGTTAAAGGCTCTGAGCACGCAAAGCGGGACGAATCAGTTGCCGACGGCGACCGTGGAGTTGGAGATGGATGGGCAGGCGATGAAGGAGACGGGCACCGGCGACGGTCCGGTCGACGCGGTCTATCGAACAATTGCCCGGATCACGCAAACCAAAAGCAAATTGTTGGCCTACGTGGTCAAAGCCATTACCGGCGGAACGGACGCGCAAGGAGAGGTTTCGGTGCGGATCGAACAGGACGGCGAAATCGTCACCGGGAACGGGGCGAATACCGACATCATCGTGGCCTCGGCCCAGGCCTATTTGAATGCCCTGAATAAACTGGCGTCGCAGTTGGAGAGACGCGCCAATTCAGGAGACAAAATCGGGCTTTGTTGACCGATCACAAAAGCGTTCCTTCTCCATTGACGGGAGAAGAGTAAAAATAATCCCCTCATCCCTTGATGGGAGAGGGTTGGGGTGAGGGTGAAGGAAAGGTTATGAAGAAAAAGATCGCAGTATTGGCAGGGGATGGTATCGGTCCGGAGATCGTGCCGGCTGCGGTGGCGGCATTGGAAGCGGTCGGAAAACACGGTGGTCATGCGTTTGAGTTTGTGCACGCCCCGGTCGGCGGTCAGGCCATTGATGACACGGGATGGCCGCTCCCGGACAACACGCTTCAGTTGGCCAAGACCAGTGACGCGGTCCTGTTGGGGGCGGTGGGAGGACCGAAATGGGAAGGCCTCGACTATGAGCGGCGGCCGGAACGGGCATTGCTGGGACTGCGGGAACAACTCGGGCTGTTTGCGAATCTCCGCCCGGCCAAACTGTATTCGGAATTGTCCGATGCTTCGACCCTCAAGCGCGAGGTCATCGAGGGTATCGACGTGCTGGTGGTGCGTGAACTGACGGGTGGCATATATTTCGGGAAGCCCAAGGGCGTGGAGGCGACGCCGACCGGACATCGCGGATTCAATACCGAAGTGTACACGACGGAGGAAATTACGCGGATTGCCAAAATCGCCTTTGACGTGGCGCGCAAACGCCGGGGACTTGTGACGTCCGTGGACAAGGCAAACGTGCTGGAATCCTCGGAATTGTGGCGGAAGGTCGTCATCGAGGTCCACAAGGATTACCAGGACGTGGAACTGCGACACATGTACGTGGACAATTGCGCGATGCAGTTGATCCGGAATCCCGGGCAGTTTGACGTGATCCTGACGACAAATCTGTTCGGTGACATTTTGAGTGACGAAGCCGCCATGTTGACCGGGTCGATCGGGATGTTGCCGTCGGCCAGCGTCGGCGCGTCCGTCGGCATGTATGAACCCATTCACGGGAGCGCCCCGGATATTGCGGGTAAGGATGCGGCCAACCCCATCGGCATGATCGCTTCCGGCGCCATGATGCTCCGGTATTCGTTCGGTATGGGCGAGGAAGCGGACCTCATCGAGAACGCTATTCAGGCCGTGTTGGGCCAGGGGTGCCGAACCGGAGACATCGCGGCTCCGGGAACCACCCTCGTGGGTACCAAAGAGATGAGCGACCGCATTCTGCAAAGCATCGGTTAGGCACAAGGAGAGGCAGGAGAAGAATGTTGGACACCATTCAAGCCGGTACGATCGGGACCATCGCCGGAAGCGGGGAGCCCGGCTGCGGCGGAGATGCCGGTCCGGCCACGGCGGCCACGTTGAACGAACCGAAAACGGTGGCTCTCGACGCCGCGGGCAATCTCTATATCGCCGATTCGGAGAATCATCTGGTGCGTAAGGTTGATGCGCAAACCGGGTTCATCACGACGATAGCCGGAACCTGCGAGCCTGACGCCCATGCGTCGACGTCTGTCGAGCCTGTGCCGGAGTGCTCGGAAGACGATGAAGATCCATTGGCGGATCCTGTGAACAAACCGGGTGACGCCTACTCGCAGACCCCCGATTTGAGTGGCATGGTCCGCTACGTGACCGGAACCCAATCAAAGGATCAGCGGTTTGCAGGCGATGGCGGTCCGGCCACCGAGGCCGCGCTCAATTTTCCATCGGCTGTGGCCGTGGCCGAAGATGGCACCGTGTACATAGCCGATACCTGGAATCATCGGATTCGCCGGGTTGATCCCGCCACCGGGTTCATCTCCACCATTGCGGGAACGGGCCAGGCGAAATTTTACGGCGACAATGGACCTGGCGTAAAAGCGGCTCTGAATGAACCCGTGGCCCTGGTCCTGGACGGGCCGGATTGTTTGTACATCGCGGATCAAAGCAACAACCGTATCCGAAAGCTCGATGTGCCTTCCGGCGTGATTACGACAGTCGCCGGGACCGGGGAGTCGGGATACAACGGCGATGGGGCCGCCGGCCCTGAAACCGCGTTGGCCGGTCCCAGCGGACTGGCCGTGGATCAGGACGGAAACCTGTACATTGCCGATACGTTCAGCGGCCGGATCCGGAAGTGGGACCGGCACACGGGTATGGTGGAGACGGTGGCAGGGGGAACCGGCGAGTTCCAATTCACGCCGGGTGAAAATGAATCCTCTCCCAGCTTGTCCCGGCCGTATGCCATTGCCCTTCACCCTGACGGCCGCCTGTTCATTACGGACAGCGACAACCACTTGATTCGGGTGTGGCATCTGCAGAAAAGAGAAATGTCGCTCTTGGCCGGGAACGGGAAGGCGGAATTTTCCGGCGATGGGAAGGACCCCTTGCAGAGCAGTCTCAACTATCCGTTCGGAGTTGCCCTGGATTCCCGAGGACACGTATACATCGCGGATACCTTCAGTCACCGTATCCGCGTCATCGTGAATGGAAATCCCTGAGGCAACCGTTTTGCGCAAGATGAAGAAGAAATCGGCTTATACCGTTGCCGTGGTCGGGGCCACCGGTGCCGTGGGCACGGAAATGCTTTCGGTTTTGGAAGAACGCAAGTTTCCCGTGGACGAGGTGCGTCCGTTGGCGTCGTCCAAGTCCGCGGGCGGGACCGTGTCGTTTCGCGGCGATGACGTCAGGGTGAAATTGCTCACACGGGAATCGTTTCACGGGATCGATATCGCGTTGTTCTCCGCCGGTGCCTCCGTGAGTAAGGAGTACGCGCCGGTTGCCGTCAAAGCCGGAGCGGTGGTGATCGATAACAGTTCGGCCTGGCGCATGGACCCGCAGGTTCCGCTGGTCGTCCCCGAGGTGAATGCACACGATCTGGAAACCCACCAGGGCATTGTGGCCAACCCGAATTGTTCCACCATTCAAATGGTCGTAGTACTCAAACCGTTACATGATCAGGCCACGATTGTCCGCGTCGTCGTCTCAACCTATCAATCGGTGTCCGGTACCGGGAAAGAGGCCATGGACGAATTGGCGGAACAGTGCCGGCAGTTGTTGAGCTTCGGCAACGTGACGTCCACGGTGTATCCGCACCAGATCGCGTTCAACTGTTTGCCGCACATCGACGATTTTTTGTCGTCGGGGTATACCGGTGAAGAAATGAAGATGGTCAACGAAACCCGGAAGATTCTGGGTGACCATTCGATCGGGATATCCGCCACGACGGTGCGTGTGCCCGTGTTCGTCGGCCATGCGGAATCCGTCAACGTCGAAACCAAACGGAAGTTGTCGGTGGAGGAAACCCGGGCCGTCCTCTCGACCGCGCCGGGCGTGCAACTGTATGACGATCCCTCGCGGAAATTGTACCCCCTGCAGATCCACGCCGCGGGAACGGATGCGGTGTTCGTGGGACGGATTCGTGAGGATGACTCCATTCCCAACGGGCTCAATTTGTGGGTGGTGGCGGATAACCTGCGCAAAGGGGCCGCGCTCAACGCCGTCCAGATTGCCGAGGCATTGGCAAGGTGAGTCATGCCGGAGCTCATCGGTAAAACGCTCATCGTTCTGGGTTTGGGAATCGTCGCCCTCGGCATCGTGGTCTCGTTGCTCGGCAAGTGGCCGGGTGAGGGGACCGGGCTCGGCTGGCTGGGAAAGCTGCCGGGCGATATGTTCATCAAGCGAAACAACTTCACCTTTTACTTCCCACTAGGGACCAGCATCGTCATCAGCGTGGCGGGCAGTCTCCTTCTCTACTTCTTCCTGAAACGATGACTAGATTCAACTCCGCTCCAGTCGGAATCCTGCTGTTGATCATTGGTGTGGGGCTGGTTCCTCTGACTGGGGTTCACGCAGCGGATCAAGTACGGGTTGCCTTGGCCGAACAGGCCGACCGTGTCACGGTCGCCTCCGCCGGAGAGTTGAGTCTCGAAACGTCTTCGGGACACCACATTGACGTGTTGTCCGAGGCAACGATTGTTCTGAAAGGGCATGAGTTGCAGGTCGATGGAAACATGGTCCGAGGCAACGGTCTCGCCATTCACGGGACACACAAGGAACTGCAAGTCACCATTCAGGGATCGTCCTCTGACGCGGTGAGCCAACATTGGGCGGTATACGGGGCTCTCGAAATAACGGTCCGGGAAGAACACCTGCTGATCGTGAACGTGGTTGATCTCGAAGATTACGTGGCGGGCGTCGTGAGTTCGGAAGTCAACCCCGAGTGGCACGAGGAACTCTTGCGGACGCAGGCCGTGGCGGCGCGAACCTACGTATTGTACAAGCAACTCGAGAACGCAGCCCAACCGTTCGACGTCTATGCGAGCGTGCAAGATCAGGTCTATACGGGCCGTCAAAAGGTTAATCGCGCCGTGCTCGATGCCGTAGACCGGACGCGTGGCCAGGTCCTGACCTATGGAGGCCGCCCCATTTTCGCAGTGTATTCATCCACGACCGCCGGGCCCACGGAAGACGCCATGAACGTGTGGGCCAAAGACTTGCCCTATCTCAAAGGGGTGGCTTGTCCGTTCGATCAGAAGTCGCCCTGGTACGAGTGGCGAGCGACCATTCCGTTTGACACGGTCGAAGCCCGGCTCAAGGAAGAAGGGTATCCCATTGGCTGGCTCGCGACGCTCACGCCCTATGGCATGACCACCGCCGGCCGGGTCAAGGGTATTCGGATTCTGCATTCCCGGGGAGAACTCGTTATCACGGGACAGGAATTTCGGAGGATCCTCGGGTATGCCAACGTCCGCAGTACCCGATTTTCCATTGAACGCATTGACAGACACGTGGTGTTTGCGGGAAAAGGGGCAGGGCACGGGGTCGGCCTCTGTCAATGGGGCGCCAAGGAAATGGCCGAGTTGGGGTACCCCTATCAATCCATCCTGCGCTATTACTATCCGGGGACGGAAATCCTGCCGCGCGATCAGGTGGTCATGACCCTGCCGTCTTCATAACCGGGTCCCGCAGTTCCCTACCGTTCTTGATGGTCTGGCCTCAATTTTGTCGAAGTGGGTATCCGCCTTGCGACTGTCCGAGTTCGACTTTCCTTTTGACGAATCGCTGATTGCCGACTATCCGGTTTCTCCGAGAGATCACGCGCGTCTGTTGGTAGTGCCGCGCAAGGGGGAACCCGCGTTTCAACATGCCAGAGTGAAAGATCTGCCGAACCTGTTGCGGCCCGATGACGTGGTGGTGTTGAACGACACGAAGGTGATACCCGCCAGGCTTCACGGCACCAAACGGTCCACCGGCGGGAAAATCGAGGTATTGCTGGTACGGCCCCTGAAGGAAGCGAGTTGGGAAGTCTTGCTGAAAGGGCACGTCGACGTTGGTCAGGTCCTGCAATTTCAGGATGAGGCGACCGCCGAGGTCCTCGAACGGACGCAAGAACGCACGGTCCTTCGGATCGACACCCGAGGGTCCGTGACAGACCTGCTCGACCGGATAGGCGAAGTCCCGCTCCCGCCCTACATCAAGCGTCCCGCGACCGAGCAAGACAAAGAAGCCTACCAAACAGTCTTCGCGCGATCGGAAGGGGCCGTTGCCGCGCCGACTGCGGGGTTACACTTCACGGAACAATTACTTGCAGCCCTCAAACAAAAGGGCATTCAACTCGCGACCGTCACGCTGCATGTCGGGCCCGGGACCTTTCGTCCCGTCACCGTTGAACGGATCGAAGGTCATCACATGGCCGCCGAATGGTTTGATATTTCCGAGGAGACGGCGCAGCGCCTCAATGTGGCAAAGGCTGAAGGCCGGCGCGTGGTGGCGGTCGGAACCACGTCGGTGCGCACGTTGGAATCGGCGGTCAACGAAGCCGGGGAAGTCCGGCCCGGTCCTAGCGAAACCCGGTTATTCATTACACCCGGGTTTCGCTTCGCGATGGTCGATGCCCTGTTGACCAATTTCCATCTGCCGCGCACCACGTTGCTCATGCTCGTCTCCGCCTTCGGCGGTCTCGACCAACTACGCGCGGCCTACGTGGAAGCCATCACCGCACGGTATCGGTTCTACAGCTACGGCGATGCCATGTTGATTCAATAGCCGGAGGGTGCTAAGGCTACACTTAGTCCACCGAATCGGTACGCAAACAAACAGCATCCGACAGATGCCCCCAATTTTTTTAAAGGTCAACATCACTATATTACATATAACTATATGTCTATTTATATGGATTTATTTCTCTTTCAAGGGTAGAATTCATTTGTGGCAAAGATAAGATTTGAATGGGATGAGGCGAAAAACCTTGATAACCAAGAAAAAATCGTGTCTCCTTTGAAGTCGCTCAGCAAGCATTTATTGATCCGGGGCGCGTGATTGCAGAGGATTTGGACCATAGTCGTGAGGAAAAGCGTTATTATTGTTTTGGTCGAGTTGAAGATGGTGTCTTAACGGTTCGCTTCACTTACCGAAAGGATTTGATTCGAATCATCGGTGCAGGATACTGGAGGAGGGGCAAAAGGATTTATGAAGAACACAATCAAATATACGAATGAGCCTCTCGGCCAATTGAGAGTGGTTAAAGATTTTCTCCCACCGCCGGATGAGTTGGTGCTTCGCCGGGACCATGTCAAGGTCACGATCTCTTTGAGCAAATCCAGTGTGGATTTCTTCAAGAAAGAGGCCGGAAAGCGCCGGACTTCATATCAGGCGATGATCCGCAGGCTCATTGATCTGTACGCCGCCCAATATGAAAAGCGCCTCAAAGGGCGTTCCACGTGACCGTTTTTCGCCTGAGATTCCCGGTTCTCGAAGAATTGGCGGTGCTGGGGTTCATATCCGTTCAGGGGGAAGTTGAGCGATCGCGAGGGCTCTAGAGGAATTCCTGCCGGATTTCGACGGCGGAGGAAGTCCGGAGGGCCTGTTGAAACGCTGCGAGAGCTTGCTGTTTCTTTTGAATCAGGAGTTGGAGTCTGATGCGGTCATTGATTTTTTCGATTTCTTCTTCATCTTCAAGGCCGGCGGTTTGCCCCGCGGCGAGTTCCTTGACCAGTTCTTCCTCCACCGGGTTGAGGGTCGCCACGTCTTGAACAAGGGACTGAACTTTTTGTATGCGAAGATCCTTGGCCAGGCCTTCTTCAAACTTCGCCGGAGAAATCCGGTTGAGCGACAGGAGGCGATGGTAGGTTTCAGGGTCGAAGGCCCCATCCTTCTGAAACTCATCGCGCTTCATGATAGCGTCTCGCAGTTCGTCCTGGTGCACGTCCAGATTGAGGTCATCGGCAGCCACGAGCCACAGTTTCCGGTTGACTAAAGAGTTGATGGCGGTTTGCTTGAGTTCTTTGCTGTCCGGGGCTTCTTGCTGCGGCTGATTTCTATAGAAGTCATCGAGTCTGTTATACGCCCTGCGGAATTCTTCCAACTCCACCTGATACGCCCCGACCACAGCCACCACGTTGGGTTGTTGTGCGGTTTCATACCCGAACCACCCCATCCCGATGGTGAAGGTGACCGCGATCACCAACATGATGATCTTGAGTAGCCACGGGTATTTGGTCGAGCCTTCGCGGATTAGCTTAATCATTGGATCGCCACATGTGTGAAATCATGAAAAAAATTTGTAACACGCAAGATGCCGCTCTTTCAAATCGTTTGCCATATCTTGTCTGGACGGATCCGTTTCATCCGGTCATTGATTCCTTCACAACCAACGAAACCCAGAACCTTTCATCTCTATTAGTATTCAGTCACGTTGTGAACGACCGGCTGATTACTGCCGATCCGACGGAACGCGTGGTCATGCTTCTTGCGGCCGTGGGAAGACTCGTTTAAACGGATGGATTTCGACTCGTTCGAATATTCCATGCGTGACGTAGGGATCGCCGTTGGCAATGCTTTCGGCCTTCTCCATGGTGTCGGCTTCGATGATGACCAGGCTTCCGGCTTGATCGGTAAAGGGTCCGGCGCAGATCAATTGGCCCTGTTGCTGCAAGCGCTCAAGATAGTCCAGGTGGGCGAGTCTATGATGCGGCCGCTTGCTTTGCCCTTCTGGCCCATCCCATCCAATGATCACGTACGTCATGCACTCGGCCTCCGCGTTACGGCTTGCCAAAACGGACGAGTGATCCAAGGAACCTCTGCTTTATTGTGATAGCGGGATGCAGGGCAAGGCGTCCCGGAGCGAAACCCGAAGCTTATCAGAGAGATAGGTGAGGGTTGAGCGAGGACACAACGCAGCCATGCGCCCGATAGTGCAATAAATCGGAGGTTCCTAAGATTGTTTCTCACGTGATTCCCTTGGGCAGGGTTTGACGTCCTTTGTAGCCGTCGTCGATTTCATGCCACCATTCGATCGTTTCTTCACCGAGCCTCCAGCAGAGATAGACCACCCGTCCTTCCATGAGATACGGAAAGTCGCATAAGCCCATGTCCAGATCTTTGACAATCACGCCCATTTCATTGATGCTGTTGAGGTTTTCATAAATCGTTTCGAGTGCTTTGATGTAGCGTGGTCCCTCACAACTTCCGCCTCCGTACGGAGCGTTGGCGCTTGCTTTTTTGATTTCTTCTTTGGTTTGCTGCAGGATCGTTTTGCCGGCTTTGGCTTTGGTCAGATGCGTCGCCAGCTTGGGGATCAGTTCCGTCGCCTCGGCAAAGGAGAAAATCCGGCTATGTGAAAAAGGCTCGTCGGGCTTGGCCATTTTGTGCAATAGATTTTCTATGTTAAAGAGGTTTCTCCTGCTTCCGTTCATTTATCACAACGCTCGTGGCATCGCAAACCAACAAGGGTTGAAAGTAGCTATTGACAATCAGGAGATGCATGTTATACAAAATATATATACCTTCCAGATTGAAGAGGCAGTTACTTCTCCCTACATGAGTTTTCAAGTCCCAAAATTGTAAATCAATTTTCCGTTACGCCAACACCCTTCTGTCCAAAACATAATGAATAGGTTCCCTTCATTTAATGCATCGGCGGAATTGTCTGAATGACTGTTCCGGAACACAAGCAGGACGGTCTGTTCACCACGTGTAAATAGTTTGCGAATCCGTCGATCTCCAGGAAGACACATTTCGGCTCATCGTCACGACCCGATGCCGGCGAGGAGGAAGGTTGTCCAGACCCGCTTCCATTCCTCCCTCATCCGTACCCCGGCTTGGGCGTTGGCAGTCGTCGGTCTGACGTGATGAAGGAAGAAAAGAGAGACCACAATGGGAGGCGTGTGTCTGTTGTGTCAGGCTCCATGTGCTGAAAGGCTGGCAGCGGTTTCAAGGCCTTTCGGTTCAACGATCACCCACCTTTAGGAGAAGGTTATGCATCTTGCGGAATTGAAACAAAAATCCATCGGCGACCTTGCAGATTTGGCCCGGTCATTGAAGATCGAAGGGTGCGCGAATCTGAGGAAACAGGAACTGATCTTTGCCATCTTGCAAGGGCAGGCGGAGAAGAACGGAGTCATTTTTGGTGAAGGGGTTCTGGAAACCCTTTCCGACGGCTTCGGGTTTTTGCGTGCGCCGGATTCGAATTATTTTCCGGGTCCCGATGATATTTATATTTCGCCCTCTCAAATCCGTCGTTTTGGCTTGCGAACGGGCGACATCATCTCGGGTCAGGTTCGTCCGCCAAAAGGTGGGGAGCGGTATTTTGCCTTATTGAAAGTTGAAAAGATCAACTATGACGAACCGGAAGTGCAGCGGGACAAAATTCTGTTCGACAATTTGACGCCGCTCTATCCCGAGGAACGCATTTCCCTGGAGTTTGATCAGGAGGAATACTGCACGCGGGTGATGGAGCTGACCACGCCCATCGGGAAGGGACAACGGGGGCTCATTGTGGCCGCTCCGCGGACGGGAAAAACCATGCTGCTTCAAGCTATTGCCCGTGCGATTCTGCACAATCACCCGGAGACCCTGCTCATCGTCTTACTCATTGACGAACGCCCGGAAGAAGTCACGGATTGGCAGCGTCAGGTCAAGAGCGCCGAGGTCATCAGCTCCACGTTTGACGAACCGGCTCAACGGCACGCGCAAGTGGCCGAGATCGTGATGGAAAAGGCCAAGCGATTGGTTGAGCACAAGCGCGACGTGGTAATCTTGCTGGACAGTATTACCAGGTTGGCTCGCGCCTATAACACGATTGCGCCTCCGAGCGGAAAGGTGCTCTCCGGCGGGCTGGATTCCAACGCGCTGCAACGGCCCAAACGGTTTTTCGGTTCGGCTCGAAACATCGAAGACGGCGGGAGCCTCACGATTCTGGCCACGGCGCTGGTGGATACGGGCAGTCGTATGGACGACGTGATTTTTGAAGAGTTCAAAGGCACGGGGAACATGGAAGTCCATTTGGATCGCCGTTTGGCGGACAAGCGCATTTTCCCGGCCATTGATATCAGTCAATCGGGAACCCGGAAGGAAGAGTTGCTGGTCGACCGGGACCGGTTGAATAAAATGTGGGTGTTACGCAAGGTCTTGAGCCCCTTGGGGACGATGGAAGCCATGGAGTTTCTCATGGATAAGATCGCCGGGACCAAGGATAATCAGGACTTTCTCCAGTCCATGAATCGATAACCTTTCCCTGCGCTTTGCCAACGACCGGTCTTTCATGCTAGATATAAGCTTTGGATCAGTTTTCAGGAGGACATCGGTATCATGAAAGCAGGCATTCATCCCGAATATTCCGAGGCGACGGTCAGTTGCGCATGCGGCATGAAATTCCAAACCCGTTCCACCGTGGGCGATATCAAGGTGGATATTTGTTCTGCCTGTCACCCCTTCTTCACCGGCACGCAGAAAATCGTTGACACCGAAGGGCGTGTGGAACGATTCAGGAAAAAATACGCCAAGAAGTCCAAAGCCTAGCCTCCCCGCTCGACGCGATCTCGCACTCCTCGATTTTCTCGCAGACTTTCGTTCAATTGTAGAGAAGGGCATTCTATGTCCGGCGACAAGATGGAAAACCAGTTTGAGGGTTGGCTCGCCCAATGGGAAGCCGCGGCGCATCGTTACGACGAATTGACCCATCGCCTGGCTGATCCGACGGTCCTTAGTCAACCGCCGGTGGTGATCGCCTACAACAAGGAGCGGGCTGACCTTGAAGACGTCAGCCAGTTGTTTGCGGACTACCGGCGTCTGCTCCGGGAAATCGCCAATACCTCGCGGATGCTGGATGATCCTCAACTGGACCCGGAACTCAAGGCGTTGGCCACCGATGAATTGGGAGCGTTGCAGGAACAACGGACACAGGTTGAGGAACGCGCGCTGCAACTCCTGCATCCCCGCAACGCCGAAGACGACAAAAACTCATTCGTCGAAATACGAGCCGGGACCGGCGGCGAAGAGGCCGGGCTGTTCGCCGGTGAGTTGTTGCGCATGTACATGCGTTATGCCGAGAACCGCGGGTTGCGGGTGCAGATGATTGATGCGAACGAAACTGGCATCGGCGGGATCAAGGAAGCCATTTTTCTGGTCGAGGGTAAGGGAGCGTACGGCGCCTTTCGATATGAGAGTGGTGTGCACCGTGTCCAAAGAGTTCCGAGTACGGAGGCAAGCGGCCGCATTCATACGTCCACGGCGACCGTGGCGGTGATGCCGGAGGTTGAAGACGTCGACGTGCATCTCGATCCGAGGGATCTTCGCATCGATACGTTCTGTTCCTCGGGCGCGGGAGGTCAGAGCGTCAATACCACATATTCGGCTGTGCGAATAACCCATATTCCCACCGGCATGGTGGTCACGTGTCAGGATGAGCGGTCGCAACTCAAGAATCGTGAAAAAGCCATGCGCACCCTTCGAACCCGCATCGGCGACGCCGAACGTGAAAAACAGGAAGCGTCGATTGCCGAGCATCGGCGTTCTCAGGTCGGGACGGGTGAGCGAAGTGAAAAGATCCGCACCTACAATTATCCGCAGAATCGCGTCACGGACCATCGGATAGGGCTGAGTTTGCATAAGCTGGAATCGATCCTGGACGGAGACCTAGAGGAATTGGTGAAGGCGTTGCACGATGCTCGTGAGCCGGAGAGTCGTGGGGCTGAAATCGCGTCCAACAACTGATGATGCAGACCGATATGGCGGCTCCTGACAGTTCCTTGCCATTCCCGTCCACACTCCTATCAGCCTATCAACGGGGCGTGGCGATCCTTCAAGCCGCCGAGGTGACCAATGCGGACAATGAAGCGTTCTGGCTGCTGGAAGCCGGTTTGGGCGTCTCGCGTCTCAGGGTGTATGCGGATCCACATGCTAGGGTCGGACAGGCAGATTGGGCGAGAACCGAACCGCTGTTTCGGCGCCGGGCGTCACGGGAACCCCTGCAATATATCATGGGCACCCAGGTCTTTCGCGGACGCGACTTTCTCGTGAACTCGAGCGTGTTGATTCCCAGGCCTGAAACCGAGTTGCTCATCGAGGAAGTCCTGGCCTCACACTTTTCGACGGTCGACTGTCACATGGTGGATATGGGAACGGGGTCGGGCTGCCTGGCCGTCTCGTTGGCTCTGGACTGCCCGGGCGCCACCGTCTCGGCTACGGATTGCAGTGCCCAGGCCCTGCAAGTGGCCAGCGAGAACGCGCAGCGTCATGGCGTGGCCGATAGGATACGCTTCTTCCGGGGCGAATGTCTCGAACCGCTGGCAGCCGGCGCGTTTGAGGGCAAGGTGTCGGTCATTGTCTCGAATCCACCGTATATTCCGTCGGAGCAATGCGAGCGCCTGCCACGGGAAGTCCGGGCATTTGAGCCGCTTCCTGCCCTCGATGGCGGTTCGAACGGTTTGGCGTTCTACGATCGTTTGCTTGCGGAGAGTCCGTCGTTGTTGCATCCGGGCGGGATTCTGGTCATGGAAATGGGAATGCATCAGTCAGAGAACGTTCGTCGAAAAGTCGGCGAAGCGTTCATCGTCAAAACGATCCGGCGCGATCAGGCGGGTGTCGATCGCGTGATTTGCCTGGAGCGAACGTCGTCGTCATGGACAGTTTGATCGTCACGGGAGGGCAGCGCCTGGAAGGGCGCGTCCGGACGGGCGGCGCCAAGAATGCGGCGCTCCCGATTTTGGCTTCGACCCTGTTAGGGGGAGGAGAATGCACGATTTCCAACCTGCCTCAGGTGAGAGACGTCGCCACCATGATGACGCTTCTCAGCTTACTCGGCGTTTCCGTCAAGCAGGAGGAGGGGCGGGCGGTTATCGACGCGACTCACGTCCAATCACTCGAGGCGCCGTACGAGCTGGTCAAAACCATGCGGGCCTCCATCCTGGTATTGGGTCCGTTGTTAGCCCGGTTTGGGGAAGCCGTCGTTTCCCTCCCGGGTGGCTGTGCCATCGGTCCGAGGCCGGTCGACTTCCATTTGGATGGCCTGCGAAAGCTGGGGGCCACGGTCTCCGTGGATTACGGCTACATCCGGGCCCATGCCCCGAAGTTGGAAGGCCAACGCATCGATTTCGAGGTTCCGACCGTCACCGGCACCGAAAATTTATTGATGGCCGCCTGTCTCGCGAAAGGCACCACGGTCATCAACAATGCCGCCATGGAGCCGGAAATTGTCGATCTGGCCGATTTCCTGATCAAACGCGGGGCCAGGATTTCCGGGGCCGGATCCGGACGTCTTGTCATCGAAGGGGTTTCGGCGTTGCGTGGCTCGGATCACGAAGTCATTCCCGACCGGATTGAAGCGGGAACGTACGTGATTGCCGGAGCCATGACGGGTGGGCGGATCGAAGTGGATCAATGCGTGCCCGAACATCTGGAGGTCGTGACTTCCAAACTCAAGCAATGCGGCGCCAACCTGTCGGAGGGGACACGGTCGATCACCATTGAGGCCGGAGCCCGGTTGCAGGCCCAAGACGTGCAAACGTTTCCCTATCCGGGGTTCCCCACGGATCTGCAAGCGCAAATGATGGCCTTGATGTGTTTGGCGGAAGGAACCAGCGTCATCACCGAATTGGTCTTTGCGGGGCGGTTTCTGCACGTCCCGGAATTGCAACGCATGGGTGCGGTGATTGCGGTTGATGGACACCGCGCGGTTGTGAAAGGATTAGGCCGTTTGACGGGCGCGCCGGTCATGGCGTCGGATCTGCGCGCCAGTGCCGCGCTCCTGTTGGCCGGGTTGGCTGCAGAGGGTGAAACGCGGATTTCCCGAATTTATCATTTGGAACGGGGATACGAACGGATCGAAGATAAATTACAAGGCTTGGGCGCTTCGGTTCGTCGAGAGGGCTCCGGTCATGGAACCTCTGATTTATTGTGATAGCGGGATGCAGGGCAAGGCGTCCCGGAGCGAAACCCGAGGCTTATCAGAGAGATAGGTGAGGGTTGAGCGAGGACACAACGCAGCCCTGCGCCCGATAGTGCATTAAATCAGAGGTTCCTTATGAGTGACATGGTCACCGTCGCGCTATCGAAGGGAAAACTCCTGGATCAGACACTGGCCTTGTTTCAGAAAGCGGGCTATCTGAGCCCGGAATTGTCCGCTGACGATCGCAAACTGGCTTTCGAAGTGCCGCAGTCCGGGCTGTCTTTTTTGGTTGTCCGTCCCACGGACGTGCCGACGTACGTGGAGTATGGCGCCGCCGACGTGGGTGTGGCAGGGAAAGATCTGTTATTGGAGCAACAACTGGACGTGTATGAACCCCTGGATCTGCGGATCGGATGGTGCCGGATCTCCGTCGCGGCCCTGGCGGGACTGGATGAGCGCACGCGCTTATCGTCAAAACTGCGGGTCGCCACGAAGTATCCCAACATCACGGAATGGCATTTTAACCGGCAGGGCATTCCGGTTGAGATCATCAAATTGTACGGGTCGATCGAATTGGCGCCGGTGGTGGGTTTGGCGGATCGTATCGTGGACTTGGTGTCGAGCGGAGAGACGCTGAAAGCCAACAATCTCGAGGAAATGGAAACGATTGCCGAATCCACGGCACGCTTGATCGTGAATCGTGCCAGTTTGAAAATGAAGCATCAGGCGATTACCACCATGATTAACAGGCTGCGCAAGAGTCGTCCCAGGACGGCCTGCGCCTGATGGCGTGATGAACGTTATTTCTTCAAAATCCAAAGTCTATCCCCGGGCACTGGCTGAAGTCTGCAATCGCGGTGCGCGGCAGCACGCCGAGATTGAAACTCGCGTAAAACGCATTCTGAAGAACGTCGAACGACACGGTGATGCCGCGGTCGCGCGCTACGTCAGGAAATTTGACGGGCTTGCGTTGTCACCCGAACGGTTTCGGGTTTCCTCGCAAGAGATTCGGCAGGCGTATGCCGCCGTTCAAGGAACCGATCTGCAAGCCCTGCAATTCGCCGCGCGGCGCATTCGGGCGTTTCATCGCAAACAACGCAAATCGACGTGGGTCAGTGAAGAGAAAGGCGTGAAGCTGGGGCAGCTCATCACGCCATTGGACGTCGTGGGTTTGTACGTGCCCGGGGGCAAAGCCTTGTACCCCTCCACGGTCCTGATGAACGCGATCCCCGCCAAAGTAGCCGGGGTGCCACGGGTCATCATGTGCAGTCCCACCGCGTCGGGGGCCATTGATCCCTATCTCTTGGTCGCGGCGGATCTCGCCGGCGTCGATGAAGTGTATCGGATCGGCGGCGTGCAGGCGATCGGGGCGCTGGCCTATGGCACCAAGCGGATTCCCCGGGCGGATAAGATCGTGGGGCCGGGAAACATGTACGTGGCCGCGGCCAAACGAGCCGTGTACGGGACCGTCGACATCGATATGATCGCCGGACCGAGTGAACTGTTGGTGATTGCGGATGAACCCGCAAATCCCGCCCACTGCGCCGCCGACCTGCTGTGTGAAGCCGAACACGATGAAGAGGCCCGCGTCTACCTTGTGACGCCCTCGGCCGCGTTTGCCAGGAAGGTTGCGCGGGAAATTCGCTTGCAATTGACGAAGCTGACGCGTCGACATATTGCGACGCATTCCGTCAGCCAATATGGTAAAATTTTCGTCGTGTCGAATCTTGACGAAGCCTTTGAGGTGGCCAATGCCGTGGCCCCCGAACATTTGGAGGTCCTGTTGCCCAGGCCTTTCGACTACGTAAACAAAATTCGGCATGCCGGTGCGGTATTCATGGGGGGTTATACTCCGCCGGCCGTGGCGGATTACGTTGCCGGCCCGAATCACGTGCTGCCGACCGGGGGATCCGCGCGGTTTTTTTCGGCTTTGTCCCTGGATGATTACGTAAAACGAACGAACGTGGTGGCGTATAACAAAGCACAACTGAAAGTCGTCACTCCCTACGTCACGCGGTTGGCTGCCATGGAGGGGTTACAGGCCCATGCCCGTTCCATAGAAAGCCGGGGATCATGAATATTTCAAGGAAATCGCGATGGGCGTCAGTAGACCGGTCCACCTCCGAGACCGCCATTCGTGTGGAATTGGGACTGGATGGGACGGGTGAACGCCGGATTGCCACACCCGTTCCGTTCGTGGACCACATGCTGGATGCCTTCGCGCGACACGGATTGTTTGATCTCGTGCTCGAGGCCAAGGGCGATACGCATATCGATGATCACCATACGGTTGAGGATATCGGCATGGTGTTGGGGAGCGCCTTCAGGGAAGCGCTGGGAGACAAAGCCGGGATCCGCCGGTTCGGGTGGGCCACCGTCCCGCTGGATGAAACGTTGGCGGAAGTCGTGGTCGATCTGAGCGGGCGGCCGTTTCTGGTCTATAACGTGACGCTGTCTCATCGGGAAGTGAAAGGGTTTGATCTCGGCTTGTTCGAAGATTTTTTTCAGGCCCTGGTAACTCAAGGCGGGTTGAATCTGCACGTCAACGTTCGGTACGGCCGGAATCCTCACCATATGATCGAAGCCGTATTCAAGGCTTTTGCAAAAGCCATGGATCAGGCGACTCGCCAGGACGAGAGGGTGGTTGGAGTGCCTTCCACAAAAGGGGTTCTCGCCTAGCCGGTCGGGAGGGTTGATTTCGGAGCGAGGAGTGATGAAGCAGCCATGATCGCGATCGTCGACTATGAGAGAGGGAATTTGCGAAGCGTCCAAAAGGGCTTCGAAACCGTCGGTCATCACGCGGTCGTGACGAACGATCCTGCGATCATTGATCGAGCAACCCACGTCGTACTTCCCGGAGTGGGGGCCTTCGGCGATTGCGTGCACAATCTCCAACGGTTCGGTCTGGTCGAGCCGTTGCGCCGGACCATTGCTCAGGACAAGCCGTTCCTGGGCATTTGCGTGGGGTTCCAGGTCCTTTTCTCGGAAAGCGAAGAATTTGGCGTGCATAAGGGGTTGAATATTTTCAAAGGTAAAGTGAAACGGTTTCCTGCCGGATCGGCTCAGGCGTCGTTAAAGATTCCGCATATGGGCTGGAACACGATTCAGGTGAAGCGGCCCATGCCGTTATTCGAAGGCATCAGTCCGGAGGCCCACGTCTATTTTGTCCATTCCTATTACGTGGAACCGGAAGAGGCCGACGTGGTGTGTACCGAAACACGGTACGGCGTTCCTTTTGTGTCGAGCGTGACCAGGGGAAAGGTCTTTGCCTGTCAATTTCATCCGGAAAAAAGTCAAAAGGTCGGGCTTCAATTGCTCAAGAATTTCGGGGCATGGCATTGAGCGCTTTCACCACCACCGGCGCGCGCCGGCGACAGGCTCGCTGGCTGTCGGCGACATTCCTTCTGCTTTGGGGGTGTGGGGCGTGCGCCCCGGACACGGTCAGTATTAAATCGCATCCTCATTTTGTTCCCCGGGCCATCCACAAGGTCGCGATTGCGCCGTTTCGCGTCGCTAAAAGGGAGCGGGGAATCTCGCTGGCGTTCAGGACGCCGCCTCCGGCGGACCTTGAAAATCCGCAGATCCATCAATCCTTGGGGAGTGTCAGCGGTTTCTCGGTTCCCGGCCGGTCTCGCCCGGTACAGGTTTCCGTGCCGGATTCCGTTCCCGACATGATCCGGCATATGGTGTATTCCCAGTTGAGGCTCAAGCCTCGGATCCAAGTCATCCCGCCTGAAACCGTCGGACAGATCCTTGACATCCCGGAGGGATCTGCCCAAGCCAGGAATAGTCGGGAATCGGCTCGTCTCTTGGGAGAACGGCTGGGTGTGGAAGCGGTTCTTGAGGGCGTTGTCCGAGTGTACCGTGAACGGGAAGGCACAAAGTTCGCCGCTCATCCCGCGGCCGTCGGGTTCGAATTCCGGTTGGTCGGAGCCCGGGGTGGCGAGGTATTGTGGGTGGGCGATTTTTTCGAAGAGCAAAAACCGCTGACTCACGATTTCAAGGGATTCCTCGAACGGGGGGGGACGTTTGTTACGGCCGAAGAGCTGGCGCGCACAGGGGTCGTTCGCGTGCTGCAAAGCTTACCCTTGGGTACGGAGTAGATAGCGTTTCCGGCCTTCCTCACTCAGATACTTCATTCGAGGTTCACACTCAACGACAGGAAGTCGTGCCGTATGATGGTTATCCCGGCAATTGATTTAAAGGACGGGCGGTGCGTGCGACTTCGGCAAGGCGACATGGCGCAGGAGACGGCCTATTCAGACGATCCTGCGGCCATGGCCCGGCAATGGGAAGCCTTGGGCGCTGAACGGTTGCATATCGTCGATCTCAACGGCGCGGTCAACGGGAAACCTCACAACATGGAGCAGGTGCGAGCGATTGCCGGGGCCGTTTCCATCCCGATTCACGTGGGCGGGGGGATACGATCGTTGGAGGTCATGGAAGAGTATTTTTCTTATGGCGTCGGCCGGGTGGTGTTGGGAACGGCCGTATTGGAAAACCGGGCGTTTCTCGACGATGCCTGTGCGAGCTTCCCTGAGAAAATTTTCGTCGGGGTCGACGTGAAACAAGGAAAAGTCGCATTGCACGGCTGGACAAATCTTTCCGAGTCGACGGCGGAGCACGTGCTGGCTTCCTTGAAGGACTATCCGCTCGCCGGGGTCATCTTTACGGAAATCAGTCGTGACGGGATGTTGGAAGGGCCGAACGTATCGGCTCTGCGGGAGGCGATGCAGGCGTCTCCGGTTCCCCTGATCGCCTCGGGGGGAGTGACGCGCGTGGAGGATATCCGTGCGATCAAACAATTGGGGCAAAAGATTATCGGGGTCATCGTCGGTAAGGCCTTATACGAAGGCACGTTGGACCTCACCGCGGCGTTGGCCGAGGCTCGTGCGTGAGGCGGGGATGTTGACCAAACGCATCATTCCCTGTTTGGACGTGAAGGATGGCCGGGTGGTCAAGGGCGTGAGCTTCGTGAATCTTCGTGACGCCGGGGACCCGGTCGAGGTCGCGAAGATCTACGATCAAGCTGGTGCCGATGAACTGTGTTTTTTGGACATCACTGCTTCTCACGAAAATCGGGATACGCTGCTGGACATCGTGTCCCGCACGGCTGAGCAGGTGTTTATGCCGCTCACGGTTGGTGGCGGAATTCGTACCCTCGAGAATATCCGGCAATTGCTGAACGCGGGGGCGGACAAAGTCAGCATCAATACAGCCGCCGTGAAGGATCCGGAGTTCGTGACGGCCGGGGCCCGTCGATTCGGGTCCCAATGCATTGTCGTGGCGATCGATGCGAAACAGGTCAAGGAAGCGGGCTCCGCTCGATGGGAGATTTTCACCCACGGGGGACGCAACCCCACGGGATTGGATGCCGTGGCATGGGCCCGACACATGGAAGAACGAGGGGCCGGTGAAATCCTGTTGACCTCGATGGATCAGGACGGCACCAAAGACGGCTATGACCTGCCGCTGACCAGGGCCGTTTCGGAAGCCGTGTCCATTCCGGTCATCGCGTCCGGTGGAGCCGGAACGATAGCGCATCTGTATGAGGCCCTCGGAGAGGGAAAGGCCGATGCCGTGCTTGCGGCCTCGATTTTTCATTATCAAACCTACAGTATCGGTGACGCAAAAACCTACCTCAAGGAACACGGGCTTCCCGTGCGTATCGTGAATGGCTGTGGAATCTGACGGGAGCGCGGCTTCCAACGATCTCAAGGTGCAGTTCGATGAACACGGGCTGGTGCCTGCCGTTGTCCAGGATTGGCGTGACGGCGCAGTCCTCATGGTGGCGTATATGAACCGGGCGGCGCTCGATGAGACGTTGCAAACCGGGTACGTGCACTTCTGGAGCCGTTCGAGACAACAGCTTTGGAAAAAAGGGGAGACCTCCGGCAACTTTCTGCTTAGCAAACGGGTGTTTCTTGATTGTGACGGGGACGTTCTCCTGGTCAAAGCCGAACCCACCGGGCCCGCGTGTCATACGGGAGCCCGCACGTGTTTTTTTTCGGAAGTGACGCCTCAGGGCGTGGCGGCGACGCACGGCGATGAAGAGGCGAATGGAAGCGTTTTCGATCGACTGTATGAAATGGTCCGGCAACGGAAGGCTCATCCACAAGAGCATTCCTACGTGTCCTCCTTGATGAAAGACGGACCGGATCGCATCCTGAAAAAAGTCGTGGAGGAGGCCGGGGAAGTCGTGCTGGCCGTCAAAACGGAACACCGGGAAGAAATCATACACGAGGTGGCGGATCTGCTCTTTCACACCATCGTGGCCATGGGGCATTGCGATATTCCCATGACGGCAATTCAGCAGGAACTCGGCAAACGCTTCGGCAAAACGGGTATCAGAGAGCCGGAGTAATCCCGGTGAGAACCGGCACGCTGCTTTCCCGCAGGTTGACTTGTCGGCATATCCCTGGTATAGTGCGAAAAGCATTATTTTCCAACAAGTTGTGACCGCCTAGCTCTTCCAGAAAGAGGGTACCGACAGAGGCTTCGGAGAAGAGCCTTGACAACGGCACGAGCTGGAATCCCTCCCGCTACCCTTCAACAAATCCGTGACTCCGTTGACATTGTGGACGTGGTGTCCCGCTATGTCACGTTGTCGAAAACGGGTCAGAATTTTCGAGGCCTTTGTCCGTTCCATCAGGAAAAGACCCCGTCGTTTACCGTGACCCCCGCGCGACAGATGTTCTACTGTTTCGGGTGTGGAACCGGAGGCGATGTCTTCACCTTCCTGATGCGGAAGGAAGGGTTGGAGTTCCCGGAGGCGGTGAGAGATCTCGCCGAACGGGCGGGAATCCCGCTTCCTGCGTCACAGGGCTTTTCGCCATCCCAAACGGGTCAGCGAAAACGATTGGAAGGCCTCCATGCCTTGGCCAATACGTGGTTTCAGCAGAATCTGCATGATCCGTCCAAAGGCCGGTCGGCCTTGGCATACCTCGCCGAACGTGGTCTTGAATTACCGACCCTGAAAGAGTTCGGCGTGGGATACGCGTTGCCTTCGTGGGACGGACTCACCAACCATTTAACCAGGCAAGGCGCGACTCCTTCCGACCTGGCCGCCTCGGGCCTGGTGGCGGCCAAGGATGCCCAGGGCTCCTCGAAGTCCGCGAGATTCTATGACCGGTTTCGCGGCCGGGTCATGCTGCCGATCCACGACCTGGGCGCCAAGGTGATTGCATTTGGCGGCCGGGTGTTTGAAGAGGGCACCCCCAAGTACCTGAATTCTCCGGACACGGCGCTGTTTCAGAAGGGTCGTGTGTTGTATGGGTTGCACAAGGCGCGGGAGACGACCCCGCACCTTGACTCTCTGATGCTCGTCGAAGGCTACTTCGACGTGTTGGCGCTGCATCAGGCGGGTATTCACCAGGTTGTCGCACCCTTGGGAACCGCACTAACGTCCGAGCATGCCGTCTTGCTGCGTCGGTTCGTCAACACCGTTGTGCTGATCTTCGACGGCGATGCCGCGGGGACCGGCGCGGCGTTACGCGCGCTTGACGTGTTTCGTGAGAGCGGGATCACCGTCAAGGTTGTGGTCATGCCTGAGGGGCATGATCCGGATTCCTACGTTCGGGCGCATGGGGCGGAAGATTTTCTCGCATTGCAGGAGCAAGCCCTGACGTTGTTGGAGTGGGCCGTGGCTCAACGTCTGGAAGGGGCCACCCACGCAACGATCGAAGAGCGGACCCGGCGAGTCGACGACATACTCCGCATCCTGGCCAAAGGTTCAAACCCTATTGAAAAGAACGAACAGATCCAGCGCGTCGCCGAGCGACTGGGCGTCAAGCCGCAATTGCTGCTCGATCGATATTCTGCCGTGCTCGATCGTCGTCAGGGGGGGCCTCGATCTCAAGGGAAAGCACCAACGTCCGGCAATCGACGCAACGAAACAAGGGAATTTCGAGAGGAACGCGAAATCGTCTCGTTCATGGTGCAGGGGAGCTTGCATCCGGAACACCTCAAGGAGTTGCGGCCTGAGGCTTTCCGGTCACCCCTCTATCGCCGGCTCGTGGAAATAGGAATGCGACATCTCGACGCGGCAGGAGGCATCGATTTGTCGGGATTCTTCGCGGAAACCGGGTTGGATGAGACGTGTCGCGATTCGGTCGCGGAGTTGGCGGTGTCCGTGACGCATTTCGAAGACCGCGATGAGTATATTCAGGGTTGTTTGAGAGCGTTGTCACAAAAACATTTGAGAACCCGGCTGGACGAATTGATTGCTCAGCTTCGAATCGCCGAACGAGAGCAACGAACGGATGACGTGGATTGTCTGAATTCCCAAATCGAAGCGTTGCGCGGTAGAAAAGCCGGGTTAGCCTCCTCCACCTTAGCTCCATGACAAGGGTCCTTTATGGCAAAGACGATCGCCTCCAAACTACGCAAAGAAAAGTCGGTAGTGGCAACAAAGAGCCAACGGGGCAAGAAGGGGCGCCCATCCTCCGCAAGGGTTCGCGCTCCTGAAGTTCAACCCCGAAAGCTGCTCGATCCCGTCGAGAACCCCGTTCCGAAACGCATGAAGAACGGGACGTTACAGGCTCAAACTCGTACCGAAGCGCCGATCG
>VXOF01000011.1 GCA_009840285.1 Nitrospira sp. SB0662_bin_26
CGCATCGGCTTCCCAAGCCGTTGGTCGGGAGTTCGAATCTCCTCACCCGCTCCAACTCTTTCCCACCAACTTTAATCAAACTTCCATTCAGCGTAAAATTTCTGTAAATCGTTCTCCGGAAGAAGTCCATGGGGGTTCCATGAAGAAGAACTGGGACGTGGTGATTCTTGGGGGTGGCTTCGCTGGCCTGACTTGTGCCAAGCGTCTGGAAAAATTGTGGGGCAAAGCGTCCGCCCAAAGGATTCTTTTGGTCAGTGCTGAAAATTATTTCGTCTTCCAACCATTTTTACCCGAAGTCATCGGCGCCAGCATCGAACCTCGACACGTGACGAACCCCATTCGAATCGTCCTTCGCCGTTGTGCCCTGATGCGGGCGGAGGTTTCGAAAATACATCTCGATCACCGGCGGGTTGAATTTGATGCCGATGACGGACCTGAAATAGAACCTATTGAGGCCAATCATTTAGTTCTGGCTCTCGGAACCAGGACAAACCTGCGAGCGGTGCCGGGGATGATGGAGCATGCGCTTTTCTTGAAAACGCTGGCGGATGCCCTGTCTCTTCGCGAGCACATTGTCCGGCGACTTGAAGAAGCGAGTCTGGAGCCGAATCCGCAGCACCGGAAAAGCCTTCTCCATTTTGTCATTGTCGGAGGCGGCTATAGTGGGGTTGAAACGGCTGGTGAAATCTTGGATTTGCTGCTCACCGCGAGACGTTTTTATCGAAATCTGGATGTCTCGGACTTGCAAGTTACTTTAGTTCATTCCGGCCCTCATTTACTCCCGGAACTCGGCGAAAATCTTGGCTGTTTTACCCAAAGAACCCTGGAAAAGCGAGGCATGGTCGTGTTGGTCAAACAACGTGTGATGTCCGTGAGTAGTGATTATATCCGACTGAAAGATGGAACGCGTCTCGAAGCTCAAAATGTCATCTGCACCATTGGGAATGCTCCCAATCCCGTGCTCTCGGATCTGGAGGCTGAATATGAGAAAGGCAAGCTTCTGACGGATGGATGGTTAAGAGTCAAAGGATATGAGAATGTCTGGGCGATCGGCGATGGAGCGGCTAATCCGGATGGATACGGCCATCGCTGTCCCCCAACCGCCCAATTCGCAATGCCGTTGGGCAAACAGGCAGCGGATAATATCGCCGCAACGTTCACCCATGCCTCTCTTCGCCCGTTTCGATTCAAGATGCTTGGGCAGATGGCCACGATCGGTCACCATAAGGGCGTCTGTTCGATTCTCGGGTTTCGCTTCAGCGGCCTGTTCGCATGGTGGCTCACACGGACCATTCATCTGTTAAAGTTGCCTGGACTGGACCGTAAGCTTCGGGTGGTTATTGATTGGACGTTCGAACTCTTTTTCCCGCCTGATCTCAATTATTGGGATTTGCGGAAAACACAAAAATTGGCCCGAATTCACATCGAACCAGGTGATATTGTCTTTCATCAGGGTGAGCGAAGCAATGGGTTTTACATCGTCGAGAACGGAATTCTTGAAGCGACAAGACGCGATAGCGACGGTCGAATTCTATGGACGGATGAATTGACTCAGGGAGACCATTTTGGCGAAGGTTCTCTTCTTTACGGTCTGGCGCGACGGGTCACGGTGACGGCGAAGACGCAAGCGACGCTGCTCGTCTTCGCGTCAAAAGAGTTCAAACTTTTCGTTGATCTGTTCAAGTCACTTCGGCAATTGCTCAGCTCCACGGCAACCAGACGTCCGCTGGAAGAGTTTTTAAGGCCCTCAACTTGGTCGGAAGAACTTCTTCATGCTCCGGTGATCGATCTCATGAACGCGTCACCGGTATCGATTTCCGAGTCGGCGACAATAGCCGAAGCGATCCAGAAGTTGACTGAAAGCCATCAGAACGTACTCGTGGTGGTAGATGACAACGGAAAGTTGACCGGCCTGTTGACGGAAACTGACTTATTCCGTTTCGCAGCCCAGCAACAGAAGTTTTCCGGAATCCTGAAAGACAACGTCTCCCAGGAAGTCATATCGCTACAGTCCGATCAGTTAATCCACGAGGCCTTGCAAGTGTTCTACCTGAAAGGCGTGAAAAAGGCGCCGGTGCTGGATGAACATGGTCGGCCGGTCGGAACGTTGAGTTACCTTGATCTTGCACGCGCACGCTTACTCCATCTTCAATAGTTTCCCCTCACTAATCCTGAGCAGAGCGTAACAAGGGATCAGCCATGATTTGCCGGTGGTTTCGGAAAGGGGGTGTCATGAAAGCACGGCTTTTGACACACGTGGCTTGTTATGTGCAAAATCTGGAACGGTCGATCAAATGTTGTCGGTAGGGTTCGAGGAAATTGAGAAGGGTTATGTGCCTGTTAGGAACTGCATGAAGTTTCAGGGCTGAATGTCATCAATAAACCGGGAAATCATCGAAGGTCTTTTTCATGAACAAGCCATTTCACAGTGAAAAAAGGTCGGCCACCAAACTGGTCTTGACGAGTTTTCTTCTTCCGCTGATTGGGTTGACTGCCTGCCAACAGGAGGGAGGCCCGCCGCCTGCGCCGCCGCCCCCTGAAGTGAAGGTCATGACCATTGTCGCCAAAACCATACCTGATGAGGTGGAATTCATCGGTCAGACGGCGTCCTTCCGCCCGGTCGAGATTCGGTCACAGGTCACCGGAATTATTCAGAAGGTCTTGTTTACCGAAGGTCGTGACGTCAGGAAAGGCGAGAAGCTGTATCTTATCGATCCCGTTCCTTTTCAGGCGTCGGTCGCAAGCGCCAAGGGTCGGGTTGGTCAGGCTCTCGCTCGATTGGCTCAGGCTCGCGCGGAGTTGGCGCGGGTCAGACCGTTGCTTGCCGAACAAGCCGTGAGCCAAAAAGACGTCGATGACGCCATTGCGGAGAACCTCGCGGCGAAAGCCGCGCTGGTCACGGCGAAGGGTGACTGGGAGAAAGCAAAATTCGATCTGCGAAACACCCTTATTGTCGCGCCGGTGGCGGGACGGCCCGAACGAAGCCGATTGTATGAGGGGCGGCTGGTATCGGCTCAAAGCGATCTGCTCACGAGCATCCATCAAATGGATCCGATCTACGTCAACGTGAACGTGCCCGAAAGTTACATCCTCCGTCGGCAACGGGAGTTGGCCGCACACCGCGTGGAACGGCCCGATCTTTTTCAACTGAAAGGAATGATGATCATGGCCGACGGGACCACCTATCCGCACGAAGGCACACTGGATTTTGCCGGGATCCAATTTCGATCCGAGACGGGTTCGCTTTCGGCACGCTTCAAATTTCCCAATGCGCGCCAGCGCATGTTTCCCGGGGACCGGGACAGTCGTCCGCTTTATTCCCTGTTTCCCGGGCAGTTCGTCAAAATTCGAGTCCGGGGGTACATGCGAAGAGACGCGATATTGGTTCCCCAGCGGGCCGTCCAGCAAGGCCCCAAGGGTCTCTTTGTGTACGTCGTGAACGGCGACAAGGTGGAACTCCGCGCAGTCACGGCCAGTTCCTGGCATGGACAGGAATGGCTCATTGAAGATGGGGTTCACGCAGGAGACCGGGTTGTCGTCGAAGGGTTTCATCGGATTCGCCCGGGAAGTCAGGTCATCCCTGCTCCGTATCAGCCGCCTGCTCCGTCTTCGGATGCGCCGGGTTCTGAAGTAGCCACGCGGGAGCAGTCGTGAGTCCCCATTTTTTTGTTGATCGTCCCATCTTTGCGTCGGTGTTGTCGATCATCATCGTCGTGGTCGGTCTTGGGTCGTTACGGATTTTGCCCGTCGCGCAGTTTCCGCAGATCACGCCGCCGATGGTGCAAATCGACGCGGACTATCCTGGGGCCAGCGCTGAGGTCGTGGCCGAATCCGTCGCGCGGCCGATAGAGGTCCAACTTCCGGGCATCGACAACCTGTTGTATTACGATTCCACGAGTACCAACGACGGTCACATGACCATGCGCCTCACGTTTGAAATCGGGACGGACGTGGATATCGCCCAGGTCCAAACGCAAAACCGGCAACGGCTCGCCGAACCACAATTGCCGGATGAAGTCATTCGCCAAGGCGTCACGGTCAAGAAGACTTCACCGAGTCTGCTGGCGGTCGTGGCATTGAGTTCCGCCGATCCCAAACATGACACGGTGTTTCTTTCCAATTACGCCCTGTTGCGAATGATCGACAGTATCAAACGATTGCCCGGGGTGGGAGACGCCTTCGTGTACGGCGGGCAGAGCTACTCCATGCGCGTCATTCTCGATCCCGTCCGCATGGCTCAACTTGATCTCACGCCGACGGATATTGCAAACGTCGTTCGTGAGCAAAATCGCGATTTTCCGGCCGGACGCGTCGGTCGGGAACCCGCGCCGCAAGGGACTCAACTCACCATTCCGATTATTACACAAGGCCGCATGAGTGACGTCGAGGACTTCGAGAACATGATCGTTCGCGCGTATCCCGACGGCTCCATGGTCTATTTGCGGGACGTCGCACGCGTCGAGTTGGGAGCGCAATCGTACAATCTTCAGGCACGATGGAACAGCAGGCCCAATACGTTTCTCCTCACGTTTCTTTCTCCGGGGGCGAACGCGCTGGACACGGTGAACCGGGTCAAGAGTGAGATGGAACGACTCGCCCGGCAGTTCCCCGCGGGCGTGTCCTACGATATTCCCTATAACACGACGAAATTCATCGAGATCTCTATCAGGGAAGTGGTGAAAACCCTCATGGAAGCGATGGTGCTGGTGATTTTGGTCGTGTTCCTGTTCTTGCAAAGCTGGCGCGCGACGCTCATTCCGGCCGTCGCCGTTCCGGTCTCCCTGATCGGCACGTTTGCCGGACTGGCGGCTTTGGATTTTTCAATCAACACGTTGACCCTGTTCGGCATGGTCCTGGCCATCGGCATCGTGGTCGATGACGCCATTATCGTCGTGGAAAACGTTGAACGGCACATGACACAAGGCGGCCTGTCAAGAAAAGACGCCGTCAAGCAGGCCATGACCGAAGTGGCGGGACCGGTGATCGCGAGCGTGCTCGTCCTGTCCGCGGTGTTTGTGCCCGTTGGATTTCTCGGAGGAATCACGGGAGAATTGTACAAACAATTTGCGGTCACCATCGCGCTGTCAGTGATCATCTCCGGGCTCGTGGCGCTGACGTTGAGTCCGGCCCTCTGTGCCACGGTGTTAAAATCCGGCCATCGCAACCCGAGAGGGTTGTGGAGGTTGTTCAACCGGTCGTTCGATTGGACGCAAAATTTCTACGTCGGCACGGTGGGGCGTATCCTGCCCCGATCGGCCGTGTTTCTCGGCATTTTTGCCGTGCTCGTATTCTGTGCGTGGGGGTTGTTTCAGAACGTTCCTGAAAGTTTCTTGCCGGATGAAGATCAAGGCTACTTTATCACCATCGTTCAACTGCCTGACGGAGCGTCAAAAGAACGAACGCTCAAAGTGGTTGAAAAAGTCGAGCGGTACTTTCAGACGATCCCCGAGGTCCATTCAACCGATACGCTGGTCGGCCAAAACTTCGTGTTCAATACTCGGGGCACGAATCAAGCCACGATGTTCATTCCCCTCCACCTTTGGGAGGAACGCCCGGAAGCCCGCCAACGGGCCCAGTCCCTGATCGGAGCCGCCTTTCAAAAATTTGCCGAAATCCCCGAAGCTCTGATTTTGGCGTTCAATCCTCCGGCTATCATGGGATTGGGCGCCACCGGCGGCTTTTCACTCCAGCTCCAGGACCCCGGTGGGGGCGATTTCGCCGAGTTTGCCGAGGTCGCGCAGGAATTCGTGGCCAAGGCCATACAGCATCCCGCTATCGCCTTCGCGGGTACCAGCTTTCGCGTCAGCGCTCCTCGTTTGTATGCCCACGTGGATCGTGATCACGCCAAGGCCCTTGGCGTCCCGATTTCCGACGTGTTCGATACCATGCAGGCCTACTTTGGAAACTTCTACATCAATGATTTCGTCAAATTCGGCCGCGTGTATCGAGTCCAGACGGAAGCGCCCCCGCAATACCGTTCGACGCCGGAAGACATCAGCAAGATCTACATTCGCGCGCAGAACGGCTCGGAAAGCAGCATGATCCCGTTGAGTACGGTGGTGACCACCGAATTTACCAGCGGTCCCGATCCGGTCACCCATTTCAACGGCTTCAACACGGCACTGGTGTTGGGCGGCGCGGCGCCGGGTTTCAGTTCGGGTGAAGCGCTCGCTGTCCTGGAACAAATGGCGGATGAAATTTTGACTCCACGGGGTTATACGATTGACTGGAGTGGAATGTCTTTTCAGGAACGGTATGCGGGAGGACAAACCATCATGGTGTTCGGCTTTGCGCTGCTCATGGTTTTTCTGGTGTTGGCAGCCTTGTACGAAAGCTGGTCGATTCCGTTCGCGGTGCTCCTTGCGGTCCCATTCGGAGTGCTCGGCGCACTGAGCGCCGTGTGGGTTCGAGGCCTGGACAATGACATCTACTTTCAAATCGGATTAGTGACGTTAATAGGTCTGGCCGCCAAGAATGCCATTTTGATCGTCGAATTTGCCAATAAGCTCTACGAAAGCGGGCGCTCCCTGCCGGATGCGGCGCTCGAAGCGGCACGCCTGCGGTTTCGGCCCATCGTGATGACGTCAATGGCGTTTATCCTGGGAGTGGTGCCTCTCGTGGTTGCTTCCGGAGCCGGGGCGGCGAGCCGGCATTCAATCGGGACCGGGGTGTTCGGCGGGATGTTGGCTGCCACGTTTCTGGCCATATTTTTCGTGCCGCTGTTCTTTGTGGTGATTCGAAAACTCTTTGACCGTGGCGGCCGTTCTTTGCCTGATGACGCGGGAACCGGGAAACAACGTCCATTGAATCAGTGAGGACCTTGACGTGCGTTTTTTTCTCATCCTCCTTCTCTCCGGCTTGGTGAGCGCATGCGCGCTCGGTCCCGATTACTCACGACCCGAGGTGCAAGTTTCGGAACAGTTTCGCATGGTCGAGGGGCCGACTTCCCTGCCGTCTCTTGCGAATCTTCCCTGGTGGGAGTTGTTGCAAGATCCGACGCTCCAGGAACTCATCAACGTCGCCTTGGCGGAAAACAGAGATCTGAAACGGGCGGTATCGGCTATTGAAGAATTCGAGGCGAGGCTGGCTGCCGCTCGAACAAGCTTCATCCCGCAAGTGCAGGGCAGCTCCAGATTTCCGGCACTGGGCCGAACCGGAGGCTTTGCTCTGGACGGCTTTCCCAGTGACTTCAGCTATTCCGTACTGGGCAATTTGGCCTGGGAGCTTGACGTGTGGGGCCGCATCCGCCGGTCAACCGAGGCCTCGCTCGCGGACCTCCTGGCCCGGGAAGAAAACCGGCGGGCGGTGGTCCTGGCATTGGTCAGTGGAGTGGCCCAGGCCTATTTCGATCTGTTGCAATTCGACATGCAATTGGACATTGCGAAACGCACGCTGGAGTCCTGGGAGGAATCGGTCAGAATTGCCAGGGCTCGCCTGCGAGGGGGGATCACCTCCAAGCTGGACGCGGACCAATTCGAGTCCGAGCGGGCGAATGCCGCGGCGCGGGTGGCCGAATTCGAGCGCAGGAGGATTCAGAAGGAAAATGAGTTGAGCGTGTTACTCGGAAGAAATCCAACGAGTATCAAACGGGGCGCATTATTGACGGAACAGGTGATGCCGCCCGAAGTGCCGGCCGGACTGCCTTCAGAACTGCTCCAGCGTCGTCCGGATATTGTGCAGGCGGAGCAAGGGTTGGCCGCGGCAACGGCCCGAATCGGGGTCGCAAAAGCGGCACGATTTCCAAAAGTGACCCTGACGGGCATTCTCGGAGTGGCTAGTCCCCGGTTATCGAATCTGTTTACCTCCGAAGCGGCGTTCGGCGCCTCGGGCTTCAACCTGGTTGGACCGCTGCTGGACGCGAACGCGTTGGGCTTTCAGCAAGACGCAGCCGAGGCGCAGGCCAGGCAGACCCTGGCCCAATACGAACAAACCATCCTTGTGGCTTTCAAAGAAGTGGAGGATGCGTTGGTCGCCGTTCAAACCGCGCGAGAACAGCGCCAGGCGCAAATAGAACAGGTCGAGGCCTTACGTTCGGCGTTACGGCTTGCCAATCTACGTTATCGCGGGGGCGTGACAAGCTATATCGACGTGCTCATCGCCAAGCGAAATCTTTTCGATGCGGAATTATCCCTCACGGAAACGCATCGCCTGCACCTGGTTTCGGTCGTTCAATTGTATAAAGCCTTGGGTGGAGGATGGTCGGCAAATTCTTCCACTTGAAAACGGGAGGGTGGGGGAGTCAGGCGTGGCCGACTTGTCCGTCGTGACCGTCCGGGGGGGATCCGGCCGGCTGGTCGATGAGTGAATTGCCGCCAAATTCTTGAGCCATGAGGGAGCCGATCACTTGATGGAGTCTGGAGTTCACTTCTTCTTCAGACACGTGATCGGGGACTTGGATGTTGAAAACAATCTGGACGTTTTTCATAGATTGAAGGACTCCCTCTTCATGGCGTGAATTGCCGATTCTCTTCGCATGGCATGTGCTTCCTGGCTTTGTACACTGCTTGAGCATGAGTTTGCAATGGTACTTGAGAAGAATAGCCGGACCCTGCGGTGAGCACCGCCTCATTTTTCCAGGGAAACGTGTGTTCCCTTGTTTGTGGCGTCTTGCTATACTTTTTTCATGTCACCGCTGTGTCCAGGTTGTCGATCTCTCACTTCTGAAGATTCCGCATTTTATCCGTTTTGCTCGGAACGATGTCGACTCGTTGATCTCGGCGCTTGGCTCAACGCCGACTATCGGGTTCCCGAAGATTCCCGACAATCCGTTCCCATTTCAGTCGAAGGTGCTCCTTCGAGCGATTCCTGAATTCATCTTCCCGGACAGCGCATTCCATGGGAAAAATTATCACGGCCCAACGCAAGGAAAATGAGGCGCAACTCGCCGAAAACTACATCCGCACCTATATTCTGTTCCCGTCGGGGTTGCTGGGCTTGTTGGCCATGATCATCGGCATTTTTGCGTTGGTGTACCAGTTGTTTGTCGAGACCTATGACGAATGGACGTTTATCAAAAGTTCGGGGCTGATGCTGGCCGGCATTCTGCTTGGATGGGGCCAAACGCGCTATCACCGGTATCTGTTTCGAGCGTTTCCTGAATTTTGGGCGAGTCGCATGAAGTCTTCCCAGAGCCGGGGAACGCAACGACTCAAGAAAGCGGCCAAAGCATCGACTGACGTGGAATTGGATCATGCCGGCCGGAGTCTGGTTCCGGTAGCCTACGTGCTGGGGATAGGAGGGTTGATCGGGCTTTCCGCGTGGAGCTTCAGTTCCGGGTCTTTGGACTATATGGCAGCGTTTGCCTTGCCGTGGGCGGGGTTTTTTTGGGGTAAGTTGTTTACCTGGCGGTCGGTCATTCCTCCTTTGACTGCCAAAAAATAACCAGGCCTTCCTCGTCAATACTCCTTCAAGTCGATTTTTTGGTTTTGCGGGTTTGGGGTGGCTTGCCTTCGATCGCGGCAAGACGTTTTTCCAGATTCGAAATCTGTTTCTTCAGTTCCGGGAGTTGTTGCACCAGGATATGGGAGCGGAAAAAGGCCGTACTCTGCATCGCGGGGCGCCCGGACATTCTGGCACCGGGTTCCACGTCTTTTTCGATTCCCGCTCCTGCCGCAATCATGGCTTGATCCCCGATCGTGAGGTGATCGATCAGGCCGGCTTGCCCTCCGATCATGACCCCCTTACCGATCGTCGTACTGCCCGCGATTCCCACTTGGGCGACGATGATCCCGTGTTCTCCCACGGTCACGTTATGGGCGATTTGGACCAGGTTGTCGATTTTGGTGCCTTGCCTGACGTGGGTGGCTCCGTGCGTGGCCCGGTCGATGGTCACGTTGGCTCCGATTTCGACGTCATCTTCAATGACCACGATGCCTCGTTGTGGAATTTTGTGATGACGGCCTTCGTGTTGAACGTACCCGAATCCGTCACTTCCGATCACGGCTCCGGCATGGATAATGACCCGGGCGCCTATCCGGCATCCGTCCTGAATACTTACGTTCGGATGAAGTACGGAATCATCACCGATGGTGACGCCTTCTCCCAAAAAAACGCCGGGGTAGAGGGTCACCCGATGCCCCAGAGTCGTATGACTGCCAATCGTCACGAAGGGTCCGATGGATACGTCGTCGCCCAAGCTGACGTTCGAGCCTTTCACGACGTTTTCGGCGATTCCGGTGGGAGCGGGTGTTTTTGTGAAAAATCGGTTAATCAACCGCACAAAATCAAACTGGGGGTGCGTCGAGACCAATTGGGCGCCGTTCAAATCGGGAAAATATTCGGGAACGATGAACGCTGACGCCCTCGAATGAAGGGCTTGGTCCATCAACCGGTGACTGGCCAGCAAAGCCAGATCACCCGGTCCGGCTTGTTCGAGATTGTTGACGCCTGTAATACGGAGTTCCTCCGGGCCATGCAGCCGGGCATCGATGGCACGGACTAATTCGGTTATTGTATAGCCATCAGGCGTTTCTGTGGGCATGGTTTTTCTCTTTGGATTCGGCAAACCTTGTGAGACGTTGATCAGTATCGCACTTTCAGAAAAATGTTGAGGCTGACGATGAGAAACATCACGCATGCGATCCAAGCCGCAACCGAGGGCATTAACGCCCCGCTTTTTCCCAGTGTCAGGCCAATGGAATTTGTCGCCCAGAACAGGAAACTGATGCCTAAGGCCTGTCCAATGCCTTTTCCTATACTGACGGTCCGGGTGCCGATTTCGAGGAGTCCGATGGACACACCGAGGATCGTCATGATGATGGGGACGAAAGCAAATGCCACTCGCTTCCAATAGTCGAGTAGAAATCTCGTTACGCTGTTTTTTTCCTGCCGGAGGTGTTCGATGTGTGCCCCGAGTTGGTTCAACGTCATGTGTTCGGGCTCAAGAGCGTTCCAGGCCATCAAGTCATCGGGCGTCAGGGACAATTGCAAGGGGAGGGTTGTCCAGTGAACCATCTCGACACTCCCATCCGGTTCGATCTCCCGTTGCGCGACGTTGTGTAAGGTCCATCGCTCACTTGCGAAAGCGGCATCGTCAGCCGTGAGCACGGCATCCAACGTGAATTGGTCGTTCAGCCGGTAGAGCGTGACGTTGTGGAGTTGCGTGCCCGCCGGATCGACTCGTTGAACGTGCATGAGAGCGTTGTCCTGCATGTACAGCCACAGATTCTCGCTGGTAAAAGAAAGCGGCTGCGGTTTTTTCTGGATCTCGACGGTTCGAATGTATTCCGCCTTGGCATTGGCCAATGGAATCACGACTGCCGTCAAGCCCAACAGGATAACCGTGACGAGGCCCGCGACGGCCAGGAACGGAATGGTAACGTGAAAGAGGCTGACCCCACAACTTCGCATCGCGGTGATTTCGCGGTTCTTGTTCAGGAGTCCGATAGCGAGAAGCGAAGCCATCAATATGGCAAAAGGCACCAATTGAAAGGATATGTCAGGGATTTTATAAAAGAAATACAGGAGCATGGAGGACAGCTCCGCGTCATGTCGCAGGAACCTGCGCAATTTTTCAAAAAAGTCGATCACCAGGTAAATGGTGACAAGGCCGGTGAGACACAGGATCAGGATGCCGAGATAGTGACGGACGATGTACCAAAATAAAATGTTCATGCTTGTCCTGCCTGTCCTGAGCGATCTTCGACTTCGCTGTCGCTACGCTCAGAACCGACGGTCCCCCTTCCGTTCATCCTGAGCGTAGCGCGGCAGCGCGAAGTCGAAGGATCATCGCCGACTCGCTTGGTAAAAGAGCAGACCCGTGATCAGGAGTAAAAGGACGTTGGGGAGCCATGCTCCGGCAAACGGATGAAGGAGCAAAGCCGTGACGGAAAACTCACCCAGCACGTTGAGCAGATAGTATCCCACCATGATGAAAATTCCCAAAACAAACCCCCTCATGCGCCCGGTTCGTTTCGAGACAATTCCGACCGGCATGCCCATGATCCCCAGGATGAGCGTGGCCACGGGAAACCCCAGGTCTTTATAGTATTCCATGAGCCGGCGCAGCATCCTGGTGTCACGCCAGCCGGATGCTGTCAATTCAGCCATCATGTGTTCGTAGTCCGGCCGTTTGGGTGTTTCGACGGCGAGGGAAGGGGCCAGATTGAGCTTGAGATCATATGTGGAAAATGCCACCTGATGATGTTGCGTGCCGTCCTGGGGAACATGATGAATTTCGCCTTCATATAAGCGCATGCCGAATTGTTTGCGTTGCGGATTTCTGAGCATTTGAAAGGTTTGGGCCGTGATGATCACCTCTTGCTCAGGGTCTCGCTGATCCAGGATGAAAATGCCCATGGCTTTCTCGCCGGGTTCCGGCGTGGGAACAAAAATCATCATGTCTTTCGTCGGTTCGTTGAAGACACCTCGCTCCAAGGCCAGGTTCAACTGGTCCTGGATCAGGCTGATAGCCAGTTTTTTCAGGGAAATCGAGGACCAGGGCTGTCCCCATTGTGAAAGGAACAGGGTGCCTAGGAAAACGAGAAATGAAAAGACGAACACGGGGACCGCGATCCGCAACAAGCTGAGTCCGGCTGCCCTCATGGCGACGAGTTCCTTGTCGAAAGAAAATCGACTGAAGGTCGTAATCGACGAGATCAGGCAAGCCATGGGAAGCGTCAACACCAGAAAAGAGGGCATGAGATTGCCGACAATCTTCAGGACAGCCAGGAGGCTCACTCCGTTGGTGACCAACAATTCAACCAGGCGCAACATCTCCTTGGTCAGGACGATAAAGCAAAGGATGCAGAGGCTGATGAAGAAGGGGACGAGTAGTTCTTTGAAGATGTAGCGATCGAGAATGGTCATGATGGTCTGCGATTGCACATTCTTGTCGATCAGACTGGGAATTCAGTTGGATTAGCATGATGTGGGCAGCCCCGGTTTTTGTCAACGAATTCCCGAACGATTTACAATCATCCGGGCGACGAGCCGTATGCTCCACGGAAACTCAAGGAAGCGTAAATAGTCTTTGCTTACCAAATGGAGTGTGTTTTAATGTCGCTCCAATCGGTTGAGAAAAAATGGCAATGAACGCTCGATCAAGACGAATACCCGTGCGTGCGCAACGGTTTGCCCGGATACTCAAAAAAATTCGGCTGGTCGCGACTGACGTCGATGGGGTCTTGACCGATGGGGGGCTCTATTACTCGGACTCGGGCGAGCAGACCAAAAAATTCAACGTCTGGGACGGTCTGGGATTGGTCCTGTTAAAGAGAGCCGGTCTCGTAACGGCTATCATCACCATGGACCAAGCGCCCTTGGTGAATGTCAGGGCCGCCAAGCTCGGTATCTCCGAAATTCACCAGGGCGTCAAAGACAAACTGGCGGTCTTGAACGAACTTGCATCGAAGTATGGCATCGAGCTCGAGGAAATTGCGTACGTGGGAGATGACGTGCCGGATTTGCCCGTGCTCGCGGCGGTAGGGTTTTCCGCCGCTCCTGCGAACGCACGCGAGCCTGTTCGGAAAAAGGTGCGGTACGTGTGCAAGGCCAAGGGCGGCGAAGGCGCGGTCAGGGAAGTGGCGGATCTGATTTTGGCCGCGCAGGGTATAACTTACGACGGGAGTGCTCGCTCGTGAGTATCTTTCGGGAATATGACGTACGCGGCATCGTCGGGAAAGATCTGACCTCCGAGGTGGCGGAATCCATCGGCCGCGCCTATGGGACCATGGCCCGGCACCGTGGTTGTCAAACGGTGGCTCTGGGAAGGGACGGACGCCTGACTTCGTCGGATCTCCGGGATCGGGTGCTCGCCGGCATCACGGCCACGGGGGTGAACGTCGTGGACATCGGGGTGTGTCCCACGCCGTTGCTTTACTTTGCCTTATACGAGTTGCCCGTTGACGGAGGCGTGATGGTCACAGGCAGCCATAATGCGGCCGAATACAACGGCTTCAAAATGTGCCTGGGCAAAATGGCCTTGCACGGTGAAGACATTCAGGAACTCAAGCGCCTGATCGAAGCTGGGGTGTATGAGTCCGGGTCGGGGACCGTTTCCACGGTAACGGTCATTCCTGCCTACCTGCGGTATCTCAAGGAACACTTTGCCGGTGTCGACGGAACAGGTATGCACGTGGTTATCGATAGCGGAAACGGGGCCGCGAGCCTGGTGGCAAAAGCGGCGTTGGAGCAAATGGGGTGTCGCGTCACGGGGTTGTACGACGATCTCGATGGCCGTTTCCCCAACCACCACCCCGATCCCACGGTCGTCGAAAATCTCCAGGATCTCATCCAAGCCGTTAAGCACCATCGAGCGGACGTCGGCATCGCGTACGACGGTGACGCGGACCGCATCGGGACCATCGACGAACAAGGGACGATTGTCTGGGGAGACCGCCTGCTTCTGATTTTTGCCCGGGATCTCTTGAAGGACAGGCCCGGCAGTACGGTCGTGTCCGATGCCAAGGCCTCCCAGTGTCTGTACGATGACATTCGGGCACGGGGAGGGAACGGCGTCATGTGGAAGACGGGCCATTCCGTAATGAGAGCCAAGATGAAGGAAGAAGATGCCACCCTGGCAGGGGAAATATCAGGCCACATGTTTTTCGCGGACCGCTATTTCGGGTACGACGATGCCACGTACGCCTCATGCCGGTTGATTGAAATCCTGTCGAACACACAGGTTCCCTTTTCGTCCCTGCTGGCGGATCTGCCGGCCACGCAGGTAACTCCGGAGATTCGCATGGAGTGTCCGGATGACGAGAAGTTCCAGGTGGTCGAGGCAGTACGAAACCGGCTGATCGAGGCGGCAGGGGGGTCGCCTATGCACAATAATCACCATACGGGTCCCGTGATCCGGGAAGTAGTCACGATCGACGGAGTTCGCGTGTGTTTCGATGACGGCTGGGGACTCATTCGCGCTTCCAACACACAGCCGGCGTTGGTCCTCCGTTTCGAAGCAACCACGACCGAGCGGTTACAAGCCATCCGCACCTACCTGGAAGGGGAATTGGAAGCCTGTACCAGGTCTGTTGCGACGCAAAAACAATGATCGCCTGTTTTTGCTAAAGCCCCTGACCGTCTGACAAATCAAGGTTCTTGGGCGCGTCACGCTTCGGAAATCATGAAAAAGGTAAAAGCAGTTAAATAATGTCATATTAGTGTCAATAAATTGACAGAAAATCACTTTATGTCAATTCCTATGCATTTTATGTCATATGCGAGCCTGCAAGACCTGAACTTTTCCGTGGGTCTGACCGTCTTCCGATCAACCTGTTCTTAAAGAAACGCCATGAGATGGCGCGGCTACAAAGGCCTCTATCTCCCCTTGCCCCTCCTTACAAAGGAGGGGAATAGAAACGCTGGATTCCCGATCGGGGTCGGGAATGACAAGAAGGGAAGGAGGAAATGACCGAAAGCATGTGCCTGTCTCCTCTAAGTCGTGTACAATCTCGACAGTAACGTATGCGTGCCGGATTGATTCGACATAAGACGTTCGGGATCGGGGTGTTGATCCTGGGTTGCCTGTTGGGGGTGGCTCTGTCTCCGTTTGCTTTCGCTACACCAGCGAACGAAGATTATCGTTATGGGATCTCCCTGTGGGGTATTCCAGCCGGTCACGCATACATGAAAACGGAAGCAGTGACGGATGCCGACGGGCATCCGGCCCGGCGTCTGGTGACCACGATTCGGTCGAATGATTTTATTTCCGTTTTTTTTCCGGTCAAGAACCATGTGGATTCACTTGTCGATGCCGAGACCTTGCTCCCCCGTCGTTTGTTATTTGAGCGCAGGGAAGGCGATCGTCATGAAGAATTCGACGTTACGTTTGATCGCCTGATCAACCGGGTCACGGTGGTGAAAGACGGCAAATCCTCTTTTCATGACATTCCTCCCGGTTCGCATGGTCCGTTATCGTGTTTGTATTTCTTGCGTACGATGCCGAATCTCGAACCGGGTTCTTCGGTGTATTTGGATATTCACCACGACCGAAAGAACTACAAGGTCGAGGTCAAGGTCGAAGCCGTCGAATTTGTCAGCGGGCCCTGGGGTGAGGTCGAAGCGATTCGCCTGCTGGCCGTTATGCCGTTTCGGGGGATTTTCTTGAACGAAGGTAACATCAGAATTTGGATAACGAATACGGAGGAACGGGTTCCCGTCATGATGCAAGCCCGGGTGATTGTCGGGTCGGCCACGGCGTTGATTGAGAAATGGAAACCGTCACGGAAATGAGCCTCGACTTTTTGCGCAAAGATCCTATAATGATTCATACCGGAAACCGCCTATGGTCTCCCTCACTCGCCATATTTTAGAACAGCAACAGCTACAAGCCGATGGCGCGGAAGATTTATCCGCGATCATGAGTGGAATTGTCTCGGCCGGAAAAAGGATTGCCCGGGATCTGAGCGTAGCGGGCCTTACGGATAGTCTCGGCGCGACCAGTGAGCGAAACGTCCATGGCGAACGGGTGCAGCGAATGGATGCACGGGCCAACGAGTTGTTTGTGGAGGCCTTTCAGGATAGCACGATCGTGCAAATCGTGGTTTCCGAAGAAATGGACGAGCCGTTCGTCGTGGCTCGTGCTGAAGACGCACGTCCTGAGGCTGTTGAAGGATCGGGGAAATATGCCGTATTTCTCGATCCGCTGGACGGTTCCTCGAATGTGGACGTCAACGCATCTCTCGGGTCGATCTTTTCCATTCATCGAATGGACCCCGTCGGAAATTTTCTGAAGACGGGGAGTGAGCAAGTGGCCGCCGGGTATCTGTTGTACGGAACCGCCGCGATTCTCGTGTATACGTGTGGAGAAGGCGTGCATCAATTTACGCTTGATCCTGAAGTCGGTGAATTCCTCCTCTCTGCCTCGAACATTCGGATTCCTTCCAGTGGAAAAATCTATAGTGTCAATGAAGGAAATAGATATAAGTGGTCAAAAAATATGATGAAAGTAGATGATTATTTTCATGTTCATGACAAGGCCACCGGACGACCGTATGCTTCACGGTACACGGGATGTCTGGTGGCGGACGTCCATCGGATTTTGTTGAAGGGCGGTCTGTACCTGTATCCCGGTGACGTGCAGAAACCTGAGGGAAAACTGCGTTTGATGTATGAAGCCGCTCCGTTGAGTTTCGTGGTGGAGCAGGCCGGGGGAATTGGAAGCACGGGCGTGGAGCGCATTTCCGCCATTCACCCCAAGACGCCCCACCAATGCGTTCCGCTGATCATCGGCAGTCGTGAAGACGTCGAAACAACAGAACAATTTTTTGAGTCGTGAGTAATACCGGTTTGGTTGGTTGGGATTGTGCAGGCAGGCACTGCCTGGAATAGACTTGTCTCCTATGTCCAGGCATGCATCACGCAAAAGGGGACCGTATGGCTCTACGAGCCGGCTTTGTGGTCATCAGCATTCTGCTCGGGCTCGCGGCAGGATACGTTGCGGGCGGCGGGGCGATGCTCCATGCGGTGTTCGGTGCCGGGTTCGGCGCTTTGCTCAGTGGGGCGGTGATCCTCGCCGAGATTGCCTTCATGGAACCGCTTCCTGTCCGGACCCTGGTCTATGGCGGGATCGGCTTCAGCCTGGGCATGCTCCTCTCGGGGATGTGTATTTTCTTAACTCTTTTCCTGGCGCCCCATCCCGTCCTCCGGTTGATCTCGTTCGCCACGCTTCTGATCTTTCCGTACCTCGGTCTCACGTCGGGCGTTCGTTATGGCAGGGAGTACGATGGCGACGCCCAAACCGTGACTGATGTAAAGCCTGCCGGACGATTTCGCACCCCTAAATTGCTGGATACGAGCGTGATCATTGACGGTCGTATTGCGGACCTGTGTGAAACCGGTTTCATGGAGGGAGAGTTCGTCATTCCTCAATTTATTTTGCAGGAACTGCAGCATATTTCCGATTCAGCTGATTCATTGAAACGCGCACGGGGTCGCCGCGGACTCGATATTCTCAATCACATTCAGAAGAATGACGACGTCCGGGTGGAAATTGTCGAGGACGATTTCCCCAACATCAAGGAAGTTGATGCCAAGTTGGTGGAATTGGGTAAGAAGCTAGGCGCCAAGATTTTGACCAATGATCTGAACCTGAACAAAGTCGCCGAACTTCAGGGCGTGCAGGTCCTGAACATCAACGAATTGTCCAATGCGCTCAAGCCGGTCGTTCTTCCCGGCGAAACGATGCGGGTCTTCGTGTTGAAGGAGGGCAAGGAAGCCGGGCAGGGTGTGGCGTATCTGGACGATGGGACGATGGTGGTTGTCGATAATGCCAAACGCTGTATCGGCAAGAACGTGGACGTGGTCGTCACGAGTATTTTGCAAACGAGTGCGGGCCGGATGATTTTTACCCGCCTGCGTGAAGAAACCGATCGGGACGTGTTGAGTTTTGCACGTGGATGAGTGGGTGGCCGCGGTGGTGCCGGCCGGTGGGTACGGCACGCGAATGGAGAGCGAGACCCCCAAGCAGTTTCTTCAATTGGGTGGCGTTCCGCTTCTTATCCACGCTCTCCGGGTGCTTGAGTCGAGTCGAACGATTTCCGAAATCGTTCTGGTCGTTCCCCGGGACGCGGTTACGTATTGTCAAAAAGAACTTCTGCCTCAATTTGCCTTTTCCAAAATCAGCGCGGTGACCGCCGGCGGAGCCCGGAGACAGGATTCGGTCTGGAACGGATTACAGACTGTCGACGAGCGGACGAAGATCGTCGTGGTCCATGACGCCGTGCGGCCGTTCGTGACGGGTGCAATGGTCGAAGAAGTGGTTGGCGGCGGCAAAACCCATGGCGCGGCAATAGTGGCGATCCCCCTCCACGATACGGTGAAGCAGGTGGCTCCGGACGGGATGATTGAAACCACCCTCGACCGGCAGCGACTCTGGTCGGCCCAAACCCCGCAAGCCTTTGATGTCGAGTTGCTGCGGGAAGCACACCGGTCAAGCCAGAAGGCCGGCGTGGAGGCGACGGATGACGCGTTTCTGGTCGAGCGGATCGGGCGTCGGGTTTCCATCGTTAACGGCAGTCCGGACAACATCAAAATAACCCGCCCGGAAGACCTGGTCATGGGAGAGGCGATTCTCCGATTAAGAACGTCGGAGACAGGTTTAGCTTCCCTGTGACACACGCCTTCGTCCTGGCGAGCCACATACCAACAAAACCAGTACCTATGTCACAAACGAAACCGGCGCTCCTCTCCAAAACATGGTTGCTCCCTGTTTTCTTGGCCGCGGCCTTGCTCACTGCCTGTACGACCGTTGAAACGGTTGAGAAGCACCCGGTCAAACAGGTCGTGTGCCAAGGGAAGGTCAAAGCGTCTCCTTACGTGGTGGGGGGCAAACGTTACGTGCCACTGAGCCTCCGGCAAGCCCAACGCTATGAACAGATGGGTATTGCCTCATGGTATGGGCAGGAGGTCCTGAACAAAAAGGGGGGGCACGTGACCGCGAACGGCGAAGCGTTTAATCCGATGGGCTTGACGGCTGCCCACAAACATTTGCCGTTGCCGATCAACGTTCGAGTCACGAACCTGGAGAACGGTCGATCGATTATCGTCCGGGTCAATGATCGTGGCCCTTTTCCCAGTGCTGATAATCCGGACTCTAAGAAACGCATTATCGACGTGAGTTATGGAGCAGCCAAAAAACTGGGCTTTCACAAAAAGGGACTGGCTCGGGTCCACGTCAAAGTCATCCCCGTCAAATCCTGCAACTAAATTCGGACAGGCACGCAGGCCTGTCCCTACACCAAAAGAGGGAAAAGGAAACCCTCTCTTTTCTCTGGTTGCTTTTTTCCTGTATTCTTACTAGTTTGGGAGTCGGATGAAAAAGGACGGGCCGACGTATGCGGGTGGGAATCGGGTATGACATTCATCAGTTGAAGGAAGGGCAGCCGCTCATCCTGGGCGGCGTGCAGGTTCCTCATACGCATGGCCTGGATGGTCATTCCGATGCGGACGCGCTCACGCATGCGGTGTGTGACGCGTTGTTGGGAGCCATGGGGGAAGGGGATTTGGGTAGCCACTATCCCAGCAGTGACCCGCGATGGAAGGACATGAACAGTCTGGATATGCTGGAAGGGGTGTGCGCCAAACTCGAGGAGCGGGGCCTGCATCTCGTGAATCTGGATGCGGTCATTGTGGCGCAGGCTCCACGGTTGGGGAATTATCTGGCTGAGATGGGCAAACAGTTGGCCGGGGTGTTGCGGGTTGACCCGGCGCTCGTCAACGTGAAGGTCAAGAGCCACGATCATCTAGGGGCGCTCGGCAGACAGGAAGGGATTGCCGCCCAGGCTGTTTGTCTTCTGGCGGACGTGCCGTCCGATGAGAAACCAGGTTGAACAATGTTCAGCGTAATTCGACAGGATCTTCGAGCCGTTTTCGATCGCGACCCTGCTGCCAGGACCACGCTTGAAGTGTTTCTGACCTATGCCGGGTTTCAGGCGTTGCTGGCCTATCGGTTTGCTCACCGGTTGTGGAAGATGCGGCTTCGTCTTTTGGGCCGGTTGGTTTCGCAAGCCGCCCGCTGGGTGACGGGCGTGGAAATTCATCCGGGTGCGTCTATCGGACACGGGTTTTTTATCGATCACGGCATGGGCGTGGTGATTGGGGAAACCACGGAAATCGGCGATTACGTCACGTTGTTTCAAGGGGTGACGTTGGGCGGAACGGGAAAAGAAAAAGGGAAACGGCACCCCACGTTGGGCAATCACGTGGTGGTAGGGTCGGGCGCCAAGGTGTTGGGCAATATTCGAATCGGGGATTCAGTAAAAATCGGAGCGAATTCGGTGGTCCTGCGATCAGTCCCATCCAATTCCACGGTCACCGGCATTCCCGGACGTATCGTCAAGTCAATCGGGGAGCGGGTTCCGGAAGAAGCCATGGATCATGCAAATATTCCCGATCCGATCGCCGAACGTTTTGACCTGATGGAGCGGGAATTGATCGACCTGCGGAAAAAATTGGAGAACGATTGATCGTTTTTTCCTCCCCTTTGTAAGGGGAGGGTAGGAGGGGTAGAGCCCTCACCCCAGTCCTCTCCCCATTTCCCGCTTTAATGCAGGAAATGGGAGATGGGGAATACTTGTCAACGGGTGAGAACGCACCGGCACAGCACAGGAGGAATGGCTTGTGAGTGAAAGAATCACCAAACGGGTACAAGAAATCCTCGGATATTATCAGAGTGACGCGCCGAGCATTCGGGCGAATTTAGCCAGGTTATTGATGAGTGGCCGATTGGCGGGAACCGGTAAACTTCTGATCTTGCCGGTGGATCAAGGTTTTGAACATGGTCCGGCCCGCAGCTTCGCCGCAAACCCTCCCGCGTATGACCCCCTCTATCACTTTGAACTGGCGATTGCTGCCGGCTGCAACGCGTATGCGGCTCCGTTGGGGTTTCTGGAAGCCGGCGCCGCGGAATATGCGGGCCACATTCCGCTGATCCTCAAGCTCAACAACAGCGACTCGCTCTTCGGGGGCGACGACTACAATCAAGCCGTCACGGGCAGCGTGCAGGATGCCCTTCGTTTAGGGTGTTGTGCGGTGGGGTACACGATCTATCCCGGCTCGGCGTACAGCCAGGAAATGTACGAGAGTCTGCAGGAGATCGCCGCCGAAGCCAAGTCGGTCGGATTGGCCGTCGTGGTCTGGTCGTACCCCCGTGGTGGAAAACTGACCAGGGCTGGCGAAACGGCGATCGACGTGGTGTGTTATGCTGCCCAGATCGCGGCTCAATTGGGGGCGCACATCATCAAGGTCAAGGTGCCGACTGATCATATCGAACAGGCGGAAGCCAAGAAGGTCTATGAGGCCGAGAACATTCCCATCAGCACCCCGGTGGAGCGTATTCGTCACGTGGTGCAAAGCGCGTTCAACGGGAGGCGAATCGTCATATTCTCCGGTGGCGCCAAGGGTACGGACAAAGCCATTTTTGACGAAGTGCGGGCGATTCGCGACGGGGGTGGTTTCGGTTCGATCATCGGCAGGAATTCGTTCCAGCGGGCGAAACCTGAGGCCGTCACGTTCTTGGAGGCCTGCATGAAAATTTATGCGGGTGAGGTGGCGTAAGGGTTTCCCTTTCCGTCATTCCCGCAGTCGTTAGCGGGAATCCAGCGTCTTTCTCTTCGCGAACGGGGATAAGCAAAGACCCTGGATCCTCGATTAAAAATGTCGAGGATGACAGAGAGAGACAGCGAAAATCGCCAAACAGTTCCTTTCTTGTCACGGATAGAGGCCCCTGACGGTATGGGCCTGGGCCACCTGATCGATGCCGTTCATGAGGGCGGCTATCCGCATCGTGGTTTTTCTTTCTTCCGCAAAGCAGAGGGTTCGATGAAACGCCGTGG
>VXOF01000069.1 GCA_009840285.1 Nitrospira sp. SB0662_bin_26
TGCCGCGGGCCGCGGTCACGGCCGGACAGATCGCCGAGGACGCCGAGTTCTTTTCATTCGGAACGAATGACCTGACCCAAACCACCTATGGCTTCTCGCGGGACGATGCCGCCAAATTCACGGGCTTTTACCGGGACCACGAACTGTTGGCGTTCGATCCGTTTGCCGTGCTCGATCGGGAAGGCGTCGGCGCGGTCATGCGGTTGGCCATGCGTGAAGGCCGTGCGACTCGTCCCGACATCAAACTCGGGATCTGCGGAGAACACGGCGGGGAACCCAGTTCCGTGGAGTTCTGTCATCACCTCGGTCTCAACTACGTGAGTTGTTCTCCATACCGCGTGGCCATCGCCAGGTTGGCTGCGGCTCAAGCCGCGTTGAATGCCGGGGGCGAACAGCCGGCGGATAAGCCGAAGAAAAAAGCGGCCAAACCCCGCGCCCGTCGTGGGACTGCCGCGACGGCTCCAGCCAGATCGAAAGCCCGGGCGCGGTCACGCACAACCCGATCCCGCCGGTGAACGACGTCGAGCAAGACGTCCTTTTCATGAGACAGGCCCTCAGGCTTGCGGCGCGAGGCCGTGAGACGGTTCGTCCGAATCCCATGGTTGGCGCCGTGGTCGTGGCGAACGGCACAGTCGTAGGCTCCGGTTATCACCGGCGGGCCGGTGGTCCTCACGCGGAAATTACGGCGCTACGCCAAGCCCGTGCCCGGTCGCGCGGCGCGACACTCTACACCACCCTCGAACCCTGTTGCCATACCGAGAAACGGACGCCGCCATGTGTGCCGGCGATTTTGGAGTCGGGCGTTCGTCGCGTCGTTGTGGCGATGCGGGATCCCAATCCTCACGTGGCGGGTCGCGGCATCCGGCAACTCCGGCGGGCGGGCGTTGCCGTGGACGTCGGGTGTCTCGGCTCCGACGCGGCCGCGCTCAATGAGATCTATCTACATTGGATCGACACCGGCCGGCCCTTTGTCGTACTCAAGGCGGCGATGACGCTGGACGGCAAGATCGCCGCGGCGACAGGTGAATCGCAGTGGATTACGGGCACCAAGGCGCGGGCCCACGTTCACCAACTCAGAAGCCGGGTGGACGCGATTGCGGTGGGCGTGGAGACGGTTCTGAAGGACGACCCGCAATTGACGGTCAGGGTCTCCGGGGGCAAACGGTCTGCCAACGGCATCCGCCAACCGGCCAGGTTGGTTTTCGACAGCCTTTTGCGGATTCCATTCGGGGCGCGCGTGTTTCAGGGAATCGAGCAAGCCCCGACAATGGTGGCCACCACGAACCTGGCCAGTCCTCGAAAGGTTGAACGGTTGCGAAAGAAGGGTGTACAGGTATTGGTGCTACCTCGGAAGGGAACCCGCGTTTCTCTCGACAAGTGTCTTCAAGCCCTCGGCAGCATGGGACTATCCAGTTTGCTGGTAGAAGGAGGAGCGGAGCTGAACGCCTCTTTTTTGCGCGAACACCTGGTGAACAGGGTCCACCTGTACGTGGCTCCGATTTTGTTAGGCGGCCAAGAGACCAAGGGCCTGCTTGCCGGCCGCTCGGCCCGGCGGTTGGCTGAGGCCACTCCGCTGTCCAATCTGCAGTTTCAGTCTTTGGGCGAGGACGTGCTCATCACGGGAGACTTGTAAGTCAACATCAGCCGGCTATTGAGGCACACAATCAACCTTTCAGCACTCAGGGAGGGTGTCATGAAAAAAGTCGCGGTTGTTTTATCGGGTTGTGGGTTTTTGGATGGTGCGGAGATCACCGAAGCGATCAGTACGCTGGTGGCGATCGGGCAGCACGGTGCGGACTATGCGTGTTTTGCGCCGGATAAGGACGTAGCCGAGACGAATCACCTGACGCAACAGGCTACCGGCCAATCCAGAAACGTGTTGCAGGAAGCGGCCCGGATCGCACGCGGGGACATTCAGAAACTGGAAGCCCTCAAGGCGGGGGACTTCGACGCCCTGGCATTTCCCGGCGGATATGGCGCGGCGCTTCACTTGTGTGACTTTGCGCAAAAAGGGAGCGGGGGCGAGATTGATCCGCAAGTCCTTCGTATCGTGAAGGAATTTCACGAGGCCCGGAAACCTATCGCCGCAATTTGTATTGCCCCGGCGATCATGGCTCTTGCGTTCGGCGAGAAGGGCGTGAACGTGACGATCGGCGAGGATCAGGGCACGGCCTCCGAGGTCGAAAAGACCGGGGCCAAACACACCAATTGCGCGGTTGAGAAGTTCGTGGTCGATGCCTCCAATAAAGTGATCACCACACCGGCCTATATGTACGGAACGGCCAAGCCTCACCAGATTTTCGAAGGCGTGAGCGGCGCTGTCGCCGAACTGTTGAAGATGGCGTAGACGAGCATATACTCTTCTCGTGCGGCAAGGTCATGTACGTCGTGCCTTGCCGCCCTCTGTCCGGGTTCAAGGCATGCTCATAGGAAAAAGACACGCATCGGGTCGCTGAGTGCGCGGTATGTGTCTCTTTCCTATTCCCTCTTGGCTTTTTGTCGTCTTGCTGGCCCTTGGTGGGCTGTCTGCTGATGCCGATGCGTGGGGGCAAGCAACACAGGCCGGTTCAACGACCGTACAACCCCGGGCATCAGACCAATCCCTGGCGTCGCTCATCACGCAGTATCTGGCCGTAGAGGATCGTGGACGGGCCCAGTCGTTGTTGCAGGAGATTCTGGTTCATCCTCGGGCAAATCTTCGGCATGTAAACGGGTTGCTTCGCGCAGGCCGAACCTATGAGGCGTCTCCGGTGGGGATGCTCCCGAGTCAGCCGGTTCGGGTTCGCGGCAAGACTTTCTCCTACGGGTTGTTCGTTCCTCCCGCCTATGATCCTGATGTTGCCTTGCCTTTGGTGGTGTGTCTACACGGGGCGGGATTTACGGGCGATTCATATCTGGAACGCTGGGCAACGCGGTTGGGTGGGTGGTCTATCCTTGCCTGTCCGACGACCATGGCCGGGACGTGGTGGACCCGGCCGAGTGAAGAGCTAGTGCTGGCGACCATTGAGGCCGTTCGCGCGCACTATCGCATCGATCCTGATCGCATCTACCTGACGGGTATGTCGAACGGCGGAATCGGCGCGTGGATTATCGGGATGCATCATGCGCCGCGGTTCGCCGCGGTGTCGCCGATGGCGAGTGGCATCGATGACGTGTTGTTTCCCTTTTTGGAAAATCTCCGGCACACGTCGTTGTACGTGATCCATGGGGCCGCGGATCAGATTATGCCGGTCTGGTTGAGCCGGAACGCGACCAATGAGCTGGCCCGGCTCGGCATCGCCTATACGTATCGGGAGCACGAGTGGACGCATCCGCATGCCGGGGGCCATTTTTTTCCTCGCCAGGAGTTGCCGGCCCTGGTGGAGTGGTTTCGGAAGCAATACCGTGACCCGTATCCGCGTAGCCTGACCGTAGTCCGTGATGCGAGCCATTTGACGGATTTCGGCTGGGTGCGTATTGACGCTACCGATCGGATCGCCATGTTTTCTGAGCAGTTGATCGACCAACACGGCGACCTGATCAAGAACCACGTCTACGCGAAGTTGGCGGTTGACGTGAGAGCCGGGAATCATATTGAGGTCAACACCGAACGGGTCCGGCGATATACCCTTTTCTTGAACGATGCGTTGATCAATTTTTCCGAGCCCCTGACTGTGGTGACGGACGGCCGAACCAGTTTTCAAGGTACGGTGACGCCTCGGGTCGAGACGCTGCTCCGGGAGGCGCGCCGCCGGGACGTTGACCGTCTCTTTCCCGCTCAATTGACGATCGATGTTTCACCATGAACGTTCCGGGCACATCTGCCCGTCAAGCGCCCATGGCTAAAGCCCTCGCCATTCTGGGAACGGGTTCTGACGTGGGGAAAAGTCTCGTCACCGCTGGGCTGGGACGGATTTTTCATCGTTCCGGCGTCAGGGTAGCCCCGTTCAAAGCCCAGAACATGTCGCTCAATTCGTTCGTGACCGTGGAAGGCGGGGAGATGGGTCGCGCGCAAGTCCTGCAAGCGCAGGCGTGTGGGCTTCGTCCGCACGTGGACATGAATCCCATCCTGCTGAAACCGGAAGCCGACCGGCGCTCGCAGGTGATCGTGCAGGGAAAAGTGTGGGGCAGACGGGAGGCCGGGAGCTATTTTGATTCTCAGGCGGAGTTGGCTCACTTCGCGCGGCAGAGTTACGAACGCTTGGCTTCGCAATACGAGTTGATCGTCATTGAAGGTGCAGGAAGTGCGGCTGAGGTGAATCTGCGCGATCGGGACATCGTCAACTGGCCGGTGGTGGAGATGGCCGATGCCAGAGTGATCCTCGTGGCGGATATCGATCGCGGCGGCGTATTTGCCCAGGTCATTGGTACGTTGGATCTGTTGGAGGCTCATGAGCGGGAACGGTTGCTCGGGGTTGTGATCAACAAATTTCGGGGAGACCGCCGTCTCTTCGATGACGGCGTGGCGATTCTTGAACAACGGACGGGAATTCCCGTCCTCGGCGTGTTGCCGTTTTTGCGCGATCTCGTGCTCGACCAGGAAGACAGCGTGACCATCGAACCGGGTTTGACCGGGATTTCTTTTTCGCGGGAGACGGTAAACGTCGCGGTCATCCTGTTGCCGCGCATGAGCAACTTTACGGATTTTAACGCGTTGTCCGCTGAACCCGACGTCGCGTTGCGGTATGCCAAGGTTCCCGAGGATGTAGTCGATGCGGACGTGATTATCCTTCCCGGCAGCAAGCAGACGATTCAGGATCTTCAGGACGTTAAGGAGAAAGGGTTCGCGCCGGTCGTGGCCTCGCACGTTTTGGCCGGACGTGAGGTCGTCGGCCTGTGCGGAGGGTTTCAAATGCTGGGAGGGCGGATTGACGACCCTCATCAGGTCGAGTGCGGTGGGCAAACGGAAGGGCTCAGGCTGTTGTCGGTTGAGACCGAGTTACATTTTGAAAAACAGACTCGGCAGGTGCAAGCGAATTCCCTGCTGCCCGGCGTGGCCGACGTGGAAACGGTGCGGGGTTATGAAATTCACGTGGGGCTGACGGCGCGTCGTGGAGGACGCCCGTGTTTCCGCATTCTCGACGAGGCTGGAGAGAGGGAAGACGGCGCCGTGTCCGCTGATGGTCTGGTGTGGGGCACCTATATTCACGGCGTCTTTGACGACCCCGTCTTTCGCCGTGCCTGGCTCAACCGCGTGCGCGCCCGAAAAGGGTTGGCCCCTCGTCCCGTAGCGGATTCCATGGACGTGACGCAGCGCTTAACGTCGGCTCTGGATGAGTGGGCCGATCACGTTGCGCGTCACGTCGATATGACGGCCGTCTGTCAGGCATTGCAGCTCCCGCTCGCTTGACAAACGGATTTCGTGTTCCCTAAAGTCTTGGAATTACAGACATGGTACGCACGGGTGCAGGGAAGAAGGTGCAACTCCTTCGCGGTCCCGCCGCTGTAACCGGAAACGAACCCCGCGGATGCCACTGTCAACGGTTTGTGTTGACGGGAAGGCGCGGGTAGTAGGTTGGTATCCGGAAGCCAGAAGACCTACCCGAGCTGAGAATTCCGCCTTTGTCGTTCCATCGGATCGACGAACGGGATTCGCGACCTTCGATCCCTCGTGGGCTGGGGAGCGGGTGAGGATGAATACGCGGGAAGAATCCTCAGGGTCGTTCAGGCCTTGGGGATTTTTTATGTTTCGTCAGCTTGTCCGGGACGGCCGTGATGCGAACCGGCTTTCTCGCGTTGTGCTGCTCCCGACGGTCGTAGTGCTGGCCTGTATGGCCGGTGGTCCCCTTTGGGGTGCCTCCGATCCTTCCGAGACCATGAAACGTCGACAACAAGGCATTCTGACCGGTATGCCGTTCATGGCTAACGTGGCTCCGCGCACGTTTGTGGACGACCTTGGGCGAAAGATTTATCTGGCCAAGGTTCCCAAGCGCATCGTATCTCTTGCCCCGAGTATCACCGAAATGCTGTTTGCCATAGGCGCGGGCGAGTCGGTCGTCGGCGTGACGGAGTTTTGCAATTATCCGCCCGAGGCCATGGACAAACCCAAGGTCGGGTATGCCCAACCCAACCTGGAAGCCATCCTGGCTTTGCAGCCGGAGTTGCTTGTTGCGCCCAAATCGTTTTTGCGGGTCGATTTGCTCGATCGCCTGGAGCAATTGAAGATCCCGACGTTTCTGTTCGATCCCGAGTCCGTTGAAGATATTTTGGCCCATATTCAACTGTTGGGCCGCATGGTGGGGCAGGTTCCCGAATCCATCAAGGTAACCGAAAGGATTCGCAAGAAGGTGACTGCGCTTTCCGAGCTATTGTCGGGACGTCCGCGACCCATGCTGTTATTCGTGCTCAATACCGATCCGCTCATTACGGTCGGCCCGGGCAGCTATATCCATCAGCTGATCGAGTTGGCCGGCGCCAGAAATGCCGCGGAGCAGGCCGCCATGCCGTATCCGCGTCTCAACATCGAGGAAGTCCTTCGGCAAAACCCCGAGTTTCTGTTGTTTCCCAAGGGCCAATTTGAAGGCATACCTCAGGCTGAACAGGATCAATGGCGGCGATGGACGTCGCTCGAAGCGGTCAAGCGTAATCAATTCGTCCAAGTGGACAGTGACGTCCTCAACAGACCCGGCCCGCGGGTGATCGACGCCTTGGAAGCGCTCGTTGCCATCCTCCACCCCGACGTGGTTCAACCCGCGAGGCAGGAGGAATGAGCGCGGATCGATGGATGTCTTGACTTCTCATTCAAAAGAAACCGGAACCGTGGAGACAAGGGCCTTGCCGACATCGGCGTTTCTCGCGCGGACAAACCCTCCGGATGGTCTCGTGGCGACGGAAGGGCGATCCGTCCAGGATGTTATCGCTTTCTCACCGGTGAAATGGCTCGGTGTGTCCGGCGGGTTAGGCACGGTAGCGATCGTGACCTTCATGGTGTGTCTGGGATTCGGGACCGAGGCCATTTCGTTTCCGCAAGTGGCCTCGCTCCTGATTCAAGGGGTCATTGCGGAAGGGGGGGCACAAGACAATACCCAATCCATCATCCTTTGGCAGGTCAGGGTGCCCCGGGTCCTGCTTGCGTTTATGGTCGGTGGCAGCTTGGCTGCGGTTGGCGCCTCGTTGCAGGCGTTGCTGCGGAACCCCCTGGCCGATCCTTATGTGATCGGCATCTCGAGCGGCGCCGCGCTCGGTGCGGCCGTGGCGATCCTGTTTGGCGTGGGCCTGTCTGTTTTCGGTCTCTCCGTATTGCCGTTTTGTGCTTTTCTCGGGGCGTTGGTTTCGCTCTTCATCGTTTACCGCATAGCTGTGTCTTACAGGAGTTTTTCGATTCATACCCTCCTGCTGGGTGGAGTGGTGCTGAATGCGATTTTTTCCGCGCTTATCCTGTTTCTGACGAGCCTGGCCGACCCGTATAAGGCCTCGGGGATGTACGCGTGGCTCATGGGTTCGCTCACGGGTCCGGACTTTCAAACCGTGATAGTTCTGGCGGTGTATCTCGTTTTGGGAGTGGGTGTCCTGGTTTTGCAGGCTCGTTCCTTGAACCTGCTCACGCTTGGCGAAGAGGCGGCTCGTTCCCTGGGCGTGGAAGTCGAACGGGTGAAGCGCGTCATCTTTGCCGCGTCCGCGTTGCTGACGGGATCGGTTGTCGCTTTCAGCGGCCTGATCGGGTTCGTCGGCCTCATCGTGCCCCATGCGGTTCGCCTGGTGTTCGGTGCCGATCATCGGTTGTTGTTGATTGCGTCGGGGATCGTCGGAGGCACGTTCCTCATGGTGGCCGATACCGTGGCCAGAACGCTGTTGAGCCCGACTGAGATTCCCGTGGGGGTGGTGACGGCCCTGGTCGGCGGGCCGATCTTTTTGTACCTGCTGGTGCAGCAACGGAGAAGAATCGTCTCATGATCCAACATCGGGAAACACCCGATCATCCGCCCTTGAAGCTCACCGGCGTGACGTTCGGGTTCGGGCGAACGGAGACGGCCGTTCGGTCTCCGGTTTTGAAAAACGTTTCGCTCATGGTTGGGTCCGGTGAGGTGTTGGGCATCCTGGGTCCGAACGGATCCGGGAAAAGCACGCTACTGAAAATTCTCATGAGAATCCTGGTCCCTCAACAGGGGACAATCGAATGGTTCGGGCAACCCCCTGATGCGTTTTCCCAGGCCGACATCGCCCAGCACGTGGCTTTCGTTCCCCAGGAAACCCAGCAGGCGTTCCCTTTTACGATCAACGAAATGGTGTTGATGGGACGCTATCCCCACCACGGTCGCACGTGGGGTTTGGGCTGGGAAGGTTCCCATGATCGTGCCGTGGCCATGCAGGCAATGAGGGATCTGGACGTGGCCCACTTGGGAACGCGACTGATTACCAACGTTTCCGGGGGAGAGCGACAGCGGGCCGTGATTGCCAGGGCATTGGCCCAGGAGCCGGAGGTCCTGTTGTTGGACGAGCCCACGGCGTTTCTGGATCTCCATCATCAGTTGGACATTGCCAGGATTATTCGCCGGTTGAATCGGGAACGTGGGTTGACCGTCGTGCTTGTCTCCCATGATCTGAACTTGGCCAGTCAATACTGCGACCGGGTGTTGCTGTTACGGGAGGGGGAGATCGTCACCGTGGGCTCACCGGAAGAAGTCATTGCCGCGGCATCCCTTGAATCGGTGTATGGATGCTCCGTTCTCGTGGATCAACATCCGCAATCGGGCAGGCCACGGGTTACCTTGCCGGTGTGACAGGGAACGGTGAGAACGGCAACGCATTTTTATTCAGGATGGCCGACGCGGTGACGGCCCTGGATGTTCACCGTACGTAGAGAACACGTTTAATCATTCAGGAGGCGTTCCTAGGGAAAAAACAACGACAGCGACGGGGAAGATGGTGTAAAGCCATCACGGTGCCGCCACTGTAAGCGGGGAGTAGTCTGCACGAGGCCACTGTGAACGGAACGTTCATGGGAAGGCGCAGGGAAGTGATGATCCGCGAGTCAGGAGACCCGACTGTTGTTGACCTCTGGACCCACCCTTCGAGCCAAAGGGAGGTGACGTATGTTTCATCACTTCGTTATCATTTTTTTTCTTCTGTACATTCTGTTTTTCCCCGCGTTTTCTTTCGGTGAATCAGACACAACTGCCTCGGATGTCCAGGTCTTGGACCCCGTGATCGTAAGCGCCACGAAAACACCGGTTCCCCTTCGCCAGGTGACGAGTGCGGTCGAAGTCTGGACCGAAGAAGACCTCCAGCAGCGTCAAATCAAGACGGTGGGGGAAGCTCTTCGTCTGTCACAGGGTGCGGCCGTGTTTCAAAACGGTGGACCGGGCGGGAGTACGACAGTACGTATTCGAGGCGGAAGTTCCAACCAAACCCTGGTTCTCATCGACGGAGCGATCGTGAATAGCTCGACGTTGGGGAGCTTTAATTTCGCACACCTGACCATCGACAATATTGAAAAAGTTGAAATCGTTCGTGGTGCCCAGAGCACGCTTTGGGGGGCCGATGCCTTGGGCGGTGTGATCAATATTACGACGAAACGGGGAAAAGGGTCTCCGAAGGCCGGCGCGTTTTTTGAATATGGATCGTTCAACACCTTGCGGGAAGGTGGACACGTGTCAGGCAGTAAGGGGCCGTTTGATTTTTCGTTCGCGCTCTCCCGGTGGGATACCACGGGTATCTCGGCGGTCAATGATCGGAGAGGAGCGAATGAACGCGATGCTTATCGGAATTGGCAGGCTTCTTCCCGATTGGGTGTGGCGCTGCCTTCCGAGGGACGGCTCGATTTCAATTTTCGGTGGTGGAACGGCTCACGCGATATCGACAACGGTTCTCGTTTCGGTCCCTATGATGTTTTCAATGCCAAGAGTCAAAGCAAACAATTCATTTTCAGCGGAACGTATCAACAACCGTTGACCGATTGGTGGGATCATGTGTTGACGCTTTCTCGCGCTCAAGAGACAGGTCTGTATGACCCGGGAACGTCACGTCGAAATGTGTCAACTGGGGCAGTGGAACCCATTCCCTCTTGGGATACCCCTAACGAAATACGCGTGCTGGCGAATCGTATCGAAAGTCAACATGACTTTCGCCTGAATCAATACGTGATTGTGACGGCAGGTTATCAATTTCGTGAGCAATTGGGAGAGAATGAGTCAGGCATCTCGGAGAAGATCCTTTCTTCCCATGCGGGTTTCGGCCAGATGCAGCTTAACCTGTTTGATCGATTCTTCGCCACGGCCGGGGTCCGGCACGACAGCTATAACACGTTTGGCGATGCCACGACGTATCGTATAACCGGTGGATATTTGGTCAAGGAGACGAACACGAAAATACGCGGCAGCTATGCCACGGGATTCCGGGCTCCAACGATTAATGATTTATTCTGGCCAAACTATGGCAATCCCAACGTACAGCCGGAAAAAAGTCAAAGTTTCGACGTGGGTGTGGATCAGACATTGCTTGCCGGCAGAATGACAATCAGCGGTGGCTATTTCTGGAATCGGTATCGCAATCTCATAGGGGTGCTTTACGATGAGACGATTTGTGCGCCGTTTTCCAGTTTTGGTTCTTGTGCCGGCAACGTGGCTTCGGCCAAATCGCAAGGCTGGGAGGGCCAGGTGAATATTGTCATGCTTCAGGAACAACCCTGGGTGAAACGATTGGAACTGAAGGGTCAATACACTGCGACCCTGACCCGTGATCTTATGACTAATACCAGGGCACCGCGTTGGCCGGTCGATCAAGCCAGTCTGAGTCTCTATTATCAACCCATCGATTCTTTAAACATGATCCTGGATTTTCGTTATGTAGGAGCACGCTTCAATAGAAGCATGGATCGCGATCGTATGGGCTCGTTCGAAGTGGTGAATTTGTCAGCGAACTATAATTTTTCCGATCGGTTTCAAGCGTACGTTCGGGTGGATAATCTCTTTGATGAGGCTTATGAGGAAATTTTGAATTACGGGACCCCGGGACGCTCGGTTTTCGGCGGAATCCGCGCGAATTTCGATCTGCCGTTTGGAGCGGGTGTGAAGTAGAATGTCGTTCCTCGTCATATGGGCAGGTTCTAGAGGGATTAGAGGAGACGATCATGAGCGAAGCGACTGACCATAAAGAAAAAATGCAGCGGTTGAAGACTTCGGTTGATCGGCGCATTGATGCGGCCCAGGAGGAGCGCGGTATTCTGATCGTGTTCACCGGCGCGGGGAAGGGGAAAACCACCGCGGCGTTGGGTATGGTCATGCGGTGCCTCGGGCATGGCATGAAGGTGGCGGTCGTGCAGTTTATCAAAGGGGCGATTGATACGGCCGAACAACGAGCTTTACGTGACTTCGGAGATCTGGTGACGTTTCTGCGTCTGGGTGAAGGCTACACATGGGAAACTCAGGATCGGGAACGTGATACGAAAGTTGCCAGAGAAGCCTGGGAAAAGGCTGTCGAATGTCTGCAAAATCCCGAGTATGCGATGGTGGTGCTTGATGAATTGAATATTACCGTTCAACATGAATACATCGACGTGGCGGCTGTCCTGGACGTCGTGCGGGACAGGCCGATGATGCAACACGTGGTGATTACCGGACGAGGGGCGAAACCGGAATTGCTGGAGGCCGCGGATCTTGTGTCTGAGATGAAAATGGTGAAGCATCCTTTTCGGAAAGGGATCAAAGCCCAAAAGGGAGTCGAGTTTTAACCTGTCCCAGCCTGGCGGAGGTTCGGAGAAAAAAGCGGTATTCCATGAGAATCAGTAAAGTCTATACCAGGTCTGGCGATGCCGGGAAAACCCGTCTGGCCGGTGGACAGGAAGTGTGGAAGGACTCCTTGCGCGTGGAAGCTTATGGCACGGTTGATGAACTGAATTCCGTTATCGGCATTGCCAGGGCGTTGAATGCCGAGCGCTCCAAGACGGTGGCCAACAGGGAGAAACTCGAAGAGTACCTGCGGTGGATTCAAAACAAGCTGTTCGATGTCGGCGGGATCCTTGCTACGGCCCCTGGAGAGACCTTCAAGAACATGCCGACGGTGACGGCCGATCACGTGGTCCGGTTGGAACGTCTGATTGATGCCTGCCAGGAAGACTTGGAACCTTTAAAGGAGTTTATCCTGCCGGGCGGCGGAAAAGTGTCCGGGTTTTTGCACCAGGCCCGAACCATTTGCCGAAGGGCCGAACGTCTCTGCGTGAGCCTGTCCCGTGAAGAAGAGGTTTCTCCTGAACTGGTGCGGTTTTTGAACCGGTTGAGTGACGCCCTGTTCGTGTTGGCGCGCTGGGTTGCAAAAACGCAAGGGGAGCCCGAATACCTATGGGAGCGGGAAACCTGAGATGCGTGGTCAACGTGTCATTTCCGAATTGCGTTGCTGTCCATGAACACCGGTGCCGATTCTTCTCATTTGTGTTTGGTTCTTGGCGGAGCGCGTTCCGGAAAGAGCAAATTAGCCTTCATGTTGGCAGGGCAGGTCGTGCCCAAGGCCTTTGTGGCGACCGGGGAGGCAGGGGATGAGGAGATGGCTGCGCGGATCCGAAAACATCAGGAGGACCGCGATCCGGCCTGGGAAACCCGGGAAATTCCCATTGACGTGAGCGGGTGGCTCAAAACCCATGGGGCGGCGTATAAGACGATCATAGTCGATTGCCTGACCTTGTGGTTATCGAATCTTCTGAGTAGCGGGATTCAGGCTTCTCAAATTCCTGTTTATACGGATGAGTTGATGCAAGCGGCCCGGATGGTTCCGGGAACCGTGGTATTGGTGAGTAATGAAATGGGTATGGGCATTGTGCCGGGAGACGCCATGACGCGGCAATTTCGGGACGTCGCGGGAATCATGAATCAACGCGTTGCCGCGGCGGCAGATGCCGTGTATGTGTCCGTGAGCGGTCTCCCCGTGAAATTAAAGTAACCGTAGTTCCGGAGTCGAGGGCAACATGAGCGAAGAAGGGATTGACCTGGTCCTCCCGGCCTTGAGGCCTCTCGACGAAAACGTTCGGCTGCAGGCGCAAGCCCGGCTCGATTCGCTCACCAAACCCGTCGGCAGTCTGGGAAGGCTCGAGGAAGTTGCCGCGCGCTATTGTGCGATGACCGGGCACGTCTCCGCTCCACGTCTCGACCCCGTCGTGTTTACGTTGGCGGCCGACCACGGCGTAACGGCCGAGGAGGTGAGCGCGTATCCACAATCCGTGACTGCGCAAATGGTGAAGAATTTCGTCCATGGTGGTGCCGCCGTGAACGTCCTGGCTCGTCATGCCGAAGCATCCCTGCGTTTGGTGGACATGGGCGTGGCTGAGGACCTTGGTTCATGTGCCGGCCTCCTGGATCACAAAATTGCCTGTGGCACGAACAATTTCCTTCGCGGACCCGCGATGTCTCGCAAACATGCGCTTGAATCGATTCAGGTCGGGATGGATTTGGCAAAGTCCGCTTGCGCGGAGGAGAAAAACCTTATTGCCGTTGGGGAAATGGGAATCGGTAATACGACAGCGAGTGCCGCCGTCGTGTCGGTGCTGACCGGGCAAAGCGTGGAAAAGGTCACGGGGCGGGGAACCGGTGTCGACGATCAAACCCTGAAACGTAAAATTTCCGTTGTGGAGCAGGCTCTTGAGTTACATCACCCGTCTTCCTCGGACGCCATTGAAGTTTTAACAAAAGTCGGAGGGTTCGAAATCGGCGGGATGGCCGGTCTGATGCTCGGGGCTGCGGCCTGTCACGTGCCGGTGGTGCTGGACGGTTTTATTACCGGGGCGAGTGCGTTGCTCGCCGTGACGCTGGCACCCCGGTGCCGGGACTATCTCATTGCGTCGCACCTGTCCCGGGAACCAGGACACCGGATCGTGCTTGATCACCTGGGGCTTGAGCCGTTGTTGGATCTGCGGATGCGGCTTGGCGAGGGGACCGGCGCTTGTCTGGCCGTCACACTCATTCACGCCGCCTTGAAAGTCTATAGGGAAATGGCCACGTTTGAGGAGGCACGGGTTTCCGGCGCGCTCCCGCAATCTTAACCCGGAGCCTGGACGTTCATGATCAGATCCTCCCTGTTGGCGTGGCATTTTCTTACGATCATTCCGCTCGGCACTGCGTCGCACGTTCAGTCCACTCCACGTGAACTGGCGTCGTCCATGCAATGGTATCCGGCCGTCGGTTTGATGATCGGCGGAACGCTCGTCGCCGGCAACGCCCTCTTCGAAATGGCATTCACACCGGATCTGACGGCCCTGCTGGTCCTGTGTGTCCTGGTTGTTCTGACCGGAGGCTTACATCAAGACGGCTTGGCCGACACCATCGACGGGTTGGGCAAGCGAGGAAGTCCCGCGGAACGGTTGGCCGTCATGAAAGACGGGAGCATCGGCGCCTTTGGCGCGACCGGCTTGCTGTTGGCGCTCGGGTTACGATTTGCAGGCATCCTGCACCTACCGGGTGCTGACCGTCTGCTACTGTTGCTCTGTATGCCGGTGATCGGGAGGTGGGCCATGGTCGTGGCGACCTTCGGTAGTTCTCATGCCCGGCCAGCCGGCGGCCTTGCCTCGGACTTTTTTCAAGAACTCCGGTTACGGGACGTGCTGTGGGCCACGATATGGGCCGGCGTGCTGCTTTGTGGAGCCGTTGGGTGGCAGGCGGCCGGTTTGTTCCTCGGCCTGGGCGCAGTCAGCGCGCGTGGAATGGTATTTGCTTTCTCCCGGGTGTTCGGAGGAATCACGGGAGACGTGCTGGGCGCGATCAATGAAGTCACGGAAATCCTGTTTTTACTGGCTGCTCCATCAATCCTGATGCTGGTGGTCTTCTGAGCCGTGAAACGTCATCTCGAAAAAACGTGTGAACGGTGCGGCTGCGGGTTTACCTGCGGGCTGTACGGATGTTGGTGCAGCGACGTGACGGTTTCCGACGCCCAATACGCGGTCATTGCCGACCGGTTTGCGGATTGTTTATGCCCGTCCTGCTTGAAGGCTTTTGTCCATGAAACCTCTGAACTCCCGCAGGTTGACGGCTGAATCATGATCGCCGTGAATCTCCTGGCGGTTTGTGCCCTCGACGGGATACTCGGAGATCCCCGTTGGCTGCCCCATCCAATCAGGCTGATGGGTGCGTTCGTCAATTGGTGCGAACCTGTGGTCAGGAGCCGGTTCGTTTCCGGAACCGGCAGACGCATTGGAGGAAGCATTCTGGCCCTGTTCGTTGCCGGGACGAGTTTTTGGGTGGCGTGGGGTGTCTTGGAAGTGGCCTTTTTCATGCATCCGTGGTTCGGCCATCTGCTGTGGATCCTGTTGGGGTATACGACGTTGGCGGCGAAAGATCTGGCCGCCCATGCGTGGGTTGTCTATTCCCGCCTTCAGGCCGGATCCGTGAATGAGGCGCGTGACGCGGTCGCATTCATGGTCGGACGGGATACCGGCCGGTTGACGGAATCCGAGATCGCCAGGGCCACGATCGAGAGCGTGGCTGAGAGTACGTCGGATGGCGTGATTGCGCCGTTTTTCTATCTGGTCATCGGCGGGCCGCCGTTGGCCCTGGCCTATAAAGCCGTCAACACGCTTGATTCGATGATCGGGCATCGGGAAGCTCCGTATGCGGATATCGGATGGGCCTCGGCTAAACTCGACGACCTGATGAATGTGATTCCTGCGAGACTCAGCGCGAGGCTGTTGGTCCTGTCGTCTTGCTTCCACCATACCGCGATCGCGAATGTTTGGCGCATCTATCGACGAGATTGCGCCAAGCATGCAAGCCCCAATAGCGGGCATCCCGAGGCGGCCATGGCCGGCGCGTTAGGGGTACGATTGGGAGGTTCCAGTATTTATCAGGGCATCCGAGTCGATCGCCCACAAATAGGCGATCCCGCAAACGCGCCGCAAGCCCGGCACATTCCCATGGCGATTGAGTTGATGTGGCTCTCATTCGGAATGGCCATTGTACTTGGCTTGGCCTTCATCACGTTGTGGAACGGTATCTGAGCCACGGCGGGAACGTGTATCACGCCGCCCGGCTGTCAGCCAGGGCTATGTCGGAATTTTGCGATTTCAGCGCCAGTATCAACCCGCTCGGCGTTCCTTCTGCTGCACGACGCGTCCTGCGAACCGCCATCAACAAGGTTCAACATTATCCCGATCCCGAGGGTCTGACCTTGGTCCGGGCCATTGCCGAACGCCATCGTATCGCACCCGGGAACGTACTGTTGGGGAACGGCACGGTTGAACTGATTTATGCCATTCCCGCTGCCCTGAACGTCAGGCGTGGGTTGATCATCGGTCCGACCTTTTCCGAATATGAACGGGCGCTGGGGTTGTCGAATGCCCGCGTGACGTCCGTGTTGGCGCATTCTGCAGATCATTATCGTCCTCCCGTTCAGGAAGTGTTGGAAAGGGTAAAATCTTCGCGTTCCTCCGGTTCCGGCAAGCGCCTGCCCTTTGAGGCCGTGTTTTTGTGTAATCCGAACAGCCCGACGGGGCAGAGCGTCTCGCGGAACAATGTCTATGGTTTGTTGGAGGCCGTCAAACGGCAAGGCGGATGCCTGATCGTTGACGAGACGTTCGTGGAATTCTGTGAGGAGAAATCCGTCATCCGTGGGGCCGTACGCGACGCCTCGCTGGTGGTGCTGCGAAGTTTCACCAAGTTCTACGGGATTCCGGGCCTGCGAATCGGGTACGCGGTTGGGACGGAGAAGACCCTTCGAGCCATCCGGGATCGACTGCCGCCCTGGTCCGTGAACACACTGGCCCAGGAAGCCGCGCTGGCTTGTTTGCAGGATGTCCGTTACAGACAGCGGACGTTGCAGTATTTTGAAAAGGAGCGCCCTGTCTTCAGACAGGCGCTTGAGCGGATTCCGGGGTTTCGGGTATATCCTTCGTCAGCAAACTTTTTTTTCGTCGAGTTGACCGGCTCGTTGACGAGCCGGCAGGTGCAGGCATCGTTAATGAAACGCGGCTTTCTTGTCAGGGACTGCTCAAATTTTCCCGGGCTTCATGAACGCATGCTCCGGTTTGCAGTTCGCACGCCGGCCGAGAATGCCCGGTTGGTCAAACACGTGCAGCACGTGGTAAACGCTCAACCATGAACATTCGTAGCCTGCTTTGGATCGGCGTTCTCGGCGTGCTGGTTGTCGTGGGTTTTCTGTTTTCCCGTCCGCAGGGTGGCACGCCCGACATCCCCGATGATCCCCGGGCCCATGAAGCGTTGGAACTGGTGCGCTCTCATCCGGCTCGCAATGATCCGACCCTGGAGGATGCAATCAATCGGTACGTCGAAGAACTGAGAGCGCAGGGAACATCTCTGCATCGGGGCGAGTGGCAGGTGGGAAAGGAACGTGACGGCGTCTATGCGGTCAGGATACTGGTACGTGAGAAGGGGTTCAACGAATGGATCGAACGGGAATTTGCCTGGCGGGTTACGTTAAAGGACAAGACCGTCAGGGTGATTTCCCTGGCCGCGATTCACTTCATGCCGTTTCACGAATTGCCGCCGTTGCCGCATCAGGACCAGATTTCAGGGACCCTCATGGAATCTCCGTTGGAAACGCAACCTGGATGATGCCGTCTTTCACGCGGGTCGGGTAGCAGGTCGCTGCCCACTCCGGCATGGGATTTTCCATGCATTGACCCGTGCGCACGTTGAATTCCCACCCGTGCCACGGGCACTCGACGAACTCGCCGTCCAGCGTCCCTTCCCCGAGCGGACCTCCCGCGTGAGGGCACGTGTTGTCCAGGGCCAGAATTTCCCCGTCCACGTTGAATAAAGCCACGCCGTGAGCGTCGTCGACTTCAACCGACAGGCATGCTCCGGGTTCGAGGTCGTCCAGTTTGGCAACGTCGTGATATTGCATAACCGTAAAATGTTCCGAAAGAGTGCGCACATTACCAAGGCCGTTCGTTCCGGTGCAAGCCACCAATCGGGTTGCGTTGTTGCTTCAATATCGCGTCGGATGCTATACAAACGTTCAAATTTCGGAGATCATTGATGACGCTCTTGTTAAATGCCACCTACGAACCCTTGCGGGTCGTGCAATGGCAAAAGGCCGTGACTCTGCTTTGCCAGGGGAAAGTCGAGGTCCTGGAATTCTATGACCGGGACATTCGAGGTGTGTCGATCAGTTTCAAACTGCCCTCGGTCATGCGGCTTCTGAAAGTCGTCAAGCTGAAATCCAATCACCGGGCCGTCAAGTTTTCCCGGATCAACATTTTTACTCGCGATAAATATACGTGCCAGTATTGTTGCAAACGGTATCGCACCGAGGAACTCACGTTCGACCACGTGGTGCCGATTGCGAAAGGCGGCACGAAAACCTGGGAAAACATCGTGACGGCGTGTTGGCGTTGTAATAATAAAAAGAGCGGACGCACCCCGGAAGAAGCCCATATGCGTTTGAAAAAGAAACCACAAAAGCCAAGATGGAATCCGACCCTCACCATCATGATTGGTATCCGGAACGCGCCGGAGAGTTGGCGGGATTACCTCTACTGGCACATGGAATTGGACTCTGATGAATAACGCCGGTTTTCAAATTTCCTTGGATTTGTACGGCCGCTTGTGCGTGGTGATCGGCGGTGAAGACGAAGCGGCTCACAAGGCGGCCCAGTTACTGGACGTGGGGGCCAAGGTCACCGTGGTGAATCCCACTCTGAACGTGGAACTGCGGAAGCTCACGGCCGCGGGAAAAATTCTGCATCGGGGTCGGCGGTTTCGATCGACGGATACACAAGGGGCCTTTGTCGTGCTCAATACCTTGCCGGATGATAAGGAGTTTGCCGCATCGTTGCGGGCCTTGTCGGAAGAGGAACGGTTTCTGGTGTGGTCGATCGATCAGCCGGAGTTGTCGAACTTCATGATGCCCGCGCTGGTTCGGCGAGGGTCGCTTCGTATGGCCATCAGCACGGGTGGAGCGTCTCCTGCACTGGCCGGCACCTTGCGCCGGAACAGTGAAGAGATCTTCGATGAGGAATTCGAGAAGTATTTGGATTGGCTGGGAGGCCTGCGTAAAGACGTCCAGGCCAACGAGCCGAGCATGGAGAAACGAAGAGAGCGATTGAAAGCGGCGGTCGAAGGCTTCCGGTTGACCGGGGCCGTCGAGTATCCCGCTGCCTGGCTCACGCATAGAGAGTCTGCCGATTCGTAACGAGGATGGTGCAGCAATGGTCTTGTTGGAATTCAGCATGTCTCCCCTCGGCAAAGGGGAAAGCGTGGGGAAGTACGTATCCCGCTCGTTAAAGATTGTCGACAAGAGTGGAGTCGAGTACCGCTTGAATCCCATGGGGACGGTCCTCGAAGGCGAATGGGATGACGTGTTTGACGTGGTGCGTCAATGTTATGAGCGGATGAAGAAGGATTGCGGCCGCATCTCCTGTACGATGAAAGTCGATTACCGGAAAGGCCACAAGGGCCGTCTCAGTGGGAAAGTCGCCAGCGTGGAGAAACGGCTCAAGAAGAAACTGAAGACGTGAAATCCGCCGCCTGTTCGTACACGCGCGGCACTTTGGGTCCTAGATTGCAAAGGACCTCATAAGGAATCGAATCCTGCCAGCTCGCCAGGTCGGAGGCCGTAATTGCCTGGGTTTCCGATTTGCCTATCAGAATCACATCATCGCCTGGTTTAATCGTGGGGTCGTCGGTGACATCGACCACGGTCATATCCATGCAAATCCGTCCGACAATCGGGAAGCGCCGGTCGTGAATGATGACCTCTCCCTTGTTGGACAGACGGCGGCTGTATCCGTGAGCATAGCCGATGGGCAGAACCGCCAAGCGTGAGTCCCGTTGCGTGCGATAGAGGTCTCCGTAACTCACGGGTTCGCCTTTTCCCGCCGTTTTCAGGTGCACGACTTTGGTCTTCAGGGACATGACCGGCTGAAGGGAAATTGGAGCCTCCCTGCCCGGTACCGGCGCGTATCCGTACAACAACAGTCCGGGACGAACCATGTCCAGGTGCGCGGAAGGGTGCCAGAGTATTCCCGCAGTGTTGGCCGAATGGCGGCAGGGAGATGGTCCATTCGTGGGCAGGTCCGAAACGACTTTGTGAAATCGGTCGAGTTGGTGAAGGGTAAACGTCGGATCCGGGTTGTCGGCGTCGGCTAGATGAGTCATGAGACCCTGGCACACGAAAGTGTGGGCAAACATGGGTGTCTGCAAGAGAGCGGGCACGTCCCCGGTCTCGAATCCCAATCGTCTCATGCCGGTGTCCACCTTGACGTGAACGGGGTAGGGGGCATGTTCTTGCACAACTTCCCGGCTCAGCGCCTGCATGGTGTCGGCATCGGAGAGTACGGGAATCAGGTTGGCTTGAACGAGATCTTTGGCTTGCTCCGGCAGGATGCCGCCCATCACGATAATGTCTTCGAGTCTTCCGGCTTCCCGCAGGAGAACTCCTTCGTGTACCGTGGCCACACCGAACCGCCGGATGCCGAGTTGCGACAGGGCGTCGGCCATGGCGCAGCATCCATGGCCGTAACCGTCGGCCTTGATGACCGCTAAAATGTCCACGTGCGGCGCGAGTATGCGACGAAGTTCACGAAGATTATGCGCGAGGGCGGAGAGATGAATAATAGCCAGGGTCGGTGACAGCGCGGAAGCAGTGGGCGTGGTGGTTGGAGGGGCGGGAGAGGACACGATGTTAAATCTCTAGGATTTCTTCCTCCTTTTTCTTGAGTAGTTCGTCGACCAGCTTGACCTTGCCGTCCACGATTTTTTGAATGTCCGCCTCGCCGCGTCGCAAGTCGTCTTCGGTAATCGTTGAGTCTTTCTGGAGGCGTTTGAGTTCATCGTTCCCCTCTCGACGAATGCCGCGAATGTGGATTTTGGTCTCTTCCCCGTATTTTCGACAGACTTTCACGAATTCAATCCGACGTTCTTCGCTCAAGTCGGTATTCGGAATACGAATCACTTTCCCATCGTTCGACGGATTCAATCCGAGATCCGAGGACAGAATGGCCTTTTCGATGTCTTTGATGCTTGTGGGGTCCCACGGCTGTATCATGATTGATCGGCTGTCCGGCATCGAGAGGTTCCCCACCTGTTGCAAGGGAGTCGGCGTCCCGTAGTACTCGACTTTAATATGATCGAAGAGCGACAAGGACGCCCGGCTGCCCCTGATGGAAGCCAGTTCCTTTTTCAGGTGCTCGATGGCGCCATTCATCTTTTGTGTGAGCTGTTCAATCGTCTGGGCAGGCATGTCGAACCCCGGTTAATTGAGAACCGCGTCGTGTTTGACCACGGTTCCGATTTTTTCCCCCAGAACCACGCGTTTCAAATTGCCCGGTTCGGTAAGGTTAAACACGACCAAGGGAAGATTGTTGTCCATGCACAGCGTGATGGCCGTGGCATCCATGACTTTCAGGC
>VXOF01000042.1 GCA_009840285.1 Nitrospira sp. SB0662_bin_26
GCGCTGGCTGCAAGTTTTGGAAAATGGATACACCTGTCTCTCCCACAAAGAGGTGTGCCAGTTCGTGGGCGAAAGTGAACATCTGCGCTGCCTTGAAGTCAGCGCTATTGACAAAGATAAGTGGAGCATACTCGTCAACGAGAGCAAAACCTTGAAACTCATCAGGGGCTAGCTTGCGTCGCGTGTTGTTTCCCACGATGCCATTGAAAACGACCATGACACCGGCATCTTCTGCTTGATCCCGTAGAATCTTAAGCGTATCCGTCCAAGTGGACACTTGCGAGGCCCAGTCGTAGGAAAGTTGCAACGCATCACGCATGGCAGCAGCTACTTGCCGTGGAGGTGCATCAGTTGTGTAGGCTCCAACGAAGTCCAGCGGTGCAGCGTCATCTTCAATAAGTTCATCGCGCATCCAGGCCTGACGTCGCTGCATAATCTCCACGGTTTCGAGAAGGTCTGGACTCGGCCGCGGCGGTGTGTCATCGCTTCGGGTCCGGAAATCAGGTATTGGTAAGTGCTCCTCAGGCGGTTCTGTTAGGTACAGAAAGCCCAGAGGGGTATGGGTACGTTGGGCAAGCCTATCTGCCTGGGCAACACTGATTCTACCGGATTGTTCCCACTCCAACACGAGTTCCGGTCTCACCTGCATCTTTTGGGCAAGTTCATCCTGGCTGATGCGCAATCGCTCTCGCGCCCATCGCAACACGTCAGGCTGCAACGTTATTTTCAAGCTTCGGCTACTCATGGAGTATGCTCTTTATCTATGGAACGCATTAGAAGGTTAGCCCATTACTTGGTCCGACTCGTCGGAGTCATCTGGCCGGTCGTCCGTCGCCTCACGTCGCTCAGTTTGCCAGTAACCACAACGGCAATCAAGCAGGGGCGATTAGACGGACAGGAGGGCACGAAAAACCAAGTGGAGGGTGAAGGAAGGAACGGGTCAAAGAAAGACGGGGGCTCTCGCAGTATAAGGTCTGTTACAAAAGGCCGCTTAGAGAAAATCAGGAAAGCGTGAAACGCCCTGCCATTACTGCAATTTCTCCGCCAGCACCTTTTCCGTTTGTTTCCGGCGGAACTCTTCCAGGTTTTTCTTGATCTCCGAATCCGACAGGGCCAGGATCGCGGCCGCGAATAAGGCGGCGTTGGCTGATCCGGCTTCACCAATGGCCAGGGTGGCGACCGGAATGCCTTTGGGCATTTGGACGATGGAGAGCAGGGAGTCGAGGCCTTGGAGCGCTTTGGATTGCATGGGTACGCCCAGAACGGGTAGGGTCGTCTTTGCCGCAATCACGCCCGGCAGGTGAGCGGCCCCGCCGGCACCCGCGATCATGACGCGGAGCCCTCGTGACTCGGCCTGGCTCACGTAGTCGAATAGGGCATCGGGGGCCCGGTGAGCGGAAATCACGCGACATTCATTGGCAATGCCGAGCTGCGTCAGTGTCTCACTGGCCAGCCGCATGACCTCCCAATCGCTTTTACTACCCATAATGATGCCGACTAACGGCGTATCGTTTGCTGGAGCCACAAGCATTCCTCCTTAACCGTAATTTGGGGCGTTGAAGTAGAAGAGAATTCGTCGATGACCGGATGAGAGTGTACTCACTCGTCATTTCATTTACAATCTCATTCTGTGGCCACGCGAAACGTGAAAAGTGGGACATAGCGGCAGATAGCAGAACATAGCAAATCATAGCAAAAACATAGCAGGATATAGCAAGACATAGCACAGAGCATAGCAAGACATAGCAGATCATAGCAGACAATAGTTAAATATAAATACATATAGCGTGATAGAGCGCGAAGTGTTATCTATCTCGATGACTTGAGGATGTAGCTTGTTAAGAACGAACGCGCCCCACGACCGGGAACAAATAAGCCAATCGGCGGGAGGTGCCGGAGTCTAACTCATTGACGTGCAAAGGGTTTTGGTTCCCGTGTACGGGAGAACGGCTTGACGGAATCGAATAGAGCCTGTACATGTTCCCTCATTCGTTGATAGGATATGAGGCTGACCACACCGGCATTGTCATTCCGAGCAAAGCGAGGAATCTCCTTGCTGTCATCCTCGACATCTTTAATCGAGGATCCAGGGTTTTTTCTTCGTCCGTAAAGAGAAAGACACTGGATTCCCGATCAGGTCGGGAATGACAGAAAGAGGCAGTGAAAATGGTCAACGCCTGTCCTGAGCGCAGTCGAAGGGAATGCATGAACACATACAATGATGGCCTGAGCGCATTTCCAGGATTTCGGTATTTTTATGACTGACAAATTTCCACTTCGATTACTGGCTCCACTCGATGGTGAGCCCTGGGATATTGATGGCTACGTCAAGGCCGGAGGGTATGAGGCTTGGCAACAAGTGGTTCGAGACGCCAATCCCGGTCGCGTTATAGACGAGTTGAAGCGAGCGAGTCTGCGCGGCCGGGGCGGAGCCGGATTCCCGACGGGCTTGAAATGGGATAAGGTCGTGCACCATCGGGAGACGGAACGATATTTTGTCTGCAACGCCGGCGAGCACGAGCCGGGCACTTTCAAGGATCGGTACCTGATCGAGCATCACCCGCATCAGTTGATTGAAGGATGTTTGATCGCGGCCTTCACTGTCGGCGCGCGGGAAGCGTACATTTATTTGAATGCCGAGTTTCTGGAGGCGCGGGCGAGTTTGGAGAAGGCCTTGGAACAGGCCCGCGCGCGAGGGTTTCTGGGTCGCAACGTGATAGGGTCCGGGATTGACCTCGACTTGGAAATCTTCGAAGGCCATGGTAGCTATGTCGCCGGTGAGGAGACCGCGATGTTGGAGTCCATGCAGGGCCGGCCGGCGCAACCCAAGGAAAAGCCGCCGTTTTACCCCACCGAGTTCGGGCTTCACGGAAAACCGACCTTGGTGAACAACGTCGAAACCTTGTCCCACATCCCGCATTTGCTGCGCAACGGGGCACAATGGTTTACGGCAGTGGGTACGGAAAAGAGTCCGGGAACCATGTTGTTTTCGTTGAGCGGGGCCGTCAATCGTCCGGGCGTGTACGAGTTGCCCCTCGGCACGCCCCTGCGCCATTTGATCGAAGAATGCGGAGGGGGTGTTCCGCATGGCCGGGGGATCAAGGCGATCTTTCCCGGAGGGCCGTCCTTTGCCATGGTGGGGCCTGACGCCTTGGATCTGCCCATGGACTTCGATGCCTTGAAGCAGGCCGGGACCGGGTTGGGGTCGGCCGGGGTGATTGTCGTGGATGATGCCACCAGTATGGTGACTCAGACCCTCAAGCTCTCGACGTTTTTTCGGGAGGAGAGTTGCGGGCAATGTCCGCCCTGCAGGATTGGCACCGAGCATCTTGAGGAACTGGTGGCGAAAATCGAGGAGGGGAACGGGACACGGGAAGATCTGGATAAACTCTTACAGATTTGCGGTTTCGTCAAAGGCACGGGCTATTGCACGTTGGTGACGGGCGCGGCTGTCCTGGTCCAAAACAGTCTTCGGCTGTTCCGGCACGAATTCGAGGAGCGCGTCGCCAAGCGAGCGTGTCCACCCGACCGCCACGGAACCGGCGATTGCCGTGGGGTGAGCGATTCCTGATGCCGCGTGTCACCTTTATCCATCCTGAAGGCACGAGCGGCGAGGTTCCGGAGAACGTCTCCCTGCTCGATGCCGCCGAACAGTTGGGGTTTCCGCTCAATCATGATTGCGGGGGGAGTGCCTCGTGTTCGACCTGCCGCGTCGAAGTGATTATGGGCGGAGAGCATTTATCCGAAATAGATTTTGAAGAACAGGACCTGCTCGATCGGGAAGCTTTAACCGAACCCTATCATCGTCTGGGTTGCCAGGCCTTGATCCTGGGAGACGTCGTCGTGCAGGTGCCCGAAGAAAAATGGGCGTCCGCGGCTGCCGATCAGCCGGACTCCTCGAATGCCACGGAAAGTTGACCCCTGAGCCGGAGCGGAACGGCAATGAACGAAACAATCAGCGTGACGCGTCCATACCGATTCTGCGCGGCGCATCGGTTGCATACCAACGCCTTGCCCGATGACGTCAATCGAAAAATCTACGACAAGTGCAACAATCCCAATGGACATGGCCACAACTACACCGTGTTCATCACCGTCACCGGCGAAGTGGACCCCAAGACCGGCGACGTGACGGACGTCGAGGCTTTGGACCGGCTGGTGAACCGGAAAATCGTGGAACGGTTCGATCACCGCCATTTGAATGACGATCCGGCGTTTCAGCAACTCGTGACCACCGGTGAAAATCTTGTCAAATTCATTTGGAACGAGTTGGTGCACCACATCCCAATGGGACGGTTGGAAAAAGTCGGGCTGATTGAAACGCGTGACAATTATTTCGAATACCGGGAGTCCGTGTCACCCGAACACCAATCAGTCTGAGAAAGGGTCTTCCTCCCCTATGGACAAACGTCGTTCTTCCAAGGCGCCAACGCGACGACGCGCGTGGACAACAAAGGTCGCTCCGGACTTCGACGTCAACCCCGGGGACGGCAAAGTCATTCAACCGCTGATCACGCAACTCCTGAAAGCCCTGGGAGAAGATCCGCAGCGCATCGGGTTGGAAAAAACTCCAGAGCGTATCGCCAAGGCCCTCGCGTTTTTGACGAAAGGGTACGATCAGGACATCAACGAGATCATCAACGGGGCCCTGTTCCCGCTTGAATATGACGAGATGGTCATCGTGCGGGACATCGACTTTTACAGTTTATGCGAACATCACCTGCTCCCATTTTTCGGAAAGTGTCACATCGGGTACATCCCGAACAAACAGGTCGTCGGCCTGAGCAAATTGCCGAGGATCGTTGAAGTGCTGAGCCGGCGGCTTCAAGTGCAGGAACGCCTGACCGTGGAAATCGCCGAGACGCTCAAGACGGCGCTGAAACCCTTGGGGGTGGGGGTCGTCATCGAAGCCCAGCACCTGTGCATGATGATGCGCGGAGTCGAAAAGCAAAATACCATAGCCGTCACCAGTCACATGCTCGGCGGGTTCCGCAAGCAACAACAAACGCGCGAAGAATTTCTGAAACTCATCGGCCGCTCCGTCTGAGCTCTGCCCCTACGCATCCGAATTTCCCACCGACGTCAAGAAACTCAGGAGCGCCGAGTTGAAGGCGCCGGAGTTTTCCATGTTGGAGAGATGCCCGGCCTGAGGGATACGCACGAAGGTTGAGCCGGGGATCTGTTTGGCCATGCTTTCCACTTCCTCGGGTGGCGAGGCGAGGTCCTCTTCGCCGGCCAGCACCAACGTCGGAACGGAAATGGTGCTCAACAGCGGCGTGGAATCCGGCCGTTCTTCCATGGCCATGAGATCGCCCGCGATTCCGGACACCTGGTTGCCGGTGATGATCGTGCGTACGTGCTCCCGCAGGTCCGCGCGGTGTTCACATGCGGCCGGACTCAATAATTTGGGCAACATGAGTTCGGCGATGGCCGACGCTCCCCGGCGATACGCGATCTGAGCCATGGAAAATCGAGCGTCCCTGGCGTCGGGCGTATCGGCCGTCGCCCGGGTATCGGCCAAGACAAGAGCGTGAAACAGTTCGGGGTGCGTTCGATACAGCGCAAAGAGAATATACCCGCCCATGGACAGGCCCACGAACGTTGCCTTGGCAATGCTCAGGTGTTCCAGCAAGCCGTTGACGTCATCCGCGAACTGGTCCAGGGTATAGCGCCACATCGGCGCATCGGATTCACCGTGCCCGCGCAGGTCGATCGTGACGACGCGATAACGATCCGATAGCCCGGCGACCTGCGGTGCCCACATCGTCCGGTTGAGCGGAAACGCGTGGACAAACACAACCGGAGACCCTTGGCCTTCATCGGAATAGGCCAGGTTGATGTCGTTGATGCGTGCTTTCATTGGGGGCTTCTGACGTTTACAGGCAGGGATCTTCCTGCACACCGCAGGAAGAAAAGAAAGAGAAAGACACTGGATTCCTGCTTCCGCAGGAATGACAGATTAAAGCTATTTGCATCTCTATCCTTCCTTGCTGTCATCCCCGACCTGATCGGGAATCCAGGGTCTTTGCCTTTTCCCCGGATAGCAAGCCCTTATTTGGTCGCCATGAAATACATCCAGAACCCGTCATTCCAGCCGATACTGACGTCACGAAATCCGGCGCGAAGCAGCCAGCGTTTTTGTGTTTCATAGTCGTCAGGGTGGTCATAAATGCGATGATGCTCCTCGAGCCACTTCCACTTTTCTCCATCGGGATAATGGGAATCGACAAAGAGCCTCCACTCTCTGCAGAGCGTTGCATATTGATCATGTTGCTTGCTGATCATGAGGTCCGAGCAAGTGAGGAGGCCTCCCGGCTTCAGGGCATCGAACAGTATCGGGAATATCCATTGTTTTTCACCGCTGTCCAGATGATGAAGGCTGAAGCTGGCGGTAATTAAGTCGAAACGGCATCGGGGAAAGTCATAGTCACGAAAATAACGTTCGATGCAGGTCACGTTTTTCCCTGCAAATCGTTGCTTGCAGAGGGCCAGCATTTCCGGTGAAGCATCGAGCAGCGTATAGTGGGCATGGGGAAATCTGTTCAGTAGAAGTGCCGTCACGTTGCCGTTTCCGCATCCCAGGTCCAGGACGGTGTCCGGCGAGAAGTCATCGGGAAGACAGTCGGAAAAACATGTCAGTAATTTGGGGTAGTGCGGGACGCACTTGGTCATGTCCTCTGTATAATTGCCCGAAAACTGATCGAATTCGGCGGCTATGGAATCTTTCACTTTCATCAGCGATGACTCGATTGGGAAAGGGCGATCATCATCCGGCAGAGCCGCGAGTGGACAGCTTGCCCGTTATTTCATTTGCACCGGGTTTCAATGGCGTTATAGCATGCCAATAACGTAGGCTTCAGGAAAAACGTGATGTCTGACGAGACTCCACCTGACCTGTTCTCTACCGCTCCACGGTCGAATCCTAAGTCAAAACACACTCAGGCGCAAATGCCGTCCACTCCGCTGGCCGAGCGGCTTCGCCCCCAAACGTTCGACGAATTCGTCGGCCAGGACCACGTGCTCGCCGGGCGCCAATCACTCCGTCAGGCCATTGAAGACGACCGCGTTCCGTCGCTCATTCTGTGGGGTCCGCCCGGATCGGGCAAAACGACCCTGGCCCACATCATCGCTCAAAAGACGAAAGCGGTATTCGTGGCGTTTTCCGCAGTGGTCAGCGGCGTGCCCGAACTGCGAGGGATCATCAAGGAAGCCGTGCAGCGACGGCGCATTCATGACCAGTCCACGATTCTGTTCGTGGATGAAATTCACCGGTTCAACAAAGCGCAGCAGGACGCCTTTCTGCCTCACGTCGAGAAAGGGGAGATTGTTCTCATCGGCGCGACCACGCAAAACCCGTCCTTTGAGGTGATTGCCCCGCTCCTGTCACGTTCTATGGTCGTGACCCTCAATGAGTTGGATGATGAGGCGATGGGCATGATCCTGGATCGGGCCCTGAACGACGTCGAGCGCGGGCTGGGAAAATCCGGGGCAACCCTGACCGACGAGGCGCGGCAGTATGTGATCCGGTACGGGAATGGCGACGCGCGGTCAATGCTCACGGCTCTGGAGTACGTCGTCCGGCAGGCCGCGTCCTCTTCCGGCAAGCCGGTCACCCTTGACGCTCCACAACTGGAGGAAATCCTTCAGCAACGCGTGAGATACGACAAGGACGGCGAAGAGCATTACAACCTGATCTCCGCCTACATCAAGAGCATGCGGGATTCCGATGCCGATGCCGCGTTGTATTGGTTGGCCAGGATGCTGGAAGGCGGGGAAGATCCAAAATTCATTGCGCGACGCATGGTCATCTTCGCGTCGGAAGACGTGGGCAACGCCGAGCCCATGGCCGTGGTTGTGGCCACGTCGATTTTCCACGCCGTGGAAGTGATCGGGCTGCCCGAAGCCCAAATCAATTTGGCGCAGGGCACGACGTACTTGGCGTCCTGTCCCAAGAGCAATGCCTCCTACGCCGGACTGATCGAAGCGCGAAAGGACGCCAAGGCATTCGGCAACCTGCCCGTCCCTCTGCATTTACGGAATGCCGTGACGTCGCTGATGAAAGACCTGGGATATGGGAAAGGGTATCGCTACGTCCATCATGATCCGAAAGCACGAACCGAACAGACCCATTTGCCGAAAGAACTGGAAAAGAAAAAGTATTACCGGCCCTGACCGTAGCTAAGGGAAAGTCGTCAGCCCACGCGTGCCAGTTGGTCTTTGAGTTCCGCGAGTTCAGTGGACAAGGTTGACCACCGGTTGGTCAGGACGTCCAGTTCCTCTTTCCAGCGTTCATGTTCCTGATGCAACTCGTTCCACCGGGAAAAATCCCCGTAGAGTTCCGGCGTTGCGAGTTCTTCCGTCCGGGCTTTGATCCGGTCTTCCAGGGCCGTAATGTCCTCTTCCGACCGGGCCACCTGTTTTTCCAACCGGTTGATCGTTTTGGTCATGTCGCGGCGAGTGGGTTTCTTCGACGGGGACATTGCCTCAGCCGTGGGTGAGAGTTTCCGGGATTTTTGGCTTTTGGGTCCGGTGTGTTTCTGGGTTTCTTCCTGCGCTTTCAAGGCCTCGAGTTCCCGTGAACGTTTCCACAAATAATATTCATAATCTCCCAGGTAATCCTTGACGCGGCCGTCTTCGATCTCCACGACACGGGTCGCGACGCGACTCAGAAACACCGGATCATGGGAGATAAACACGATCGTACCTTGAAAGTCGATGAGCGCATCGGTGAGCACGTCCACGGAGGCCGGGTCCAGGTGATTCGTGGGCTCGTCCAACAGGAGCGTGTTCGCCGGTTCCACGAGCATGCGAGCCAGGGCCACCCGGTTGCGTTCCCCGCCGCTCAGGGCCTTGATCGGTTTTTTCTGATCCTGTCCGGAAAACAGAAAGACCCCGGCCGTGCTTCGCAAATAATTCGTCTCGGCTTGCGGTGCGGCTTCAGTCAGGGATTCCAGAATCGAATGCTCGGGGTTTAGGATCTCGGCTTGGTGCTGGGCGAAATAATGCAGTGTCACGCCGTGGCCTTCCTGCCGCGTACCGGCCTCGAATGGCAACACGCCCGCGAGCATTTTCAATAAGGTACTTTTCCCCGCGCCGTTTTCTCCGACCAATGCGACGCGTTGTCCGCAGTCGATGGAAAAGTGCAGCCCCTCATAGACGACGTTGTCGCCGTATTGTTTGCGGACGTCGTTCAGTTCCAACACGCGGATCCCGCTCTTCGCGGGCTGCGGAAACTTGAACCGGAGCCGTTTGGGGTCACGCTGGGTTTCCAGGAGTTTGATCTTCTCCAACTGCTTGAGTCGTGACTGCACCTGTTTGGCTTTGGTTGCCTTATACCGGAAGCGATCCACAAACTTTTGAACGCGCGCGACCTCCTTGGCTTGCCGTTGGGCGGCCGCGGCTTGTTGCGTGTCGAGCTGGGCCCGCTGTGACTGAAAGGTCCGGTAATTGCCACGATATTCCACGATCTGACGATGCCGGATTTCCCAGATGTGCGTGGTCAGGCGGTCGAGGAATTTCGTGTCGTGGCTGATGACGAGCATGGTCATTTTCGAGGCGAGCAGAAAGGACTCGAACCAGGCTTGCGTGGATTTGTCCAGGTGGTTCGTGGGCTCGTCCAGCAGCAACACGTCGGGGTTGGTCAGCAGAAGATGCCCGAGGGCCACCCGCATGCGATAGCCGCCCGAATAGGTTTGCAGGGGTCGATGCCAGTCCGCTTCTCCGAACCCGAGGCCCGACAAAATCCGTTTCGCTTCATGTTCGGGATATTGCTCGCGATGAGCTGCCTGCAACACGGTCAGGTCCGTGGGAGCGTCGAGTTCCTGGGGAAGATAGCCGATACGGAGCCAGGGCCGTTTTCGAATGGTCCCGTCGTCAGGCGAATCCGTGCCGATGATCATCCGGAGCAAGGTGGTTTTACCCGTTCCGTTTCGACCGACAAGGCCGACCCGGGTTTCCGGACGGAGATGGGCCGACGCTTCGGAAAAAAGCGTTTTCGTCGGGTATTGTTTGGTCAAGGATTCAATATGGATCATCGTTCAATCCGGCATTCCGAATATCGGCTCGGGCTTCAAAACCGGGAGAAAAGATACGGGAAAGCGAGGCGGGATCCGACCACTACGAGTAGTTGGTGGAGCTGGCCGGGATTGAACCGGCGACCTCGTGAATGCCATTCACGCGCGCTCCCAACTGCGCCACAGCCCCACTCAGAAGTGTTTTCGCAGCAACGTGCAACAACGATGGAATCTAACATGCAGGGTAGGATCGGTCAAGGTTGCGGGTTCGGGACTAACTGTTGAACTCGGCACGCCGTTTTCAGAGCGTAACTCCGCGCTGTCTCCTGCGGTCATTCCCGACATTCTTAATCGGGAATCCAGCGTCTTTGTTTTTTCCGCTTGCGCAGGAATGACTGATTGTGCGGATGACAGCAAGGGAACGATGAACTAAAAATAAAGTGGCAACCGGACGGCACACTTTGATATGTAGAAAGGCATGACTGACGTCAGAGTTCGGTTTGCACCCAGTCCCACGGGGTATCTCCACATCGGAGGCCTGCGGACGGCCTTGTTCAACTGGTTGTTCGCCCGGCGACACGGCGGCACATTCGTCTTGCGGATTGAAGATACGGATCGCGATCGTTCAACGGATGCCGCGATCGAGGCGATTCTGGATGGCCTGCGCTGGGCCGGACTGGCTTGGGATGAGGGCCCGCATCGGCAGAGCGAGCGGCTCGATCTCTACAGGCAAAAGGCCATGGAACTCCTCGACCGGGGGCAAGCCTATTGGTGTGTGTGTACGCCCGAGGAACTCGAAGCGCGGCGGAAGGAAGCCCAGGCCAAAGGGGAATCCCTCAAGTACGATGGCCGCTGCCGGGAGCGGGGCTTGATTGATCCCACGGAACCGGCTGCGCTCCGGTTCAAATCGCCGCAAGAAGGACAAACCGTTGTCGAGGACCTGATCAAAGGCACCATCACGTTCGACAACGCCGTGCTGGACGACCTCATCATTCTTCGGTCGAACGGCTATCCCACGTATAATTTGTCCGTGGTGATCGATGACGCGCTCATGGGGATCACGCACGTGATTCGCGGCGACGATCACGTCAACAACACGCCACGTCAGGTGCCTCTCTTCGAAGCGTTGGAGTATCCGGTGCCCAAGTTCGCCCACGTACCCATGATTTTGGGTGAAGACAAATCCAGGCTGTCCAAACGACATGGCGCCACGTCGGTCCTGGCTTACGAGGAAATGGGGTATTTGCCGCAGGCCCTGGTGAACTATCTGGTCAGGCTGGGATGGTCACACGGCGACCAGGAGATCTTTTCGATTCGGGAGATGATCGAAAAATTTTCATTTGACCACGTGCAATCATCCGCGGCGGTGTTCAACCCGGAAAAATTGCAATGGCTCAATGCCGAATACATCAAACAAGGTGACCCCCTGCACCTCGCGGAACTGTTACGGCCCTTTTTGGAAAAACAGGGATACGACCCGAACGGAGTCGTTCAGCCACGCGGGGGTATTGAAGCGGTGGTCCCGCACCTGCGCGAGCGCGCCAAAACGCTGGTCGAAATGGCGGACTGGACGTTGCCTTATGTGACGGAACCCGTGGCGATGGACGAAGCCGCGGCCGGCAAGTATCTTACCCCTGTGATCGCCTCCAGCCTTTGCAAATTCGCCGAACGGGTGAAGACGGTCGAGCCCTTTTCCAAAGAGACGCTCGAACCCGTGGTGCACACCATCCTGGAGGAAGAGCGGTTGAAGATGGGAAAATTCGCCCAACCTCTTCGCGTCGCTCTCACGGGAAGAACCTTCAGCCCGGGCATTTATGAAGTTATGGAATTACTGGGCAGGGACCAGACCCTCAAACGCCTTGAACAGGCTCTGAGGCGAATCGGTTCGCAATAGAAAAACGCCTGCGTCAGGCCACGCAACTTGTGGTGACTGAATAAAGATGGTCGCGACGAACGTCTGAGGCGAGCGAAGGGGCTACCTGATCGCCAGGGGGTAAAAGGCCCTCTGCCTGCTTGGCGATTGACTCCAGCAAGAGCTTCTCGGGACGGCTACGGGAGAGCACAAACAGTCCAATGAGCAGACTCAGCAAGGCGCGCGCGGTGGAGGTTGGCACGACCGATTTATCAATTTCTCCCATGGCTCGGCCCTTTTCGATCATTTTGCGGAAAAATTTTTGCTCCATGTGGATGAATGCCTCGCTGACAATCTTGCCTACTTCCGGGTCGTGAGGCGCCAATTCCAGGGCCGTATTGATCAAAAAGCAGCCATTGCGTGACCCATGCTTCACCACCTCAGTGACCGCATCCTGGAACAGGCCGAGAATGGCTTGCCGGGGCGACGGCAATTGCATCCGCCTCGCGACATCGGCGCGGCGGCAGACGACGTCGTATCGGCGCAGGGTCTCGAGGAAGAGAGAGTGCTTATCGCCAAACGCGTTATACAGGCTAGCTCGCTGGATCTCCATGCAGTCGAGGAGGTCGTTCAGGGACGTCGCTTCATAGCCACGTTTCCAAAAGGCTTTCATTGCCCTGTCCAAGACGAGATCGACGTTAAATTCTTTTTTCCTAGGCACGACTATCACCGTAATAATAAAAATGACAGCACAAATCGAAGACTATAAACATAAATGACACATAATTACAAGCAAACTGGAATAATTATTCTGAAACGATCAGTCTTGAATAATGAAAATGACAGCGCAGGTGTCCAATTATAGGTGCAAGGGTCACATAATACAAGTATTTCGATATCATAACTCTTGGATTGGGATGGGGTTGGCCCTACCCGGCCTGACGCAATGTTCACGAGCGAAGACCGACCCCTCAATGTCTCGTTTCGTACAGACGACCTACCAAAAATTGGCAGTTTCAATTGATTCGGCATGACGCATACTGCAAATCGCTTGATCACTGCCCCGATTGCCCGCTTGGCCGTGAAGGCAAAGAGCCCACGTGGGCATGGATCCGATCTGAAGCGCGAACACCCTGGTCGGCCGTAGCGTGTTCACGGATATGGCGACGGCAGAAAACGGAACACCTGTCAACATCAATCCATAAATCCGAACGAAACAATTCGCAACGGCGAAGCAGGGTATCGGCCGGCTTAGCGGAATATAAACCGACAAATTGTCACATTCGGAGGTTGGATGTGAGTATGGCCGCGTTACGCCGTTGACGGACCAGACAGATCGTCTCCGGTCTTCATGGACTCTGGAAAAAGTACGATCGGGTTAGTGGGGAAATCTGCCATTTCCACCGGATCCACCGGGGAGAGGCGGCTCAAGGTCACGGTGTTCTATAGTCAGGGCCACCGGTTGCGCGCGCACTGTCCAAGGGAAGGGGTTGGGCTGCCTTATCGCCGGGGGGGTAAAAGGGCTTCCGCTTGTTTCGCGATCGACTGCAGCAAATATTTTTCAGGTCGGCTGCGGGAGAGCACCCGCAATCCGATACACAAACTCAGCAAGGCGCGCGCAGTCGGGGCTGCCGCCACCGACCTGGCAATCTCGCCGTTGTCTCGGCCCTTATCGATCATTTTGCGGAAAAAGCGTTCTCTCTTGTCGAAGGCTTGACCAACGAGCTTCGCGACGTCTTTGTCGTGCGGCGATAGCTCCAAGGCCGTATTGACCAGAAAACAACCCTCGCGTGCTCCATCGTTCAGCACTGCGGTGATAATTTCCTGGAATAGGTGGAGGATGGCTTGGCGGGGCGAATGCGCTTTGGCTATCGCCAGGAATTCGTCTTGGCGGGCGACTTCATATCGACGTAAGGTCTCGAGAAAGAGCGTGCGCTTATCGCCGAACGCGTTGTACAAACTGGCGCGCTGGATCTGCATGCAGTCCAGGAGATCGTTCAGGGATGTGGCCTCATACCCTCGGCTCCAGAAGGCGGTCATAGCCTTGTCCAAGACCATGTCGACGTCGAATTCTTTTTTTCTGGGCATGGTAGGCCACCTTGGGAGAGGTGCACACAAGCAACACTATCTGAAAACACCATGACTCGCAAGCAAGTTGGAATAAGCATAAGCAAGCTTAATGGCTCAATGATAGTGAGGTTTGCGGATTCGGATCAGATCTTGACTCAGAGAACAGGGTCCCTATAAGCTTTTTTGTTGAGTTGGGGGATCGTCTAAGGGTAGGACGTCAGATTCTGGATCTGATTGTGAGGGTTCGAATCCTTCTCCCCCAGCCAATCTCTCTCAAGTTAAATCCCTCTCAAGTTAAAAGAGAAATGTTGACTGTATGTTATTTGACCGATAAGTCTATAATCTGATAAGGAGCGGACCGGAAAGCGTTGAGACGCTGCCGCGTGAAAGAGGCGACTATGACGATAGAGATGATCCTTACCCCATCCAGGCGTCTTGCCCTGGGGCTGAGTCTGTGCTTATTCGCTTCGGTGAGCGTGGCGAACGCCGAAACCAATCGTCAGGGCTTCTATGCCGGCATCGAGTTGGGGTTTGCCAATGCCGCGGACATGGGGTCCGTCCTGTCCGCAGTCAACCATCCGACGAAATGCGACTCATTAGTAGGGGGTGATCCTACGGGACCGGGCTGCGCGGATGATTCGCCGGAAACGCTGACCGCCAATTCGTTTGACTTGGGCACGGGGTTCCTGGGCGGTGTCAGCGTCGGGTACGCGCTGGACAGGTTTCGCGTAGAATTCGAATACGTGAACCGCTCTCACGGTGGTGATTCCTTACCGTGGAAGTTCGGTGGGAACGTGATAGGCGGTAAAGTACCGGAGGTGAGTGAAATCGACCCACCCTCGGAACGGGTATCGGACTTCAGCGCTCATCAGTTCTTCGTGAACGCCTACTACGACTTTTTGAACGACTCGCGCTGGACGCCCTACGTGGGCGCGGGCGTCGGGTGGGCCCGCACCAACCTGGACTACCAGGCCCGCTTGTTGCGCAAGACTATCGCCCAAGGCTACCCGGCCGACAACCCAGCGGCTGCCGCCGGCACGCTGAGCCTGCTGGACACCGGGTTCACCGACACACTCTTCGGCTTCCAATTCCTGGGCGGTCTGGACTACGCGCTCACGGATAAGGTTTCAATCGGGATGAAAGCGCGCTGGGCGTCCTTCCAGGATCTTGAAGGCGATACCGTCTGGGATCTCATCAGAAGTCACCGGCCGGTGCGGGCGGACGGACAAACCCCGTTCGACAGCGCGCTGACGTTCAGCGACATCCAGTACTGGGCGATCAGCGTCGGGCTCAAGTACGCTTTTTGACGCTGACGCCTGACCGCGCTCTTCACCGTATCGAAAAGGCCTCACGTGGGCCTTGACACCTCCGAACATTTTTTCTAGGTTTCGTCAGGTGATGGCAACGACGATCAAACGCTTCGCTTCGTCTGTTTGTTTTCTTCTCACCCTGACGGTTCTGCTGGCCCCGGTCCAGAGCTTTGGTTTCCAAAACGAGGTGGACTGGATGTGGAACGACACGAAACCCACGTCCAAGGGGCGGTGCAAAACGTTTGTGGTCAAGGCCGGCCCTCCGAAGATTCTGCGGGGGACCGTCTCCGGTCGCACGTGTCTGACCCATGCCATTCAAGCCTATCGAAAAGGCGATCATGAAAAAGCATTCGGCTGGATCCTGGCGGGTCAATGCCATGATCGGCAGGCCCGGGAAACGTTGATCAAGAACGCGCCGCACGTGCTGAAGTATCTGCTCGATCAGTACGGACCACACGTGTCCGAGTAACGTGAAATTCTCTCCCTTCTTGCTTTACTCAGCGAGAAGCGCTGCTGTATTCAAAACCAGGAAAAGAGAATCCGGGAGGGACAACCATGGATGACCAATACTTTTACGGCGGATTGTTGCTGATCGTCGGGGTGATCGGCTTGCTTGTGTTGTTCCAAGGCAAGAGACCCCACTAGGTATTTGATTTATAGCACTATCGGGCGTTTGGTTACCCAACAGAAGGGCTATTGAGCATGTCCAACCCTCAGCCGGTTTCCCGGGACTTTATCCGCGCGATCGTGGCGCAGGACCGGGAGACCGGGAAATTCGACGGCGTCGTGCATACGCGGTTTCCGCCGGAACCCAACGGCTATCTGCATATCGGCCACGCCAAATCCATCTGTTTGAATTTCGGTATTGCGCAGGAATTTTCCGACGGGCTGTGCAATTTGCGGTTCGACGACACCAACCCCGCCAAGGAAGACGTGGAATACGTGGAGTCCATTCAGGAAGACGTGCGCTGGCTGGGATTCGACTGGCAGGACCGGCGTTTCTTCGCCTCGGATTATTTCGAGAAGTTGTACGAGTATGCGGTGCTATTGATCAAAAAAGGCAAGGCCTACGTGGACAGTCTGACCGCGGACGAGATCCGATCCTACCGGGGGACCCTGACGGAGCCGGGCAAGGAGAGCCCGTATCGCACGCGATCGGAGGAGGAGAATCTTGACCTGTTCTCGCAGATGCGCGCCGGCGACTGCGAAGAAGGGGCGCACGTGCTTCGTGCAAAAATCGACATGGCCTCACCCAACATCAATATGCGCGACCCCACGCTCTACCGGATCCGCCGGGTGCCGCATCACCGGACGGGCACCGCTTGGAACATCTATCCCACGTATGACTTCGCGCATCCGCTGTCCGACTCCATCGAAGGGGTGACGCATTCGCTTTGCACCTTGGAGTTTGAGGACCACCGGCCCCTGTACGACTGGCTGCTCGATGAGTGTGAAGTGGCGTGCCATTCCCAGCAGATTGAATTCGCGCGCTTGAATCTGACTCACACGGTGATGAGCAAGCGGAAGCTGTTGGAACTCATTGAAGAGTCGCACGTGTCCGGATGGGATGATCCGCGCCTCCCCACGCTGATGGGTTTGCGACGCCGCGGGTATCCCCCTGAGGCGATTCGACGCTTTTGCGAGCACATCGGGGTGGCGAAACGCGACAGCGTGGTGGAGGTTAACCTGTTGGAGCATTTTGTCAGGGAGAACCTGAATGCGAGCGCGCAACGAGTCATGGCGGTGCTCCGGCCCCTGCGGGTTGTCATAACCAATTACCCGGAAGGTCAAGTGGAAGACATGCAGGCGGTCAATAACCCCGAGGACCCCGAGATGGGGAGCCGGGCGGTCCCGTTTTCCCGCGTCCTGTATATCGAGCGTGAAGATTTTCGTGAAGATCCGCCGAAGAAATATTTTCGGCTCGCGCCCGGGCAGGAGGTGCGGTTGCGTTATGCCTACATCATTCGATGCGAGGGTGTGATCAAGGATGAGCAGGGAGAGGTCGTCGAAGTCCGTTGCACGTACGATCCGGAAACGAAGAGCGGATCAGGACAGCCCGGTCGAAAGGTGAAAGGCACCATTCATTGGGTGTCCGAGCCCCATGCGCTCGAAGCCGAAGTGCGGCTATTCGATCATCTGTTTTCCGATCCCAATCCCGAACAGGACGGGCGGGACTACCGGACCGTGCTCAATCCGGACTCGGTGGAACGGTTGCAGGGCTGCCGGGTCGAACCGGCGTTACAGGACTCAACCGTCGGCCAGCGGTTTCAGTTCGAACGGCAAGGCTATTTTTGCGTGGATCCCGATTCGACCGGTCAACGGCTCGTGTTCAACCGCACCGTCGCATTGCGCGATTCCTGGTCGAAACTCGAAAAAAAATAGAACAAGTCGCGTCGTTTTTTCCTTTTCTGTCATTCCTGCGCAAACAGGAAGCCAGTGTCGTTATAAACGAAAAAACAAAAGACACTGGATCCTCGATTACAAATGTCGAGGATGACAAAAAATGCAAATACCATGTCCCGGCGCCTGCGGGCGTGGCTGCGCCCCGGTCCCGAAACCTCTTGTTGGGGGCGAGGACTGTCTGAGCGCCCTTCGACTTCGCTAACGCTACGCTCAGGACGAACGGCGGGAGAAGGATGAGCGGGGAGTCATAATCCGTTCACCCTGAGCGTAGGTCTCTTAAGACCGGAGTCGAAGGGAGGCTGTCCTGAGCTTGGCGAAGGACCTCGTCGTGCGGGGGCGAAACCCCGCTCACTTCGGAGTTCCGTCTATTCCATCGGCATGTCGACGCGCTGGAGTCCCAGCGTTTCGTAGATCTGTAATGAGGCTCTGGATCTGTTCAGGGTATAGAGATGCACCCCAAGGACCTTGTTATCCAAGAGGTCCAGGACCTGTTCCGTGGCCCAGTGGGTGCCGATCTTTTCGGCCTGGGCATCATCCTTCGCGCTCGCCAGGGCGCGAAGCAGTCTTCCCGGAAAGCGCGCGCCCAGGGCGAGTTCCGCCATCCGCTTCATCCCTTTCAGTGAGGTAATCGGCATGATGCCCGCGATGATGGGGACGCGGATCCCGGCCAGCCGGCACCGTTCGCAGAAATCGTAGAAGTCGCGATTGTCGAAAAAAAGTTGCGTGCAGATGTAGTCGGCCCCGGCGTCGATTTTGGCCTTGAGATGCTCGATTTCCTGGAGCCGGTTGGGCGTGTCGGGATGGCCTTCGGGGAACCCGGCAACCCCGATCCCCATGTGCGGAAAATGTTCTTTGATGAAGGCCACCAATTCCACGGCGTGGTGAAAGTCCTGCTCGGCCGGATCCCACGGCTCCTGGGTGGGCGGGTCGCCGCGCAGGGCCATGATGTTTTGGATGCCGTGTTCATCATATCGTTGGAGAATCTTGAAAATTTCATCCCGTCTCGACTTCACGCACGTCAGGTGCGACACGATCGTCAGATTTGTCTCATTGTGCAACTTGACGACCAGGTCATGAGTCAACTCACGCGTTGATCCACCCGCGCCATAGGTGACGCTGACGTAGGCGGGTTTCAGCGGAATCAACTTCTGAATAGTATGAAACAACGACTCGGACGCGGCCTCACTCTTTGGGGGAAAAAACTCGAAACTGATTGCAGGCTGGCTTTGCCGAAACACTTCTGCTATATGCATGCGGGACTCTTTTGTGTGAAATGATCAGATTGTTGTTCGGCTAACAGTACTAGACCGGGGGAGATGAGGCAATAGTTGATAGAAATCACTTGTCTTCAAGGCAGCCTCCTCGACGTTGAGGCGCAGGCCATCGTCAATGCCGCGAACAGTCACGGCCTCATGGGCGGAGGCGTGGCCGGGATCATCCGGCGCGCCGCGGGATCAATCGTGGAAGACGAGGCGCGACGACAGGCGCCGATACCCGTAGGGCAGGCCGTGCTGACGTCGGGCGGCCGCACCCGCTTTGCGGCAATCATTCACGCGCCGACCATGCCCGAACCGTCCATGCGCATCCCCGTCGAAAACGTGAAATTGGCCACGCGGGCCGCGCTCCGGCTGGCCGATGAACAGGGCTTTGTCTCCCTCGCCATTCCCGGCATGGGCACGGGGGTGGGCAGGGTCGCTCCGGAGGAAGCCGCGCAAGGGATGGTCGAGGAAATTCGCGAGTTTCATCCTCAATCCCTGCGATCGGTCACGTTGGTTGACGTTGATCCCGTGATGGTCCGGGCCTGGCAGGCTGAACTGTCGCGGCCCGTGGTACTCGAAGACGAATTCTGTGACATCGTGAAAAAGGCACGGAAGGGGCTTGGACAATCCCTCGCCGGAGCGGCGGAAACCGCTCAGCTTCGCAAAGATGAGTGGGAACGATTGGAACAGGGCGCCCGCGCCCCGTCGGAACACGAAGTCCAAGCCATGGCCCGGGTTCTGGCCCTCAGGGCGGAGGCGCTGGCCGCGGTGTCCATAGGGGGATGGGTGCCGCAGCCTTCGCCGGAATGGGTCGCCGCTCTCGTGGTCACGGTGCTCGGCGACATCGGGGGTTACGAAGTCAAGGGGTATGTCCTGATCGATCCGCAAACCAAACAAGCGGTCTTTATCGATACGGCGTACAATGCGGAGGCCATGCTGGCCGTGCTTGACGTGCACCAGGCGACGTTGACCGGCGTGTGCCTCACGCATGGGCATATGGATCACGCCGGAGGCCTGGATCGGATTTTGTCCGAATGGCCCGTCCCGGTGTATCTTGGAGAAGGAGATTTCCCGTTGTTGCCTTGGAAGCCGCCGCAAGAATCGGTCGTTGTTCCCGAGCATGGCCGGATCATTGCCGCGGGAGACCTGAAGGTCGAGTGTCTCACCACACCCGGCCATACTCCCGGCGGGATTTGTTACAAGGTTCAATCGCAAGACCAGGCACTCTGTTTCGTCGGGGATACGCTGTTTGCCGGGTCCGTGGGCGGGTCCAATCCGCTGTCGTTATATGCAGAGCATTTGGCGTCGGTTCGCCGTCGAGTCTTGCAGTTGGAACCGGACACGGTGTTGCTCCCCGGGCATGGACCGCCGACCACGGTCAACGAAGAACGCGTCATGAACCCCTTTGGTTGATTCGGGCACCGCCCTTCGCTCGTTATGGATCAGCAACAATTTCCTCGCGGACCGCAAAAAGGATTTCCCGATGACCCGGAGGACCGGCCGCATGCACACGGTGAATGGTCGCCGGATTGGGAACGTTCCGAACCCGAGCCGGAAAGCGCGGTGTCGGTCCTGTATCTGCCGCTCGGCTTATTTGTCGTCACCGTTTTCACCACGTTTTGGGCTGGCGCGTATCAGGTCAATATCGAGCCGGTGTCAGGCGCATGGGATTTCCTTGTGCGCTATCCCGGCAGCCTGTGGAACGGGTGGCCGTTCGCCTGCACGTTGTTGGGGA
>VXOF01000077.1 GCA_009840285.1 Nitrospira sp. SB0662_bin_26
TGCACTATCGGGCGCATGTCTGCGTTGTGTCCTCGCTCAACCCTCACCTATCTCTATGATAAGCTTCGGGTTTCGCTGCGGGACGCCTTGCCCTGCATCCCGCTATCACAATAAATCAGAGGTTCCCAAACACGTGGCATAACGGGGATGGATTCGGTTTACTCCTATATGAAGGACTGTGTGCCCGCGCCGCTCTTTTCTCTCTTACAGCAAGCCGGTGAACTTGCCGAGGGACGGCATGTTCGCGTGTATGTCGTCGGCGGGTTCGTCAGAGATCTTCTCCTGGGCATCCCGAACCTGGACCTGGACATGGTTGTCGAAGGCGATGGGATTCGTTTTGCGAAGGCCCTCGCCCGACGATGCCGGGCCCGCGTCACCACGCACGACCGATTCGGTACGGCCACCATTACATTGGCGGACGGACAAACCCTCGACGTGGCCACGGCTCGAACCGAATCATATGAAGCTCCGGGCGCCCTCCCAACGGTGCAGCAGAGTTCCATCAAGGCAGACCTTCGCCGCCGGGATTTCACGATCAATACCCTGGCCATTCGGCTCAATGTCGATAATCCCGGCGAATTGGTGGATCTCTACGGCGGCCTACGGGACTTGCAGAATAAAACCATACGCGTGCTGCACGGACTCAGCTTTATCGATGACCCGACTCGCGTGTTTCGCGCTATCAGGTTAGAGCAACGCCTGGGGTTTCAACTGGACAAAGATACGGCCGTCCTCATGACAGAAGCCGTTAAAATGGGACTTTTACACCGCCTCTCTCCGTCTCGCCTTTCGGTCGAACTCCATCACGTGTTGTCGGAACGTGAGCCCGTCAAAACTCTCGCCGGGCTGGCGGGATACAACGCGCTTCAATGCATTCACCCGCGATTGAAATGGTCTCCCGAACTGGCCCGGCTGATGAAGGCCGTGGAGAAAGCCGTCAAATGGCATGCCGGAGTCTCTCTCGGACCGCTCGCGTCTCCATGGGTCGTCTATGGAATGGCCTTGCTGGATGCGCTCCCTCAACCGGCCGTACAAGAAACCCTGGCCCGGTTGACGTTTCCCCGGCGTCAGCGCCAAGCCCTGTTGTGGACCTCCCAAGAAAGCACTCGTCTCTTGCTGACTCTTGACCGGACCGTCAAGCCGTCCGAAACGTTCCGAGCGCTCTGCAACTTCCCGGAAGAGACACTGATGTTTCTCATGGCCAAAACCCGATCGAAACGGACAAAACAGAAAATTGTCGATCTGTTCACCACCTATCGCCGGATGAAACCGATCTTGAATGGCACCGACTTGAAGACCATGGGCTTTAAACCGGGGCCCATGTATAACCGCATCCTGGGTCGGCTCTTGGATGCACGCTTGGACGGAACCGTGGAAACGGAAACCGACGAGCGCCGCTTGGTTCAGCAGTTGGCTAGACAAGGTTAAAAGAAACCGCTTCTCTTTTTTCGGGAGGAAGGCTACAATCGAACTCATGCCTGCTGCGTGGCCCATTGCCAAGGTATTGTTTAAGCTGGTTGCCCCCAGCATCCCCGACATTGTCTCCACCATTTCGACCCTCAAAAATCAACAAGCAGAGCCCCAAATACGTGAAGAACCGCTCCAGGCACGCATCGCGGAAGTGGAGCGGCGGCTGACTCAGCAACTCGAACTCGTCGAGAAATTGACGAAACAACTCGATGCCTTGCAAACGATTCTTTGGCGCACGCTGATCATAAGTCTTGCCGCTCTCGGATTGGCACTGACGGGACTGGCGCTCATCTTGTACGCCTAAGAAGTTCATGCAACAGGAGAGCAAGGCACCGCGTTTCTTGCGACAACCCCGACAATGCAAAAATTATTTGTCTCCTCGAATTTGGTCGAAGTCGAGTCACTGAAAGACATCCTGGATCAAGCGGGTATCGAATCCTGGATCAAGAACCAACGAGGTTCTTCCTTGGCAGGTGAAGTCCCGTTTGCCGAAGTCTTTCCCGAACTCTGGGTGTTGTATGACGCCGACTATGCCGCAGCTCAACAATTTCTGGAAAATTGGCGCGCCGCCGGCCCCTATGAATCCACGGCCTGGCTCTGTTCCCGTTGCGGAGAATCGCATGAGAGAGATTTCACCTCGTGTTGGAATTGCGGAAGCGATCGACCGATGTTGGCCTGATTCGTAGAAAAACGCCGTGGTGTTCAGGCTCTCACGACCCGTTCGAAGGATTGAAAGCGAACGCCCAACGACCGACACATCTTGAACTGCCGATCAAACCGGTTTGTCGTGTTGATGATGTCCCGCAATGTACCCATCCCGGTCCGGCCCCATGCCGGCAGGTGAAAGACCGACAGCGGATAATCCGTTCCGAACAGCAAGCGCTGGTGGACTTCAGGGTCCTCCCGCAGGCGCAGGAGCATCCTGAATCGATTGGGCAGCGTTAAAGCGGAAACATCCGCGTAGAAATTCGGATACTTCTCAATCAACTCCAACAAGGTGGGATAGAACTTTTCATACAGCATCAAGCCGTAACTGCACGCATGGGCGGCGATTACCGTGACGCCTTCTTCCAAGGGCACCCGAAGGCGGTTCGGATCACCGACTGATTGGTCTTTGCCGATCAGGCTGAACTCGTAGCCCACGTGGCTCAACAGGGGAACGTTCCGCTGGGCCATCGCCCGATAAAAGGGCCTGTACCGGGCATTTCCCGGATCGAATTGCTGGGTATTGGGCAGCACCTTCACCAACGCGGCACCCTTGTCGGCGCAACGGTGTAATTCCTCGACCGCGTCTCGCCGTTGCGGATTGATGGACACGCCAGCCAAGAACGTCTCAGGGTATCGGTGGGCCAGGTGCAGGATGTAATCGTTCCCGACCAAGAATTCAGTCGCCGATTGATCCGGATTACCGCTGCCGTCATAGACCCCATCCATTCCCAATAACACCGCCTTGCCCACGTGGAGCGACTGCCGCAGTTCGTTGAGCAAATCATCCACGTATTTTTTGTTGGCGCTAGGCGGGTCGTTCACGTCCAACCCATGCTTCCAGACCAACAACCTGAACAGCGGGCTCCTCAGCAATTTTGCGGAAACGTAACAGCCGTTGGTCCCGTCGGGAAGCGCGGCTACGTGTACGTGACAATCGATGATTTTCTTCGATGACGGCGTTGTATTGAATGGATCAATCATGCCGTTTCTCCCGGTCCCTGGCGACGCCGGGCTAACCGTCTGACAGCCGCTCCAGGGCGATTCGTTTCAGAGCACGCAAATCCAACTTTCCCGTCCCCAGCACCGGAAGCTGATCGACCTTGATAAAGGCGTCTCTTCGGGGAATGAAGAGATTCGGCAATCCGCTCGCCGCGATTTTTTCCAGCACACCGGGGATAACGGATTCATCGAGTGTATGGAGCACGACCAGTTGTTCCCCTTTTTTTTCATCGGGGATGGACGTCACGGCAAATACCTGCTCGTCGGATTCGACGGCCTGCTGCAGGGCTTCTTCTACCTTTCCATGAGGGACCATCTCCCCGCCGATTTTGGCAAACCGGGACAGCCGGTCAGTAATAGACAGGAAGCCGTCTTCATCCAGGACGGCAATGTCTCCGGTCACGTACCATCCGTCATGCATAGCTTGGGCAGTCAGGTCGGGACGATTCAGGTACCCCTGCATGACGTTGGGCCCCTTGACGAGCAACATACCGGCCGTTCCCACCGGCAGGGGTTCAAACGAATCGGGATCGACGATACGCAATGATACACCGGGCAAGGGCCGGCCAACCGTCCCGCGACGCGAAGCCGGCTGATGAAAGCCCGCCGCACGAAAGTCCGGACAATTCACGGAAATCACGGGAGCACATTCCGTCACCCCGTACCCTTCAAATGGACGGATTCCGAACTTGTCTTCAAACGCGCAGGCAAGGCGTTCCGACAATTTCTCGGCACCGGTCAACACGATGCGCACCGATCCGAATTGCTCCGGCAGGCACCGCCGCCAATAGAGTTGGAGAAAGGTCGGCGTCGCGATCAGAATCGTGACCCGCTTCTTTTCCATGAGTTCGCCGATGGCCGCCGGATCCAACGGCGTGGGATGATACACCACCCCCACGCCATGATTGACGGCTAACCACAACGTCGCCAGGTAGCCAAAGGAATGAAAAAACGGCAGGATTCCCATCACCCGATCGCCGGAGCCCACGTGAAAAACCTGTACGACTCCCTCGATGTTGGCATCGACGTTGAAATGACTGAGCATGACTCCCTTCGGCTCTCCCGTGCTTCCGCTGCTGAAAATGATCGTCGCGAGATCGTCCAATTGCGGACGATGGATCGCACCGACGCCTTTTTCCAGCATGCCGATGGGCGCAACCAATGCCATGGCAAATGCTTTTAACCGTTCGGCCGTCCCGATGGTCTTGCGAATCTCTTCGATCCAAATAATCTTGACATTTTCGGGCATTTCCAGATTGGCCTTTTCGAGAAACATGCGGCTCGTCACGATCGTTTCGAGCCCGGCTTGCCGAACCATCGACTCGATCCCGTTTCGCCCGACCGTGTAATTGAGATTGACCACGGTACGTCCCGACAGGGTGGCGGCAAGATTGACCAAGGCCCCCCCGACACTGGGAGGCAACATAATGCCCACGCTGTACTGGTTGATCCAGTGCGGGCGGAGCGCCCGGGCCAACGCCACGGCGCCGGCAAGCGACTCCAGGCTCGAAACCCTGGACCGGGTTGCGTCGGCAAAGGCAAACCGCAAGGGATGGCGGCGAGCCGCCCGAATAAAGGAATGCTGGAGCAGCCGCCGATCGGACTTACGAGCACGCCAGGCTTCCTCGCCCAATTCCTGGACTCGCTGCCGGACTTCGCTCGCCGTAGCGGTCGACGGCATGGGCTCACCATATGAAACCGTGACAGGATAGGGAATGCGATCCGGCCGTTTCGTCAGAAATTTTCCGCCGATAAAACTGAAAACGCTTCCCCATACGCGATCAAGATGCACGGGAATCACGGGGACATCCCGGCCCTTGACGATCCGTTCGAACCCCTGACGAAACGACAGGAGCCCTCCCGTCCGAGTAATCTGCCCTTCGGGAAACACGCAGACGACTTCACCCTCATCCAGCCGGCGACCGGCTTCACGGAGGGCATGAAGAATCTCCCGCGGCGATCCTCCGGCAGAAATGGGAATCACCCCCATGACATCGGCCGTCCAACGAAGGAGAGGCATCTCGTAGTAACGCCGGTCCACGAGAAACCGGATCGGACGATCGATGCTCGCGATCAGAAATAACCCGTCCACAAACGACACGTGGTTCGGTAGCAACAACGCACCGCCTCGTTCAGGCACGTGCTCCAGGCCGGCGACTCGTAGCCGATAGAAGGTGTGGGTGACAAGGAACAACGCCATCCGAATGAAGGACTCAGGCATGAGCCACACGACCCACGACGTCAATGCTATAGCAGCGATCCCGGCGGCATTCAGGATCCCGGCGGCGTTGAGGCCAACGGAGGACAACATCCAGGCTCCGAGTGACCCGACCACCACGCCGCCAAATACAAAAATATTCCCGAACGCGATCACGGCTCCTCGTCGATCCTGCGGCGCACGCCATTGGATTAAGGCATTGATCGGAACCAGAATGAATCCGCTGGCAAACCCCAGCCATCCCATACCCAGCAAGGTCCCTGTCAAGCCCGGAGACAGCGTGCCCAGCATGAGCAACCCCAGCGTCAGTCCGACCGCGCCCAATGGAATCTGCCCGACTTCGACTTTGGCATGTGAAAGTTTCCCGGCCAACACCGAACCGACGCCAATTCCGATTCCGAACGTCGCCAAGGGCAGTCCCGACAAGGAATCCGAAAGACCCAACACGGCCTTGGCATAGACGAGAATGTCCTGGCCCACCAAACTGGCGATGGTCCAATAGCCGACGTTGCCGGTAAGACCCAATCGCAACACGTGATCCGCTTGAACGGCTTGCCAAGCCCCTCGAAGTGTTGAGACCAACCCGCCTTCGTCGCGCGCACGCGGGACAACAGGGACCATCAGGGACGCAGCACACCCTGCGACCGAAAACAACAGCAGCATCGCTCCCCCCAACCACGGGGATGAGCCCGACATCTGCAATAAAACACCTCCTGTCCCCGTCCCTCCGATAATGGCCAGGAAGGTCCACAATTCCAGTTGCCCGTTCCCTACGGCCAATCGCTCGTGAGGAAGCAGTTCCGGCAGGATCCCGTACTTTGCCGGACTGAACAGGGCACTTTGGACGGCCATCCCGCCCAACACGATGAGCGGCAGGATGCCCCCGGAAGGATTATGGTAAAGGGCCCAAGTCCCCAAGGCCATCAACACCACTTCAACGACCTTCATGACCACGATCACGGACCGTTTACTGAATCGATCCGAAAAGACGCCGGCAAAGATGGACACGAGCATCAGCGGCAGGGTGAAAACGACGAAAGTGAGAGTCGTTTGGGCTTGGGACGCGGCTTCGAATTCCGGGCCGGCACCTATCTGCGAGGCTAACTGTTTGATGGCCAGCAACGCGACCATCAACTTCCACGCGTTGTCGTTGAACGCCCCAAAGAACTGGGCAATCAGCAATCCACGAAGGGGGTAGTGACGTTCGCCGTTGTTCACCAAATAATCCACCAGAAGTTGAATCAGCGCGAATCAATGATACCTGAGATCGTCGCTTATTTCGACGGCGATCCCAGCAGTTCGTCGTATTCCCGTCGCTTCGCCGCGACGTGCCCGGAGCTGGTCAACAGGCTGACCCCCACAAACGCGAGCACCGCTGTAATCAAAGCCCAGGTAATGGGACCCATGACGGGCAGGTACGCATCCAACCCGACCAGCCGGAACTGCTTCACCAGGAATGCCAGCAGTCCCAGACCCATTGACCAGGCCGCCCCCTGGGGCGTGGCCCGTTTCCAGTAGAACATACCGAAGACGCACGGAATGAAGATGACCGTCAGGCTCATGCCGAACACGATCAACGCCAGGACCGGTTCCGATTGCAGGGTCAGACTCCAGAGGTACAGGAGAACCAACAGACCCATGGTTGCCCAGCGACCGATCAGAAAATTACGGCGCTGATCCATGCCGGTGACCACGAGCGGAACGAGATCGCGGACGAACAACGACCCGGCCGAGAGCATCTGGCTATCGACCGTAGACATGCCGGCGGCAAAGGCCGCGACGAGGACCAGCGCCCCGAAATAAGGCGCGTTTTCCCGAAAAATCGCTCCCACGACCGTATCGGCATCCTGTAGCCCGTTCGGAAAGAGAGAAAAGGCTGAGGTCCCGATCACCCAGGCGGAAAAAAACAGAATGATGAAGATGACGGGGTACGAGCAGAGGCTGAAGGCCACGGCCGACGCCGAACGTGCCATATACATCCGCTGCCAGATGTAAGGCAAAAACGGAAACGACAGCGTTAGCAACCCGTATTCGTAATACCTTGCCCATGACACTTTTCCCTCAAACGTCACGTTCTCGGGAGCATGGGTCATCAGGGCATCGACCATCGCGTTCCATCCACCGGCCCACTGCATCGACAGCAGACCGGCGAGTATCAGCAGGAAAGCCAACAGAAACCCTTGGGCCATATCCGTCCACACCACTGCACGGGCGCCGCCGAAGTACAGGTACGCGGCAACCGACGCCGAGGCAATCGTCACGCCCCAGAAATAGGTGACGTGGCCGTCGGTCAGCGCCTCAAACGTCTTGCCGATGGCCACGAGTTGCGCCACCGAATACGGTAACAACGCCAGGAGACCGACCGCTCCCGCCCAAAACGTGACTGAGCGACTTTGAAAAAAGTCGCCGAGCATTTCCCCGGGAGTGACGTAGCCCTTCACTTTCCCGAGCTTCCACATCTTGGTCGCGAGGAAAAAATAGATCACGGGCATGGGCGCGAAGAAGAAGAACCAGAAATAGCCCGCTCCCTGTCTGAAAAACTCGGACGGCGCGGCCACGATCGTCCCGGTCGAAAAGATACTCGCCATGATCGTCCCGGTCAGGGCGAGCATGCCGATATTGCGGCCGGCCAGAAAATAATCCTCGGAATCGTTTCTGGAGATCCGATAGGCAAAATACGAAATGCACTTGATCCCTACCAGATAGACCAACAACAGAAGGATGGTGAATTGCGCCACGCTCATAATCGCCGCCGGTTATGACTTCATGCTCCGATCGAGACGCGCCGCGTATGGCTTCAACCAGGTGAGATAGACGATCACCATCCCGATGACCACCGTCCCCGTAGCCATAAACAAGGCGGCGATTTCTGCAGGCATGCCCAACCAGCGTCCCGTGGGACGTCCCGGGACACCGAGCGGAACCAGCACCTGGAACAGGATCCCCAACACCATGACCAGCCAACCCGCATACTGCATGACCGTTCCTTTTCTCGAACGCATGATGGATTCCTCTATCTGTTTTCAGAACAAAACGGCGGAGTGTTGCAACCGGGTGGAGACGCTCAGGGCAACGTGCCGTCTTTCAACCATTGGACGAGAGCCTTGTCGGGATCGGCAATCTCGTTGACTGAGCCGTACCAATACGCTTGCCAGCCGGCTTCCGGCAGCCCGGTAAAGACCATCAGGTTCAGCGGATAGGACTCGCTGTCGGTGCAACGACGAAAGTCGTCACGAAACAGGAACACGGGCTTGTCCCAGGCGATCGCCATACCCAACTCCACCATCACGCCTTCGTCAGGCGGGCAGCCGTTGACGACCGCAAACAGCCCGTCGGCGTCCCGCACGTCTCGAAGATCGGCCTGTCCGATCCGGTACGCCCAACCGGGGATTGTTTGGTCGATCTGATTATTGCGGGAAAACGGCTCCCAAACCTCGGCGTCCACGGCCGTCAGAGCCTCCACAAGTGCCCGCAACGGCCCCTCGCGCTGTTGTGCGGAGAACCCATACGGATTCGCCAGATACAAGGTTTTCTTCGCCGTCGTCTTCGGGCCTTCATCACCCCAGGCCGGACCGGCGACCATCCCGCTCACCAACGCGAGTGCGAAGCCACAGGCAACAACGTTTGCCCAAGCGATGACATTGACCTTGTTGATTCTTTCGACAACCGGAGGAGACATGGATTCAGCTTTACTACCGGACGAGACAATGCGCGGAAGAGCCAAGCAATTAATCAATACATGAGTAATGTACCTTACTACCCAACCGGCTCCATTTGCAAAGAGCGATCCTTGGATAGATGGGGTTTCGCCCCCGCACGACGAGGGCCTTTTGTTTCGGCAAAAGGACCCAAAACCATTTGCGCCCGGGCGTGGCCCTCCGGGTGCCTTTGCCTTTTCTTGTCATCCTCGACGCTTGTCCCTGACTTGATCAGGGATCCAGACAATCTATAAGGATCCAGCGTCTTTGCTTTTTCCTGCGTTCGTGAAGAGAAAGACACTGGATTCCCGATCGGGGTCGGGAATGACAGAAAGGGGGCTGCGGAACTCGCTTCGCTCAGGACAGGCAAGGGGGGCTTTCACCCCAATAGAGACAGTTGTTCCGCTTCCGGTTTGGACCGTCGCGGTCGGTCGGGCATGACGGTGGTTTCTTTAAGGCTGTCGTCGAATTCCTGAAGAAATCGCGACGGGTCACGGTCTCTGCGTTCCCCGAACAAAAACCGGCTGCGGCAACTGAGGAGCCACACCCGTTCTTTGGCGCGCGTCAACGCGACGTAGAACAGTCGACGTTCTTCCTCGATGTCTCCATTTTCGCGTGGCAGGCTCCCTTCTTCGATCCCGCACAGCATCACTTCGGAAAACTCCAGTCCCTTCGCGGCATGGATGGTCATCAGGCTTACCGCGTCGATGGAGGCGTCATAGTCATCAACCTCCACGGCCAAGGTTGCTTCTTCCAGAAATTGCTCCAGCGCGGTCGCGGTGTTCACCTCATCGTATTTTGCGGCGATCGAGCGCAGCAGCAACAGGTCGTTCTCATGACGCGGGTCCTGGTCGATCCGCCATTGCCGAAGGCCCGTGACGTCAGCCACGTACGCGATGAATTGTGAAAGAGATTTCTCTTCCGTCTTGCGCTGCACCTCTTCCAAGAGGGTGATCATCGACTTGACCGCTCGCATTTGAGACGACGAAAGGACCACGGATCGTCTCAAGGCGCCATACAACGAGAAACCATGTTGCTCGGCCTCGGCTTCAAGGGCCGCTTGCGTCTGCCCGCCGATCCCCCGAGGCGGACGATTGAGCACGTGCGCGAAACTACTGTCGTCGTGCGGATTCTGGATAACTCGCAAATACGCCAGCACGTCCTTGACGATGCTCTTGTCAAAGAACCGGGCTTCGCCTACGACCCGATGCGGAATGCCCGAATTTCTCAAGGCCTCTTGAAGCGGCTTCGTCAGGGCGTGAAGACGACACAGCACGGCCACGTCCCGGAAGCTTTGCTCCCGCCGGCTCACGGTATCGGTCACCTGCCCTTGGTAATGTTGATAATGACTGGTGCCGCCCACGCGTTCCTCGATCTGCCTGACGATCCAGACGGCCTCGGCCTGCTCGTCGGGAAAGTTCACGACGTGAACGGGAGACCCGGACTCATTCGCGGTATTCAGGGTCAAGGGCCGACGTGAGGCGTTCCGCCTGATGATCTGTGAAGCCGCGGTCGCAATCTGCGGCGTGAACCGGTAGCTCTGGTCCAACGTGATGACTCGCCCATTCGGAAAATGCTGCTCAAACCGTAACAGATGCTCGGACTCCGCGCCGCGAAACGCGTAGATCGCCTGATCGCAGTCTCCCACGGCCCAAAGGCGGTTTCGGTCGCCGGCCAGGAACCGCAACAGTTGCTGTTGCACCGGATCGACGTCTTGATATTCATCGACCAACACGTGCGCATATCGTTGTCGCAGGCTTTCCCTCACGTCGGCAAAACCTTCAAGCAGCCGCACGCCGAGGAACAACAATTCATCGAAATCCAGTAAATCGCATTTCCGCAATTGTCGTTGATAGGCTTCGGCAATTTCAGCCGGACCCGCGTCATCCACCGGCGGCTCGATATTGGCCTGCCGATTGCGGAACGCGATCACCTCGTGCAGCTTTCGTTGGGTGGCGGTTCGCGTATCCGGCTGGTCCAATCGCCGCAAGGCCCGTTGCATGATCGTGATTTGATCACGGCGATCAGCCACGCCGAAGTCGGGAGGCAGGTCGAGTCGATGTCCTTCCGCTTTCAGCAATTGAAAACAAAAGCTATGGAAGGTTCCCAGGAACACCCTGTCCGCCTGTGACCCGATGAGCCGTTCCAGCCGCTCACGCATTTCTCGCGCCGCCCGCGTCGTAAAGGTCATGGCCAACAATGCCTCAGGCGCGACGTGCCGCTCGGCCAGCAGGTACGCGAGACGAACCGTCAACGTCTTGGTTTTTCCGGTCCCAGGCCCTGCGACAACAAGCACCGGACCGTCACCGGCAAGCACGGCTTCCCGCTGCCGGGCATTGAGGCTCTCGAGCCAACGCTTGGTCTCGACGTTCATGGACGCATCACTTTGCACAGGGGAGCCCCCAACAAACGAAACATGTCAGAACAATGACGTTTGCGAGGCATGGGATTGCCGATCCTCTTGGGACAGCAGGCGAACGGTTCCGTACTCCCCGTCGTAGCCGGGGGCGATGGTCACGTTGCCCTCGCGCATGCGTTGGATCGCCAGGGCCAGGAGCATTCCTGCATTCTCTTCGATGGCCGCAATGGGCACGTTCATCAGAATCTCGAACTCATTGCCCAGACTCGCCAGCAACTGATGATAGACTTCGGTGACCCCTTTGGTATTCACTCCGGCGCCACGAACCTCAGCAATCAACTCGACCAACGGCACCAAACTCCGGTAAGACAACGCCCTCCGGGCACGGTGGCCTGCAGGCTGGTCGGCCAATATTTCGACGCGGTGCATGACCCCGCGCGTCACGGGCTTTCCGCATTCGGGACACGCATCATCGTGGGCTCCGGCTTCCTCCGGAGACATGCGGACCCGGCAGTTTCGGTGTCCGTCGAAATGGTACTTGCCTTCTTCCGGAAAAAACTCGATCGTCCCCTGGAACAGCGCGGGATCCCCACTCGTAAAGGCCGCCTTGATACCTTCGAACGACAAGTCACCGTTCAACACGTTGGCTTCCCGGCCGAGCTTGCTCGGGGAATGGGCATCGGAATTCGAGATCAGGGTAATGCCGTCGAGTTGGCTTAGTCGCCAGTTCATGGGCGGATCCGAGGACAGTCCAGTTTCGATCACCTGGATATGAGGACTCAAGTCCCCGAAACATTCTTCCAGCGAATCAAATCCCGAGTTGGCCCCGAACACCGAAAAGTGCGGGGTCCATGCATGGGCCGGAACAAAGAGGGATTCCGGTACGCGCTCGATCATGATTCGCAATAATTCCTCACTGTCCAACCCCAGGATAGGCCGTCCGTCCGAATGCAGGTTGCCGATACGCGCCAGTTTATCCGTCATGTTCGCCACAGCGCTGAAACTCGGCGCAAAGATCAGGTTGTGCACCTTGCGCGTGCGTTCGTGGCGCTTATAAATACTGCTGATTTCGGAAGTCAGCATGAACCGGACGTCGGCCCGACACGACTCGGGGATCCCGGCATCCACCGGAGCCGCAAGTTCCGGCTTCAGGCGATAAAGGCCCTGTTCGGCCGGTTCGAGTTTCTCCTGAAGTTCGGCGAACCAGGCGGGATGCGTGAAATCTCCGGTTCCGACGACGGTAATGCCCTTGAGTTGCGCCCAACGGTACAGACTCTCCGGGACCATGTCTTTGCTGACGGCACGGGAATAACGGGAATGAATGTGAAGATCGGCGATGAAGGACATGCAGCGTTCCGGGATGGTCCGGCAAGCTTAGCGGCTACCCCGGCAGGGAACAAGAGGCGGAAATTACCTAATGGAACACCATATTCAACCTGCTGTCATGGTCCCGGCTGCAGGGAATGTTCCTGCCGTGTTTGCTTGCCCGTGTCCGGTAAAAGCGGGATAATGCCTTTATGTAGAAGCATTCAATCTGCTCGACCATCTCTTGCAAAGGAGGAAAACATGTCCTCTCAGAAACCATCCTTGATCTTCGCTCTTGTTGTCGGCTTGGCGTTAGCCGTCGGTATTGCTGTCGACCCTGCCCCGGCCGTGGCCAAAGAGAAAATAAAGGTGCTATATCACGTCGATGGAAAGGACTTGGCCACCGCCACGTATGCCATGGCGCTCATCAATAAACACATCGAAGCCGAAGGCGGACCGGAAAACATCGACGTGAAGCTCGTGGTTCATGGTCCGGCCCTCGAGCTCTTCAAAGCGGACAGTGTTGACCCGAAACTCAAGGCCAAACTCAAGTCAGCAATGGACAAAGGCGCCTCAGCCGAAATGTGCCAGGTGTCGATGAAACTGTTTGGAACTCCGCTGGAAAAACTCGTGGCGGGGTTTCTACCGACCGAACATCCCGTGGCTGTGAAACGTATTGCCGATCTTCAACGAGAAGGATACATCTACATCAAGCCGTAATACCGGTTGCTCGTTGTGCGGGAGGAGCAAGGGTTTTCCGAACCTTGCTCCTCTTTTTTGTTCAGCGCTTGCCCCATCCCTTATCAGTCAGGCTCTGCTCCGGGCCTGCCCCCTCACCCTCGCCCCTGGAGACAAATATTTGGAATGGAGTTTGCATGAATAACGGTATTGAACTGAACGGTTGGACCAAATAGAGGCCATATTCATGCGAAAACACGAGGATAACGCGTCCCATACGCAGCAGACGCCTTTGAAACGACCATGGTCTTTTGCCGTTGCAACCATCGTCTTTTTGACACTGCTCTGTGCAAATTTCGCCACAGCCGTTTCACTTTTGCCTCAGTCTTCGCCAACCTCCGCCTATGAAACCCCATCCACTTTCGACGCCAGAGCCATCCTCTCGCCTGACGTTCGGAAAGGGCCGCACCATACCGTTTTGGATGAGGTTCTCCCCTTTCGCCATACTCACCGTTACAGAATCACCTCGCCGTATGGCCAATTCGAAGCCTACGGGGGTGAGATGCTGAAGATCCGTATTCAGGAGATCCAGGCGATCGCGACCATGGACGAAGAAGTGAATCACTTCCAAAGCGTGGCAGCGGGGGCCACGCATGCAATCCTGAGCCCCTTTAGATTTATGTTGGACCTGGTTCACGAACCCAAGGAAACTCTTTTGGCCGTACCCAGGGGCATGTGGCACATGGCAACACGCATCGGCGAAATGGCGGTCGGCGAACGAGGAAACCTTGAAGACCCCGAGAACACAGAGTTGCTGGGTTTCTCATCCGTGAAACGACAAGTGGCCAATCACTTTGGTGTGGACGTCTATTCCTCCAACCGGGTCTTACAGGAAAAACTCAACAGCTTGAGTTGGGCAGGATACGCCGGAGGCGCAGCCGTTCGACTCGCAACGCTACCCATTGGAGGCCCGGCCGGAGCCGTGCTCACCGGAACGGCGTTCAGTACAACCGTCGGCGAACTTTTACGGGATCATACGCCTGAAGAACTGCGACACCTGAACCGTGACAAACTGGCAATTATGAGGCTTGACGACTCGCTTATCGAAGCTTTCCTCCAACATCCGTGGTACTCTCCTCGTCATGAAACGGTGCTGGTCCAGGCGCTGTTCGAAATGAATATCGTCAAGAATCGAAACACGTTTTTTAAAGTCGCCACGTCGGCCCGGTTCGAAGAGGAGGCCTTGTTTTTCCAACGAATAGCTGAAATGTTGCTTTCATACCATCAAAACGTGAAACCTCTTGAGGAATTCGTGGCGATTGACGACCGGCTGTTGATGGGATTGACTCGCGATCACACGTTGATCGGCATGTTGCCCGTCGAGTTTCTTCCTTGGCGAGCCGAACTTGCCGAATCCGCAGAAACCGTCGCAACCTGGGCGTCCGCCCAACAGGTCAAGAAGGTGGAATTGTGGATTTCAGGCAAGCCCACGCCTCGTGCTCACCGTGAACTCCTCGCAAAAGGTATCACCGTGCGACAAGGAGCCATGGACTACCTCACGTTTCATCGACTGGCAAACGCATCCGACCTCTAACACCCGTCCCCAATCACTCCTCTGAGGGGAATCAGAGAGCCGAAAGCGCGGCCCGTACAGGTGAATAGTCGGGGCAGTGCCTACGGGGGAAGACTTGACGATGCTCCCATTTTGCCCTGACAATAAAGTCATGACAAAGAGAATGACGACGGAAAGTTCTCAAGACTGGCGTTCCCAACTGCGCGACATCTATGAACAAGCCGTCCACCGGTTTGAGCAAGGCCGGCGCGGTCCTGAACCGGTCGTTGGCCATGAGGCTCTCGCGTTTCTTGATTCGATCGGCACCTCCGCCCAGGAACTGTACGATTTCGTGGAAGATTGGGTTGAAGACGGTGAGCCCGACTTCGAGTCCGTTGCGGCCATGACCGATGTCCGCCGCGCGTACTTTCTGACGGTGCAAGAGGGAAAGCCCTCGAACACGGTGATCCCGTCAGCTACCCTGCCATCCGGCTATGCCGAGATGGGTGGGTACCGATGGCTGCCCCGCATTATCGCCAAAGCCCGTGCCAAACTCCGCGGCGAACTCGCACCGGATATCATGTTCGGCTGTGGTGCCGACCGGCCGTTTTTGCGGAGCGTGAACATGGAGCCGGCCGAATTCTTGAAGACCGTGTGGGACGCCGGCACGGATGACCGTGCGATCCTGGACGCCGTGCAGCAAAAAGCCGTGCCGGTTTCCGCTGACCAGGGAGTTCGACATGACTGAGAAGATTCACAAGTCCGAGGATGAATGGAAGCAACAACTCACCCCGGAACAATATTACGTCACCCGCCAGGCCGGAACCGAACCGGCGTTCAGCGGCCCCTATTACCACCACAAAGCTGACGGGACGTATTATTGCATCTGTTGTGAGAACGCCCTGTTCCGTTCTGACGACAAGTTTGAATCCGGAACGGGTTGGCCGAGTTTCACGCAACCCTCGAATGAAGCGGCCGTGGGAACGAAAACCGACCACAGCTACGGGATGACGCGCGTGGAAGTCACGTGCAACCGCTGCGATGCCCACCTGGGACACGTTTTTGACGACGGCCCCGCACCCACGGGCCAACGGTTCTGCATCAATTCCCTGTCCCTGCGTTTCAAGGATTCCGCCGAGGACTAACCCACCCTCAGGCCGGCCGCGCCATCACAGTCCAAGGTCACTCAGGCCGGGATGATCGTCGGGACGGCGACCCGAGGGCCATCGGAACTTGCGATCGCTTTCGGCTATCGGAAGGTCATTGATGCTGGCGATCCGACGGCGCATCAAACCGTTTTCGTCGAATTCCCAATTCTCGTTGCCGTAAGCGCGAAACCAATTGCCGCTGTCGTCGTGATGCTCGTAGGCAAAACGAACGGCAATACGATTTCCTCCGAACGTCCAGAGTTCCTTGATCAGGCGATAGTCGAGTTCCCTGTTCCATTTCCTGGTCAGGAAGGCCTCGATCTCGGCACGCCCGTCGAGAAACTCGGCACGGTTCCGCCATGTGCTGTCCGGGGTATACGCGAGGGCCACCTTGGAGGGATCGCGGCCGTTCCACGCATCCTCGGCCATACGGACCTTCTGCGTTGCCGTCTCTTCGTTGAAAGGAGGGAATGGCGGACGTTGCATTAGATATTCTCCTTTGGTTTCGTGGCACACCTACATTATTCTTTAGGTCTGCGCAAATGCATCGGCCTGCAGTACCGCAACGCGGACAAACTTGAAAATGTTTGGCAAATCCAGTGCGCCTTTATGATATTTCGCGGTTTTTGATCCATCCATGTAAAAAACCATACCTTCGTATACTCAAGCTCTTCTTCCTCTTTTTGGAGACCCGCTTGTTCCGCGTCTCGAATAATGGCGGCTTTTTCTTCGTCATCAGGCCAATCATGAAACGCCAGAACAATGCCCGTGGTCAGAAAGGCCTCCGGCGGGAACTCCGGGGACAGGGGACCCTCCGTCTGTTGTGAACCGGATGTCTGAGCAAAAAGCGGGGTGGTGACGGCTTGTTGCGCTGTCGTGGTCAAGGGAAAGCAGAGCAGCAAGAGAACGTGCCACGCAAGGACAAATCTGGTGATCATTCCCTTCATCATGCAAACCATGTCGACTTATCAGCATAACAACGCTAAAACTTCCAGACAAACAACGCCTGTACGACACGCTCATCCGTGGCACGGTCTCCGAGTTTGTTCATCCAAAACTGATATTCAATGCCCAGGGCAAACCGCTCGTGCGCATTCCACCGCAACTGCGGCTGCGCGAGAATCCATGGCTCGACGGTGCCGCCGAACTCATTCTTCCGCCCGCCGATATACTCCGCATGCCCTTCGATGCTGAAACTGGCCCCGCCGATCTTGAAGGGTCGCATGAAATTGAAGTCAATCATGAATGAATCGGTTTCGCTTGGGGCCCCTCCGGAGGAGACGCCGTCGCTGTCGTCAATATACGCCGTGAAGTCCAGATTGGCGAACGCGAATCCGCCCAGGTCCAGTGACAGCCGCAGGCCGGGGAGGTACTTTTTGATACCGGGTTTGCGGGCCCAGTTGAAGCCGAGAATCACGCCGACGTCTGAAACGATTCCGGCCCCGATCTTCCGGCCCGTGATCTTGCCGAGGCTCAGGTTCGCGTACCACTCGCCATAGGTATCGAAATCCTGAAACTCCGCATTCTGGGCATCGAGCGTATCGACGAAAAAATAGTTGTCCCCGTATTTCCAGCCGCTGGCATGTTGCACCGTATAGATCAGGTGGTACGCGTTCCCCCCACCGGCGAACGTCGGCACGGCCAGGTTCCCGTATTGCAGGTGCAGTTCAGTCCGGCTCCAATCGAGAGCGTAAGCCGGTTGCAACAATGCACAGGACAGCAGTACCCACACCGGCCCGTAACGGAAATATTTCATTTCAGGCATGACGGGTTCGAGTTATCCGACGACCGGCTGCGCGAGAACGTCGTCTGCTAAATTGGCGATACTGGCCATGGCGCTTCACGGGTTCGGCCCCACGCTCGCGGAAAATAGCGACGACGCTATGAGCAGTTTACTGCGACAGCTTGTTGAAGGCGTCCAGGGCGGCGACTTTGTAGCATTCGGCCATAGTAGGGTAATTGAAGACGGTGCTCATGAAGTAGTCCAACCCGCCGCCCAGGCCCAACACGGCTTGGCCGATGTGCACCATCTCCGTGGCTCCCAATCCAATGGCATGCACACCCAGCAATTGACGATTCTTACGATGGAACAGCAGTTTGAGGAGTCCGCTGTCATCTCCCATGATGTGCCCGCGCGCGATTTCCCGATAGCGGGCCATCCCGATTTCATAGGGCACTTTCTCCTTGGTGAGGGTCTGCTCATTCTGACCTACCATGGAAATTTCCGGCACGGCGTAAATCCCGATGGGAAAATTCGCCGACATGGGCTCCGCCTTCATCCCAAAGGCGTGACAGGCCGCCAGACGACCTTGCTCGGATGACGTGGCGGCTAAACTGGGGTACCCGATCACGTCACCGGCGGCAAAGATATGCGGCACGGCGGTCTGAAATCGCTCGTTGACCTTCAACCGACCACGCTCGTCGGCCTCGAGGCCCGCCCGTTCCAACCCCAACGCTTCAGTCGCCCCGATGCGGCCGACTGCAAACAACACCAAATCGGACACGAGCTTTTTCCCCGACTCCAGATAAATCACGGCCTTCGTCGGTTTCCCTTCGGAACATTCCATCTGTTCGACCGTTTCCCCAAGTCGAAAGGTCACGCCGTAGTTCCGCATTTGATGAATGAGTTCATCCACAATTTCGGTGTCCAAAAATTCCAAGGGCCGATGACGGCTATCTACCAGCGTCACGTCGACGCCGAGGGAGCCGAACATCGAAGCATATTCCAGACCGATCACCCCTGCGCCCACAACGACCATGGATCGGGGCAGGTGCTCCAAGCTCATCACTTTATCACTGGTGATGATCTGCGGATGCTCGTCTTTCATGCCAAGCGGCGGAGCGGGAACGGTACCCACGGCAATCACGATGTGTTTTGCCTGTACCCATTGCAGGGCGTCTTCTGCAAAGACTTGAACGGTGTGCTCGTCAATGAACGACGCTTCGCCCCGGACCACCGTGATGTCGTTGCGTTCCAGCTGCCGTTGCACCACCTCCCCTTCCCGTTCCACCACCTCGTTCACTCTCGCAAATAACTGATCAACACTTAGGCGGGCCGGCACGGCAAATCCATGAAGTTTGCGAATCTGTTCGGCTTGCCGGCCAAACGCCAGCCCGGCTTCCCGAAAGGTCTTACTGGGAATGGTTCCCGTATCCAGACAAACGCCCCCGACCACCCGTCGTTTTTCAATGACGACCACACGCTTGCCCAGCTTCGCCGCTTGCACCGCGGCCCGCTGGCCCGCCGGTCCGCTTCCGATGCACAGAAGGTCGGCGTCTATCATGTCACGTATCGCTTTCGGCATATTCGGCTACCTCAGGGCATTGATTGTTGATGGTCCTTCAGGGTATCAGAATGTTGCGGATCGATTTTGTAATTTTGATAATATTATCCATCAGGGCATCATGATTCCACTAAAAAATTGTCTCATCACGTCTTTTTTGCTCCTGAGGCTGAAGGCACGATGACCGGATCATCTTTCCGAGCGTCCAAACGGATCCTCCCACTCATCCTGATGACCACGGGTCTTGTACTTGCGGCTATTGTGGTATACCGGTCGGGGGTTCCGCAATGTGAGCCGCAAGCGGCCGAAGCCACGCTGGCCACGTATGCCGATCAGGGCATTCGCGGCACGAGCCACCCGCCCAGCCTCTCCAACCTGCTCTGGGTCCACGTCGGGCCTCGATGGCACGCGCTGCCACTTGCCGAGAAACAAGCGCTGGATAAAGTCGTCCGCTGTGCCGCGACCACGCTCGACGACCAAGGACGGCCCGCGTGGCAAGCCGCCTACTATGACAACACGACCGGCACCATCGTCGCCCTGACCAGCCGGGAATACGGTTTTCGCTTGAAACAATCTGAATAGCGTAAACGAGTGGGATCCGGAAGGGCGGGCTCTACCTCCCCTTGCCCCTCCTTACAAAGGAGGGGAATAGAAGATATAGCCTGAACCCGTTGTCGGGTTACGCTTCGCTACCTCGACCTATCCAGACTGCTCCCCTCATCCCAACCCTCTCCCGCATTGAGGAGAGGAACATATACGGCTCTGTGTACACCCACGACCGACGAGCGTCTTTGAGAACACGCCTCCACTTCCCCATCCATGCTATAATGGGCCATTATGCGTATCCTGATCGTCGAAGACGAACCCAAGGTCGCTTCCTTTATACGCCGCGCCTTGGAAGAGGAGAGTTACGCGGTGGATGTGTGTTCCGACGGCATTCAAGGTCGGGACCTGGCGTCGGAAGTCGACTATGACCTGATCATCCTGGATCTCATGCTGCCCGGCCTGTCCGGAATCGACGTGCTGAAAGCCGTCCGGGACGCCAAGGTCACCACTCCGATTCTCATTCTGACCGCGCGCTCGAAAGTGGACCAGCGCGTGAAAGGGTTGGACGCCGGCGCGGACGACTACCTGACCAAACCCTTTGCCATTGAAGAG
>VXOF01000033.1 GCA_009840285.1 Nitrospira sp. SB0662_bin_26
CCGTCCGTGCCGCATCCCGCCACGAACACCCGGGACAATCCGTCGATTGAAGGAGCGGCTGCCAAGGCAAATTCCTGGGCGCGCCCCCCGATCCCCTTCCCTTTCACGGTCACGGTGAGTTCCCCGCCGGCCAGCAGACACACCGGCGGCTTGATGGGATTGCCTGAAACGTGCATTTCCCTGGCGAGATTCCCGAAGAGCTTTCCCATATCACGCGCTTCCCCGGACAGGGTCGTGGTCAGGATCAGGGGACGAAGCCCCAACGCCCTGGCTCGTTTGGCCATACATTCGATGACAGCGCGATTGTTACCGATCACGTGATGGTGGATCCGGGAAAACAGGGCCTCACCGGGTTTGGGTGTGTCGGGTATGCGTCCCCGGACTCCGCGGTCAACGTGTCGTCGAACGGCCGAGGGGACTTGGTTCAGGATGCCGTACGCATCGAGCACTCGTCTCGCGTCGGCAAACGTGGAGGAATCCGGAGCCATGGGGCCCGACCCGATTGTGGCCGGATCATCGCCCGGCACGTCCGACAGGATGAGCGTGATGACCGTGGCAATCGTGGCACCCGCGAGGCGTCCGCCCTTGATCCCGGAGAGATGCTTGCGCACCGTGTTGATTTCCTGAATAGTGGCTCCGCTTCTGAACAGTAACCGGGTCGTCAGTTGTTTCTCCTTCAACGTCAGACCAACGGCCGGGGCCGCCAACAAGCTCGACGCCCCGCCGGAGAGCACCATCAGGACCAGGTCGCGTTGCGACAACGACTCAAGCAGCCGGACTATCCTTCTCGCGGCCGTTTCACTTCGACGATCCGGGATCGGATGTTGCGCCTCGAGCAGTCGTATCCGTTTCGTTTTTTCTGCATGGCCATCGGTGGCCACAACCAGGCCGCCTTCCACCCGCGCCCCCAACTGTCGTTCCAACGCCCCCGCCATGGCACCCGAGGCTTTCCCCGCCCCGATGCAGACGATGCGCGAAAATCCGCTGAGATCGTACTCCCGCGCGCCTACCCTGAGACGGTTGTTTCTGACCCGGACGGCGCGCCGGATCGCCGTTTCGGGATCCGCGGCATCCAAACCTGCCAGCAGCAGTTGCTTGATCATCGTTCGGGCGTGTTTATCGGCGCAATCGATACGGATAGACATATGTCGGCCAGTTCGTTCGTTATGGTACGATTCCCGCGATGAGCCGTCTCAACGTTTTACACCAGACCATCGCCGATTGCACGCGCTGTCCGCGCCTGACCGCCTACCGCCGGGAGGTCGCCGCCGTGAAGGTGAAACGGTTTCAGGAGTGGGAGTATTGGGGCCGGCCCGTTCCCGGGTTCGGAGATCCCCGTGCGAGACTCTACGTCATCGGGTTGGCGCCGGCGGCTCATGGGGGCAATCGGACCGGACGCGTCTTCACCGGAGACCGAAGCGGAGATTGGCTCTATGAAGCCCTGTTTCGATTCGGATTCGCCAACCAGGCCGAGTCCGTCCATCGGGACGACGGACTGCGATTGACGGATTGTTACGTGGGCGCGGCCGTCCGCTGCGCGCCGCCGGGCAACAAACCATCGAGAGAAGAATTTGAAACATGCCGGCCTTACGTGCTGGAGGAACTCCGTTTGTTGAAGCGAATCGCCGTCGTGGTCGCCTTGGGGAAAATTGCCTTCGATGAATATCTGACGGCCGCGGGACCACCGGGACGGATCACCGGTAGACCCAAGTTCGGGCACGGAACCAGCTACGTCACGGCCCGGGGCGTGACCTTGCTAGGGTCGTACCACCCCAGTCAACAAAATACCTTCACCGGAAAACTCACCCGGCCCATGTTTCATGGCGTATTCGAACGCGCCAGGCAGTTGGTGGACGGCCTGCCCTGACAATCTTACCCTTTCGGCGCGTTTCGAGCCTCCCAATCGGCCAGGAATTTCTTGAGCCCGATGTCCGTGAGCGGATGCTTGACCAACTGTTGAAACACGCCATACGGCATGGTGCAAATATCGCCGCCAACCAATGCGGCTTCCACCACGTGCTGCGGATGTCTCACGCTGGCCACGAGTACCTGGGTCGGAAAATCGTAATTGTGAAAAATGGTCACGATTTGCCGGATGAGTTCCATGCCCTCACTGCTGATGTCGTCCAGGCGGCCGATAAACGGCGACACGCACCACGCGCCGGCCTTGGCGGCCAGCAGGGCCTGTGTCGGTGAAAAACATAACGTGACGTTCACCCGAATGCCTTCGGCGGCCAGGCGTTTGGTTGCCGCCAGACCTTCCGGGATCAGAGGGCATTTGACCACGACGTTGGGGTGAATGCGGGCCAATTCCAGCCCTTCCTTGACCATGGCATCAGCCTCCACGCTCACCACCTCCGCGCTGACCGGGCCATCCACGAGTTGACAAATTTCGAGGATCAGGTCCTTGAAGTCCCGCCCTTCTTTGGAGACCAATGACGGATTGGTCGTGACCCCGTCCAGAATCCCCATCCGGGCGGCTTCGGCAATTTCTTTAACGTTCCCCGTATCCAGGTAGATTTTCATGGGCTTCCTCCCTCAGCACGTTATTGGCGCCTTTTCCCGGTCACATCATTGGCGCATGGCATCGTGACGACCACCGTCTTCACCGCACGACTCGCGTCTATTGTAATTGAGCTTGTCGAGCATTGACAATCGGAAACACCCCCGCATGAGTTCCGGGGAGCATCCTCTGCTTCATTTGACTGGACACCGAGCCAGAGTTACGATTCCACAAGGCATTGCTGCTCGCCTCTCTTTTTATGAAAAATTCAGCGAAGGTGCCACTTGACGTCCTCGCCATAAGGGCCCATGCGTCGCTCCTTTGCGTTCTGCTTCTCGGAACGTTGGCGGCGGGCGGCTGCGGCACGTCTCCTCATCAGGCGGCCCCACCTGATCCTGCCATGCTCCACGGGAAATCTCAGGCATGGTTTCAAGAACACTGGGGTGCGCCCGGTGCCAAAACCAAGCGGTTGTTCGGAGGCGAGACATGGGTGTATGTGCGCCTGGTCGGCACCTCGTCCTCCCCGCTTTCCACTATGGCCCCCGCGGACTGTCAAATCCGTTTGGACTTCGATGCAAAGGGCACACTCGAAGATTCAGGCTATTCCGGCTGCTGAACACATGGCCATGGGTTCACATCCCTGACGTTTCACATGCCCTCGTCCCCACGTGACATACACGTCTACCCGACGACCCAAGCGTTGCTGGACGCCGCGGCGCACCACGTTCTCGATCACGCGCGGCAAGCCATCGCGGCGCGGGATGCGTTTACCATCGCCCTTGCCGGAGGCTCAACCCCAAAAGGCCTCTTTACGATGCTCGCTGCCCCGCCTTTCCGGAATCAACTGGATTGGACAAGAATCCGATTTTTTTGGGGAGACGAACGTCACGTCCCGCCGGATCATGCGGACAGTAATTACCGAATGGCCCATGAAGCACTCCTTCGCCACCTGCCCATTTCCGCGGCGCAGGTTCATCGTGTGCCGAGTGAACTCCCCGATGCCCAAGCCGCCGCCGACCAATATGAAGCCGCGCTGCGCGAGCAATTCGGGGCCTCCGAACCGGACGTCCCGCGTTTCGATTTGATCCTGTTGGGCATGGGACCGGACGGGCACACCGCTTCCCTGTTCCCGGGCACCCAGGCCGTGCATGAAACGAGCCGGCTCGTTGCCGCTCCCTGGGTGGAAGCGCTGCAGGCGTTCCGAATCACGTTCACTCCGGTTCTTCTCAATCACGCCCGGCAGGTGACGTTTCTCATCTGTGGCCACGCCAAAGCCGAAACGCTTCACGCCGTACTTGAAGGGCCTTTTCAACCCGACGCGCTTCCCGCGCAAGTGATCGGGCCACGGGCCGGGACGCTGACCTGGTTTGTGGACCAGGAAGCCGGCGGCGCGCTGACCTTCCTGCGACAATAGGCTGTCTTCCGGGGCATGCTTCCGGACACGAACGCCATCCGACTGCGGCCCTTTGAAAATTTCCCCGTGGTACAATGAATTGAGGCCCCAGGTTCCCTCCTTCGTAAAATCCCTTGCTCAACGGACTGCGGCCTTGTTACAAGTGGTGTTTCATTGACGCAAAATCCTTTCCATTCACGAATACACGGGTCAAGATGACGCCTCTTACTGTGCTCCCCAATGTCTTTTCGGAAACCCTGGCGGAACACGGGGGACTGCCCCTCCGCGCCAAGACGATTGACACGTTGCAGGTGAACGTCGGGAAACTCTGCAACCAAACCTGTCATCATTGTCACGTGGACGCCGGACCCTCACGGACGGAGATCATGAGCCGCGAGACGATGGAGAGCATTCTCGCGGCCCTTCGACGCTATCCTCAGATCACCACCGTGGACATAACCGGCGGGGCCCCGGAAATGAATCCGCACTTTGAATATCTCGTGTCGGAATCTCGCGTTCTCGGGAGAACGGTGCTCGATCGCTGCAATCTGACGGTGTTTTCCGTCAAAGGGAAATCCCACCTCCCCCGATTTCTGGCTGATCACCAGGTGGAGATCATCGCCTCCCTGCCCTGCTATCTTGAGGAGAACGTGGATCAGCAACGGGGGAAGGGAGTCTTTGCACGGAGTCTTGACGCCTTACAGCAATTGAACGCGTTGGGCTATGGACACGAAGGCACGGGCCTGGTCTTGAATCTCGTCTACAACCCGTTGGGACCGCAACTGCCTCCCGATCAACGGGAATTGGAGGAGGCTTATAAGGATCAACTGCTTTCGCGTTTCGGCATCCGGTTCACTCACCTGTATACCATCACCAATATGCCCATTAACCGTTTCCTGAACGACCTGTACGCCCAAGGCCGGTATGAAGCGTACATGAACCTGCTGATTGAGAATTTCAACCCGCATTCGGTCGAACACGTCATGTGCCGCAGCTTGCTCAGCGTGGGATGGGACGGACGCCTGTACGATTGCGATTTTAACCAGATGCTCGATATGCCCGTGCGCCACGACCTGCCGCAAACCATCACGGAGTTCGATTACGAGGCGTTGGCCCGGCGCCCGGTCGCTACCGGCCAACATTGTTACGGGTGCACCGCGGGTGCGGGCTCTTCCTGCGGCGGGGCGCTCGCCTGATTTCTCCTGACCGCCGCCACGGACCGCTGCTTCTCCGACTTTAGGAACCTCTGATTTATCCGGACATATAACTTTTGAATTTATGAGCACATTCGTTGCTGCAGAAGTGGTAATGCTGCCCCCCGATTTTTTCAACCACCGCTGACCCCGCCGTGATATACAATTTGCAGACGGGATCCTGCACCATCATGTCTTTCGAGGGCAGGGAGGGATCGGCGTGTTTCCGGCCTCGAAAATCGCGAATGGATTTCCGGATCATCAAAAACAGAATAATCAGAAGTACGAGGATGATAATAATGCGCCACATGAGTCTTTCGGGGGCTGTCCTATGGGATTACACGCAAGTATACTGATTTCTTGGCCATCGGCCAATGCCCCGGCTCCGCTCATCACGGGGCCTCGCGTCCGATTGCCGGATGGGCGTTCATCCTGATAGGATCGGATGCGGAATCACTCTTGCACTTCGGGTCCCCAATCCAAAATGCTGGCATCGGATCACCACGTCAACTCGCTGAACTTGAGAGGTTGTTGATGGTCACCATCACCCTTATGGGAGACTTGGAAACGTCTGACGGCGAACGAAGTTTGTCCTGTGAACTGGAAGATCCCCTTTCGGTGAAACAACTGATTAAACAGCAGGGACGCAAACTTCGACAGGTGACCAGACTCTTACGAGAAAATAAGGTGATGGTAACGATTAATCGACGGGTGGCGAGTGAAGATACATCCGTCCACGACGGAGACGAAATCAGCCTCGTGGCACACGATGGAATGAGTACGAAAGGGTTGGGGCCTTCGTTTTATTAAAACGAAGGCTTGGGGCTTACCTTCTACAAAAGGAAACACCCAAACGGTGAAAAGGTCTTGGGTGTGATGCGTTCTTGTTTATCTGAAAAACCGTTGAGTCGTCGTCCCCGCTCGCCAAACAGGAGATCCCGATCTCACCGTCAAAACTGAAACGTTACTTTTTGCCCAAGATGGAATCCTTGGCGACTTTAGCCACGCGGAACTTCACCACTTTCTTGGCCGGAATCTTGATCGGCTCACCGGTTTGAGGATTTCTTCCGGTTCGAGCTTTCCGATGAGACAGGACCAACTTTCCAAGTCCGGGTACGGTAAAGGAGTTTTTCGCTTCTTTGTAAGCCAGGGCAGCCAAGTTATCGAGAATTTCACTTGTGGTCTTTTTTGTCACTCCAGACTTTGTCGCCAACTGGTCAACTATCTGAGACTTGGTCATAGCTTTGGCCATGAGAAACCTCCTCTTCAATAAGGATACGTGTCAGCAGAATGTAACACGTGCGGAATCAGCTCAAACTGGAAGATATCTTGAAACGCTTAACGGCATCTGAATAGACCAAAGAAAAGCACAGAAAAGATGAAGGCGAGTCTACCGAAAGCATCATACACTGTCAACCACAAAACCCTTGAATGATGCGAATTCTCTGCGAATTCTTTGTGAATTCTTTGTGAATTCTTTTCGACGGAATCAATCGGTTTCCTTGATGCCTGGGTTCCGACCACTGTAAAGTATGCGAACCCTCGTGATTCAAGTGAAAGGGAAGAGCCATGGGAAGAGAATTATCCGTTATTTCATTGACAAAATCCGATGACGCGGGGAACGAGTTTCTCTATTCCCGGGTTTTTTGCCAACGCAAGGACCCACCTGCTCTCCGCTTGTTGTTGGATTTTTTGAGATCGAAGAGTCAGGTTCCCCTTATCCCTAACGTGGAGCCTGAAGTGCTCGATGACTATTCATGGGTGCAAATGGCTGTCGGGTATCATCGTGAGAAGAAACCGATTCAGTTGTTTTGCATTCGTCATGAAGGCACGTATCAAGACGTCTTCGAGAAAGAACAACAGAACTTTTCCGCGCACCTCTCCGCTTTTGGAGACGTCGAGGCCGATCTGGCGAGAGAATTCGTCGTTCGAGCCCAATTTATTCTTGCGACTCGAATCCTCAAAAACGACATCACCGACGAAGGGTATGATTTCAACGGGTGGGTCCTGGAATTCTTCCAGGAAAACTGTAACGGAATTGTCCAGATCGACGGGCAGGGCTTTTTCTCACCCAAAGGGGAACTGGTCGTGGACTTGCAGGACGACCCTGCGCAGCACGACATTACTAAACCGGAAATCCAGCCTTCCTGATTCTCTGGAACCTCTGATTTATTGCACTATCGGGCGCATGGCGGCGTTGTGTCCTCGCTCAACCCTCGCCTATCTAGTTTGATAAGCCTCGGATTTCGCTGCGGGACGCCTTGCCCTGCATCCCGCTATCACAAGAAATCAGGGGTTCATTTAATCACTAGGCTGTTTGTCCGTCAGCAGGTCGTCTACCCCGGATCGAAACGTTTTCTGCGGAACTCCGTTCAGATAGCCGCGATAGCCGATACCGTCCTTGATCACTTCCGCCAACGCCCCTTGATCGAACAAGTGCGGGTCGGCAATCACGTCACCCCGGCTGAACAGGATGTCGGCCCGATACCCCGGCACCAATTTCCCGGTATCGTTTTGCCCGATGCGCTCGGCCGCAAGCCCCGTCCCGCTGTACCATGCCCCCAAGGGAGGCAGGCCATCCCTGATCAGCGAGACCATCTCCATGTAATTCCGGCCATGCATTCGGGGGAGGATCGGGTCAGTCCCCGTGATCATGTTGAGACCGCTCGCCTGCGCGATTCTGACCGATTCAGCATGCGCCTCAGTCACCTGTCGCACTTTTTCGGCGACGAAAGGCGAAAGGTTCTCCGCCTGGGGCAACTCGTAATTGATCCATGACGTGGGAGTCACCGTACACCCTTTGGCATAAGCTTTTTCCGCCAAGGCTTCATTCAGAAACGAGATATGCTGAATGTCATGCACCCCGCAATCAATGGCCAATTCGATCCCTTGCCGGCTATGAGCATGGGCCGCGACCATCATGCCGCGACCGGCGGCCTCGTCACAAATCGCTTCGATTTCCGCTTGCGTGAAATCCCGATTCTCCAATTTATCCGAGGGAGACACGACCCCGGGGCTCGTACAAATTTTCACCAGATCCCCGCCGCACGCCGCGATTTCACGCACGCGTTTTCGACAATCCCAGGGCCCGTCCACGATGCTGGAGGGACGACCGGGACCGGCAGGCCACAGCCGGGACACCGTGTCATGGCACCGGTCCGTGCCTCGAAAATCCGCGTGTCCGCCGGTCGTGGACAGCATGCAAATGGCAATTTTCAACCGGGGCCCGATGATCACGCCTTCCTCCACCAATCGTTTCACCACGTGCGTGGCGCCTCCCACGTCACGAACGGTCGTCACCCCGCCATGAACCAAGGTGGCATACAGAATCCGCTCGGTATAGACCAGACCGGCAGGCCCGTTCATGGTCGCCAGGTCTTCGTCACGAATGCCCAACACCGTGACGTGGCTATGGCAGTCCACGAGTCCCGGGGTCGCGGTGAGTGACGAACAATCAACGTAGCGAACGTCGTTGCCGGGAGAGGGATCGGCCCGATGCGGCTTCACCGCCTCTATTTTGCCCCCTTCAACCCACACGTCGACGCCTTCATGCACCGCCGCGCCGGAGGCTGAAGTTCCGTCATACAATTTTTTGACGTTGGAGAAAATGATCATCATGTCTCTCTGCGTGGAAACCGGACGTGTTCTTGTGTACCGGAACCTCGAGAATTTCTCAAGCAAGGAAAAACAGAGAGTCAGGCAATGTGCAGCTTACGCGCCGGCCGGACCCCGGAATGGCTTCGGCGCAATAACGGCCGACGCTGATCCCCGGCGTTTCCCGGCATCTGATCGTTCGATGCCGGATCACGCCCTGCCTGATTGAAAAATACTGAAATATCTGGATAATGGTTGATGATTTTCTTTCCGTTCCAGTGGCCGTTTCCACTCACTGCGAGGCCACCGGCAACATGCTCCGTGAGAATAGCGAAAGAGAAAGGGTCCGGTTCGGCATTGACCAACAGCGGCCGCCACAAGGCGCAACACCTGCTGATCGCATGAATGACTTCATGAAATTCGACGAAATGTTCGGGATGGGCGACACGCATCGCGAGCCCTATCGCGACTATCATCGATGGCTGGAGTCCCAGGACACGGCGTGGTTGCGCCGGAAGTCGGATGAAGCCGAGACCGTGTTTCGCAGGATCGGAATCACCTTCAGTGTGTACGGCGAAGAAGAAGCCAGTGAACGGCTGATCCCGTTCGACGTCGTACCGCGCATCATCTCCAGTCGCGAATGGTCACGGCTCGTTCGCGGGATTCGGCAGCGGGTCCAGGCCATGAATGCCTTCTTGTACGACGTGTATCACCATCAGGAAATCATCCGGGCGGGTCGGATTCCAATCGAGTTGATCGCCGACAATGAAGCATTTCTCCCGCAGATGATGGGAGTCTCGCCACCGGGGAACGTCTATACCCACGTGGTCGGTGTCGATATCGTCCGCGTCGGCGAAGACGAATTTTACGTCCTGGAAGACAATGCCCGCACGCCCTCCGGCGTGTCTTACATGCTGGAGAACCGGGAAATCATGCTCCAGATGTTTCCGGAACTGTTCGCGCGGATCAATGTGCAGGCCGTCGGCAATTATCCCAAGAATCTGCGCCGCTTGCTCGGCAACTGCGCACCGCGTTCCTGCAAAGGGACTCCGGCCATCGCGGTGCTCACGCCCGGCATTTACAATGCGGCCTATTTTGAGCACGCGTTTCTGGCCGGCCAGATGGGCGCGGAGCTGGTGGAAGGTCATGATCTGCGCGTGGTCGATGGACGCGTCGCCATGCGCACCACCCAAGGATACGCACCCATTGACGTTATTTACCGGCGCGTGGACGACGAGTACCTGGACCCGCTCAACTTCAACCCGCAATCGCTCCTGGGAGTGCCGGGCATGTTCGACGTCTACAGGGCCGGCGGGATCACCATCGCCAACGCGCCCGGCACGGGCATTGCCGATGATAAGGCCCTCTATTCGTATATGCCGGACATTATCCAGTTCTACACGGGTGAAAAGGCCCTGCTGGAGAACGTGCCGACCTGGCGTTGTTGCGAGCCTGATGCGTTACGCTACGTGCTGGACCACCTGTCCGAGTTGGTCGTCAAAGAGGTGCATGGTTCCGGCGGGTACGGCATGCTGGTCGGACCGACCGCGAGCAACGAGGAACTCATCGCGTTCCGCAACAAATTGGAAGCCACACCCGAGAAGTATATAGCCCAGCCCACCCTTTCGCTTTCAACAACACCGATATTGACCAAAAATGGCCTGGACCCGCGTCACGTGGACCTGCGGGTCTTTGTCCTGGTGTCGTCGGATGAGATTCACATGACTCCGGGAGGGCTGACCCGCGTGGCGTTGAACAAGGGGTCGCTGGTCGTCAACTCCAGCCAGGGCGGCGGCACTAAGGACACCTGGGTCCTGGAGGAATAAACGGCATGCTCGGAAAAACCGCCGACGGCCTGTTCTGGATGTTTCGTTACCTGGAACGAAACGAAAACACCGCACGCCTCCTCGACGCGGGTTTCCGCATCGCCCTGACCCGCGCCGCCGCCGCGGAGAACGAGTGGACGTCCGTGCTCACCACGGTCGGCGCCAAGCCGGCCTTCATGGAAAAATACGAACAGATGAAGACGACCCACGTCATTGATTTCCTGTTGCGCGACCCGTCCAATCCGTCCAGCGTCATGTCGATGATCCAGGCGGCACGCGACAATGCCAGACGCCTGCGTACCGCGCTGACACGTGAGCTGTGGTCGGCGACCAATGAATGCTGGCTGACCCTCAGGGAATTGCTCGCCCGTCCCGTGCGAGAACGGGAATTGCCCTTTGTCCTCAGCACGATTCAGCAGCAGAACGCCCTGCTCAACGGTACGCTCCACGGCACCATGATGCGCAATGAGATTTTCAATTTCGCCCGTCTGGGCACGTTCCTGGAACGGGCGGACAACACGGCGCGCATCCTCGACGTCAAATATTACTTGCTGTTGCCCTCCGTCTCACTGGTTGGCAGCTCCGTGGATAACGTCCAGTGGGAAACCATTCTCAGGTCGGTGTCGGCCCAACGCTCCTACCACCGGCTCCATAAAGGCGACGTGCGTCCGCGGGAGATCGCGAACTTCCTGATGCTCGATCTCCGGATGCCGCGTTCTCTGGCCTTCTGTTATTCCAAGATCACGGACAATCTTTCGCACATCTCCAAGGATTATGGGATTCGCCAGCCCTGTTTCGAGCAGGCGGAAGCAGTGTTCGCCAGGCTGACGGACCGGTCCATCGACGAGATCTTCGAATCCGGGCTGCACGAATTTATCCAGGACTTTATCCGTGACAACAATGTGCTGGGAAGGCAGATTGAAAGGGATTACCGCTTTTACGGGTAGCAGGATGAGACTGAGCATTTCCCATCTCACAAAATACGAATACGACAAACCCGTTCATTATGCCTTGCAACAGGTTCGGCTGACGCCGAAGTCGGACGCGTCACAGAACGTCTTGACGTGGGACCTTTCGATTGAAGGCGGTCGCAAAGAACTCGAGTTTTTGGATCAGCACCAGAACCTCGTGACCCTGATCAGCCTTCACGAAGAGCAGTCGGGGATCAGCATCCATGGCACGGGCGAGGTCGAAACGACCGCGCAAGGCGGGATAACGGGCCACCAATACGGCGATACGCCGCTGTGGTATTTCAAACGGTCGACCGCGCTCACCAAGCCGGGAGAGCAAATCCGCAATCTCGTCAAGGTGCTGGTGGATGACACCGGAGACGACCTCACGAGATTGCACGCGCTTTCCGCCCTCGTGGCGCAGGCCGTTTCCTATCAGAAAGGCCGGACCAACGTCCAAACCACGGGGGAAGACGCGCTCCGGACCGGCCACGGCGTGTGCCAGGATCATTCGCACGTGTTTCTCGGTGCGGCGCGACTCCTCGGCTTTCCGGCCCGGTACGTCAGCGGATATCTCATGATGGATAAGAAGATGCAACAGGACGCCAGCCATGCCTGGGCGGAAGCCTGGATCGAGGGCCGAGGTTGGACAGGGTTTGACGTGTCAAACGGAGTGTCCCCGGATGAGCGCTACGTGCGCGTGGCAACGGGCCTGGATTATCGAGACGCCGCACCCGTATCCGGCATCCGGATAGGAGACGCCGCCGAATCCATGACCGTCACCGTCCACGTGAAAGGATAAAACTCCGTGAAGACGGCAGGCGCCTTGGCAGGGTTCGAGAGACCATGTTAGGCTTGAAATAGACGTTGAGAACGCGTGCGATTGGCCCCGAACCGCCTTTTATCCATGCCGAGCATCGCTCCTTGCCCGCTTCATGACTGACCGCCCCGCAGAAAATTGGTTGAGGCCCTTGAAGACGTTTCTTGATCGACACGTCGGGCCGACGGAGGCCGAGACCCGGGACATGCTGAACGTCCTCGGGTTCCCGTCGCTGGAGACGTTGGTCGACGCCACGGTCCCTGCGGACATACGCCTGCAGGAGTCGCTCGACTTGCCGCCCCCCCGAAGCGAGGAGGAGGTGTTAGCCGACATCCGGCGCATGGCCGGCAAGAATCAGGTGTTCCGGTCGTTTATCGGGATGGGGTACTACGATTGTCACACGCCCCCGGTCATTCTCCGGAACATCCTGGAAAATCCGGCGTGGTACACCCAGTACACGCCCTACCAGGCGGAAATCGCCCAAGGGCGGCTGGAAGCCCTGCTCAACTTTCAAACGATGGTCGCCGATCTCACCGGCCTTCCCTTGGCCAATGCGTCGCTCCTGGATGCAGGGACTGCCGCGTCGGAGGCCATGACCATGTGCAAAGCCATCACCGGCCGGCCGGCGTTTTTCGCGTCGCACAACTGTCACCCGCAAACGCTGGCCGTGGTCCGGACGCGCGCGAGGTCGCTCGGTCTCGATTTGGAGATCGGCCCGGTCGATGAGATCGATTGGAAACGGACGTCGTACGGCGGACTACTCCTGCAATATCCCACCACGGACGGTACGGTTCACGACAACCACGACCTGGTCCGGCGAGCCCATGACGCGGGCACCCTCGTCGTCGTGGCCACGGACCTGCTCGCGCTGACGCTCTTCAAGCCACCGGGAGAATTCGACGCGGATATCGCCGTGGGCTCCAGCCAGCGCTTTGGCGTGCCCTTGGGTTTCGGGGGCCCGCATGCCGCGTTCCTGGCCACGCGCGAAGCCTACAAACGCCAGATCCCCGGCCGCATCGTCGGCGTGTCCAAGGACAGCCAGGGACGAACGGCGTACCGGCTGGCGTTACAGACCCGGGAGCAACACATTCGTCGCGACCGGGCCACCAGTAACATCTGTACCGCGCAAGTCCTGTTAGCCAATATTGCCGGCATGTATGCCGTGTATCACGGACCGGACGGGCTGAAGCGCATGGCCGAACGCGTCCACGGCTTGACCCTCGTCCTGGCCGAGGGCCTGTCACGTCTCGGGTGTCGCGTTCCGGAGGAACTCTTTTTCGATACGTTGCGGGTATCCACCGACGCACTGCCGGCTGACCGGGTTCGTGAACAGGCGGAGCAGCATCGTCTCAACCTTCGAGAATTTGAGGACGGTTCCTTCGGCATCGCATTGGATGAAACCACGACCATGGATGACGTGGAGACGCTCTGGAAAACGTTTTCAAAAGACGGGCGGGTCGGGTTTTCTGCAAAAGAACTCGCGGACACGCGCTCCGTCTCGTTGCCGGCCCCGTTTGCCCGCACGACCCCCTTTCTGACTCATGAAGTCTTTCACCGGTATCGTTCCGAACACGAGTTGTTACGCTATATGCATCGTCTCCAGTCGCGAGACCTCTCGCTCGTGCATTCCATGATTCCCCTGGGTTCCTGCACCATGAAACTCAACGCCACGGTGGAGATGATTCCCGTGACGTGGCCGGAATTCAGTCGCCTGCATCCGTTTGCTCCTCCGAAACAAACGGACGGGTACACCCAACTGTTCCGGGAATTGGAAACCTGGCTCTCGGAAATTACCGGGTATCCGGCCGTTTCACTCCAACCCAACGCGGGCTCTCAAGGGGAATACGCCGGGCTCCTGGTCATCCGGGCGTATCACGAAAGCCGCGGGCAAGGCCACCGGAACACGTGTTTGATCCCCGCGTCGGCTCATGGGACCAATCCTGCGAGCGCGGCGATTGCCGGCCTGCAAGTCGTGCCCGTGGCCTGTGATGAACGCGGGAACATCGATCTCGCCGATTTGCGCGCCAAGGCCGGGCAGCACCACGAGACGCTGGCCGCACTCATGGTGACGTATCCTTCGACGCATGGGGTCTTTGAAGAAACGATCCAGGAAATCTGCGGAACCGTTCACGAGCACGGCGGCCAGGTCTACATGGACGGGGCCAACATGAACGCGATGGTCGGGCTGTGCCGGCCGGCCGACATCGGGGCCGACGTCTGTCATCTCAACCTGCACAAGACCTTTTGCATTCCCCATGGCGGGGGCGGACCCGGGATGGGACCGATTGCCGCGGCCCCGCACCTCGCTCCGTTTTTGCCCGGACATCCGATCTACAAGACAGGCGGAGAACAAGGTATCGGGCCGGTCTCCGCGGCACCCTATGGCAGCCCGAGCATCCTCCCGATTTCCTGGGCCTTTATCGCGCTCATGGGTGCAAAAGGATTGACCCGCGCCACCAGCGTCGCGATTCTCAATGCCAATTACATGGCCAAGCGATTGGAGAAGGATTTTTCCATTCTGTACACCGGCAAGGGCGGTTTGTGCGCCCATGAATTCATTCTGGATTTGCGACCATTCAAAAAGTCCGCCGGTGTTGAAGTGGAAGACGTGGCCAAACGCCTCATGGATTTCGGATTCCACGCCCCGACCGTCTCCTGGCCCGTGGCCGGCACCATGATGATCGAACCCACGGAAAGCGAATCCAAATCTGAACTCGACCAGTATTGCGACGCCCTCCTGACGATTCGTAAAGAGATTGCCGAGATTGAAGAAGGGCGACTCCCGCAAGACGACAATCCATTGAAAAACGCCCCGCATACGATGGAAGACGTCACCACGGGGGATTGGAATCACTCTTACGGCCGTGAACAAGCGGCCTTTCCCTTGCCGTGGCTCCGGGATTTGAAATTCTGGCCGGCCGTTTCACGGATCGACAATGCGTATGGGGATCGCAACGTGGTGTGCACGTGTCCTCCAATCGAGAATTATCAATGATCTTCAGACTCCATGATCGTAGGGGTCAGCCGAAGGCGCCTTGAAAACGAAGTCTCCAAACACGCTGTTGTGGGCCATCCTGACGGGCATTGTGTCCGGAACGATACTTGGGGGGACCTGGCCGGAAGCCGGGCATTCCGTCGCGTTCCTGGGGGAACTGTTTCTCAAAGCCCTATTCGTGCTGGTGGTCCCCCTGGTCATGAGCTCCATCATCGTCGGCGTCACCAGCCTCGGGGACGTGCGGCGACTCGGCCCCTTGGGAGGCCGCGCGGTCCTGTATTTCATGACCACCACGGGGATCGCGGTGGTCATCGGACTGGTCCTGGTCCTGCTGATCCAGCCGGGAACCCCGGGATCGGCTGAATCCCCTGCCGGCGACATGACCTCCGTTTCGGAACGATTGGAAGACAAGCCCGACAGCGTGCCCGAACTGCTCCGGACCATCCTGACCGGGCTCATCCCCAAAAATCTGTTTTCGGCCATGGCCAACGCCGACGTCCTGCCGCTGATCATCTTTTCCCTGGTGTTCGGCGGGATCCTGACAACGGTGGGAGAACGGGGCAGGCTCGTGATTCACGTCGTCGAAGGCGTGAACGAAGCCATCATGGCCATGGTCCATCTGCTGATGTGGTTTGCGCCGGTGGGAATCGGCGGGTTGATTGCCGGTCGATTAGGCGAGGCGGGCGGGTTCAGCGGCTTTTGGCCGCAATTGGTGCAGTTGGGCGCCTATGCCGGGACCGTGATCCTGGGTTTGCTGATCCACGGGCTGATCGTGATTCCCCTGCTCCTCCACTTCATCGGGAAGCAAAACGTCTTCACGTACGCCAAAAACATCGGGACTGCCCTGACGACGGCGTTCTCCACCAGTTCGAGTTCGGCCACGCTGCCGCTCACCATGGAAGCCGTGATCGAGGAGAACAAGGTTTCGCCGAGAACCGCGCGCTTCGTGTTGCCCCTGGGCGCCACGATCAACATGGACGGCACGGCGCTCTACGAGGCGGTCGCCGCCGTGTTCATCGCGCAGTCCTACGGCATCGAACTGGGGTTCGCCCAGACGGTGATTATCGTATTGACCGCGACCCTGGCTGCGGTCGGCGCGGCCGGCATCCCCGAGGCCGGCCTCGTCACGATGGTGATCGTGCTGAAGTCCGTCAACTTGCCCATCGAAGGCATTGCTCTCATCCTCGTGATCGACTGGTTCCTGGACCGGTGCCGCACCACGGTCAACGTCTGGGGAGACGCCGCGGGGTCGGCGGTGATTGACCGGTTGGAGAACCGGGGCGGCAGCGGGTGAACCCGCCGTCCGGTATTTCAAGGAGGGCAGCCCGGAATTCTCACCAGGCTTCGTCGCGAGGGCGTCGAGACGCCGTTGTGCCGGGGCGCACGGACTGCAAGACGCTGAAGGCATAGCGGGACACTATGTCGAAGTGGCTTGCGGGAGTACGCACCGGCACAGCGAGGGGACCGGCGCTCGCAGCAGGAGGCTGGTGAGAAATCCGGGCTAAAACCCGTAAATGAGGCTCATGCCGATGTCGTGCCCGCTGAATCCGACATCGAACTCGGTTCCCGTCAGGTCTCCTTTGAAGGTCGGGGTCTGGGTCCCGAAATAACGCCAGTCCAGGCTGACGGTGATTGAACGGCCCGCCTCCAAGGGAAACTCGTAGCCGAGGCCCGCACCCACCTGATACGCGAAGACGGTATCGCTGTCGTCGGCGAGCGACCTGCCTTGCTCCGTCTTTGTATCAAGCGAAACAGTCGCAAGCCCGAGGCCACCGCCGACATAGGGCACCCACCTTGACCCGGTATCAAAATCATAGTCCACGTTGACCATGTAGGCGAGTATCGAAAAGGCGCCGTCGACGGGCTGTGATCCTGTAACAGCAGCGGCGGCTTGCGCTTGACCTTGGGGCGGCAGTTGAGCATATGTAACCATAGTGGGATCAGGATATGGTGGGGAACCACCTTGAGCGACAATAGCGTCGTTTATGCCTTGAGCGACAAGTGGAACAGCCGCTTCCACAAGCGTGCCCGGGGTTCTGACGTCCATTTGGTCTGTACTATGTCTCCGGTAGTCGATCTCGGCTTCCACGCGCAAGCCGCTGGGAAAGGCGTAACCGGCCATGCCTCTGATGGCAAACCCGTTGTTGCTGGTGGCGTTGATATTGAGCGGTGTATCATACCCCTCACGCATGGGAGCTGTGACCTCGGAATCGTTCAGAATACTGAGGCCGCCCCCGATCCCCACGTAAGGCCCGTCGCCGGCGTAGACACTCGTGCCGAAGGATAGGAGCACCACCGCAAGCGCCGCCGGCACGGCTTTCATCAACGCGTTCGAGAAAGCCCGCACTCCGGGCGGCAAACCCGGTTCACGAGAAACGACGGTCCACGAGGGATCGGTGCGCATCACTCGTCCTCCTGCGTAAAATATGTAGGACATGCTCACTCTTCACGCCATCCGAAGAGAAAGCCCATATTAAAGAAACCCCCATTTCGCCGCGAACCGTACGCCGTCGGTTCCTCGGGCAAACTAGAACCCGTATCGGAGCCCGACGCCCACATAATTTCCGGATATGCTGGCGTCGAAATCGAGGTCGCTTTCATATCCTGTGAAGGTCGGCGTACCGGCATCGAAGTATCGGTAGTCCAGGCTGAGGGTGATGGAACGGCCCTCCGGCAAGGGGAACTCGTAACCGACGCCTGCACCCACCTGATAAGAGAACACGGTCTCACTATCGTCAACAAGCACATTGCCCGTGGTTCCCGAACTCACATCCACAGAAACCTTCGTCAACCCAATGCCGCCACCGACGTAAGGTTTCCACGCGAAACCCAGATCAATATCATAAAAACCATTAACCTTGAAGGTCAGTGCCTGAAAATCGCCGGTGAGGGGGTGGGGGCTTCCTTGGATAGTTGCCTGTTCCAATGTTTGTTTTATGTTGTTTGGGTTGGCTTGAGCGAGCGCAAGGTAGTTATCGCGTCCCTCAGTTAGACCCAGAGCCTGTCCTTGCGGGCTTCTTGTGAACTGGTTATACGCGTCGAGGACAAAGGCGCCCGGGCTTCTGACATTGATTTCGTTCAGATTGTGCTTCCGGTAACTGATCTCGCCTTCGACGCGAAAGCCGTTGGCAAAAGCCCAACCGACCGCGCCTTTCACCTTATACCCGGTATCGGTACTGGATTTGGCATCGAGCGGGGTAAACAGGGGATTGGCGTACTGTGCCGTGACGTCGGCATCGTTCAGAATGTTGACCCCGCCTCCGATCGCGACGTAAGGCCCTTCGCCGGCATAGGCGCTCGCGCCGAAGGAGACGAGCAATACTGCCAGTGCGACCAGCATGCCTTTCATTGCATTCGAGAAACGCCGCATGCCAGGCAGCAGCCCCGGTTCGTGGAAGGTTTCAGTCACTGAGAGAGCGGTGCGCATCGCTTTTTCCTCCTCGCTGAAAGAAATATATCAAGCTTCCCTTACTCAAGACGCGAGCGGGAGTTTAGCACACTATACTTATTTTTCCCATGTTATAATCGATAAGGAATGAGTACGTCTCACACCATCGGCTCCCTGGTTCTGGACCGCCTGCACCGGCTCGGGCTGAAGCATATATTCGGCATCCCGGGGGACTACGTCCTCTCGCTCTTTCAATTGATCGAGGAATCGCCCATCAAGCACATCGGGACCACCCGTGAAGATTGCGCCGGGTTTGCGGCCGATGCCTATGCGCGGCTTCACGGCATCGGTGGGGCCTGCGTCACGTATTGCGTTGGCGGGCTGAACATCGTCAATGCCATCGCCTGCGCGTATGCGGAGCGGTCGCCGGTCGTGCTGCTGTCGGGTTCGCCGGGACTGGCGGAACGACTGACCACGCCTTTTCTGCATCACATGGTCCGTGATTTCTTTACCCAACGCGACGTGTTCGAAAAGATCACCGTCGCTTCCGTGATCCTCGACGATCCCCTCACGGCCGAACGGGAGATCGATCGCGCCCTGGCCGCCCTGTTGCAATACAAACGACCGATTTATCTGGAAATTCCCAGGGACATGGTCTTCGCCCCCGTCAAGGTGTCTTCCCGCACACCTCCAACAACGACCGGTGAGAGCGATCCCATCGCCTTAAAGGAAGCCGTCGACGAGGTGCGGACTATTCTTTCGAGTTCTGAACGGCCGGTGATTCTGGCCGGTGCTGAAATTTACCGGTTCGGTCTCCAGAACGAACTCACGACGTTGGTTGAACGCATGGGCGTGCCCGTGGCCACGACGTTGCTCGGCAAATCCGTCATTCGGGAGGATCATCCCTTGTTCATCGGCGTGTATGGCGGGCTCGTGGGTCGTGACGAAATTCTGGAATTCGTGGACCAGGCTGATTGCCTGCTGACGTTGGGCACGCTCCTCACCGACGTGGAGGACGTCAAGGTTCATTCCACGCTCCTGGCCGCCGGACGGACGATCCATGCCACGGCCGATTCAATTGCCATCAAACACCATCGCTATGAAGGCGTTCAATTCGAGGACTTCATCCGGGCGCTCTCGACGGCCCCGCTGCCCTCGTTTCTGCCGCGCCCGCTGCCCACTCGGGATCCCGGCGCGTTTGAAGCGCCGGCCCCTCACGCGCCCGTGACCCTTCAGAGTATGGTCGGGTATCTGGACGGGCTGCTGAACGAACACACCGTGGTGATTGCGGACGTGGGCGAATCGCTCTTCGCCTCGGCGGATCTCCGCGTGCGGAAAAGCGCCGAGTTTCTTTCACCGGCCTACTATACGTCCATGGGGTTCAGTGTCCCCGCGGCGCTTGGCGCAGGATTCGCCGATCCGTCCCTGAGGCCCTTGGTCCTGGTCGGCGACGGCGCGTTTCAGATGACCGGGACCGAACTCGCGACCTGTCTCCGGCACGG
>VXOF01000063.1 GCA_009840285.1 Nitrospira sp. SB0662_bin_26
CGATAGATCTGAGTGACATTGTGGCTGTGGAGTATGATTTCCTGCCCGAGACGACGCACTATCTCCAACTCGAAAACCCGAAGGAATGCGTGGCGGAGGTCCGGGAATTTCTGGATCAGAACGGCCTGTTGTAAAGCGTGGGAACGGGTCGGAGCAGGTTTATGCGCTTGTCGGGCGAATAGGGGTGGGAGGCTGCACGTGAACCGTCACGATATCCGTGTCAAGATATTGCTGGTGACGGACGGATGATGCGAGGTGTCGCAACAGCCGAAGCGAGACTTCCCGCTCAGGGGGAATCTCGCCTGACTTCTCGCTGAGCAACACGAGCCGGTCGTGCAGGTTTTCCTCTCTGGGGGCGACAACAAACTCAAGAACTGCGCCACTGTCTTTCTTGTATGCAGCCAAGTATAGGCGCAGCCCGGCATGATCTTGTGGGGCTTCATCATGTCGCATGAGGGTCAGAATCGTCTCCTCGCAGACGGCGTCAAGGCGGTTTGTCATAGCGCTGTCCCAACCGTTGCTGGACGCGAATACACGAAGAAACTCCCTGACTTCAGGCAGTGCCGAGGGACTGAACACCGTCTCGATTTTGTTGCGTCGGCGTTCCACCAGCTCCATGAAAAGGGACATGAAGATGGCTGTAAAACCGCCTGCGTTCATCCCGTTCTGCAGAAGGCCGCCGGCGAATGCTGACGTAAAGTCGGGGAATATCATGTCGTAGTGGAAGGCGACTCCGACCAGGAACGAAATGCCGGCGATCAATCCCGTGTGATAGTCCAGCCCGTCCTGGATGATTATCTTTATGCCCACAATGAAGAGCATGGTCAGTAGTACGAAAAGGTAGCCTGCAAAGACCGCGTCTGGTATTGCCAGGACCACCGCGACCGGCTTGGGCAGGAACGCCAGGATGATGAATGTTGCTCCGGTGGCGACCCCGACGCTACGGGCGCCGACCCCGGTGAGTTCAGTCATGGAGACGCTCATCGTCGTGGCCGAGCCCGGGATTGTTCCTGCAAGCCCGGATAACAGGTTGCCCAGTCCGTCTACGGTCATCGCACCCTGCACTGCGCGGAAATCCACTGACCGTTGCTGGCGCCATGATACCCGCTGGATGGCGACGGAACTGCTCATCGTACGGATGGAAGCGATCATGGCCACCAACAGAAATGCAGGAAGAAGCGACCAGAAGGTGGTCCCGAATTCTACATCGAAGCCCGGCCATTGACTTATGGGGATGCCTATCCACGCAGCACTGGCGACACGGTCTACGTCGTATAGACCGTACAAGCTGGCAATCACAGAACCGATGATGACCCCGATAACCGGTGCCCAAAGGCGCAGTCTTGCCGTTCCCTTCAGGGCAACACCGCTGATGACAAGTACCGTCGCAAGGGCACATAACGGTGCGGCGACCGCAGGTTGTTCATGCGACGCGTTCATCAGCAGGTCACTGACGTACGGCATCACGGTAATGGGTATCAGCATGATGACCGTACCCGACACGGTTGGGGTCAGGATGCGCTGAAACAGCGAAAGCCGCCAGGAAAGTACCAGTGGAACGAGGGCTGAAATGAGCACCAGAGTGGCGAGCAGCGCCGGGCCGCTCTTGGCGACTGCTGCAATGCAGACCGTGATAAAAGCCCCTGAAGTTCCCATGACCAGCACGTGACCCATGCCAATACGGCCGATGCGGAACGCCTGCAACACCGTGGTCATGCCGCAAACCACAACCGAGGCGAACACTGCCCATGACACATAGGCTTCGGTCTGGCCGCCGGCCCGCATGACGATCGTCGGGATTAACATGATTGCAGCGATAGTGAGAAACGTCAGTTGAAGACCGAGACCGATAGCCAGCGCTATGGGAATTTTTTCATCGGGCTGGTAGCGGACGCCTGCCGTTAATGCCGAATGGTTGGCACTCATGTCACAAGAGCTCTGATGACGTTCATTGCCTGTTCTGTGTCGCGATCCAGTAGCGACGGCGTTGGAACGGGTAGCCCGGCAGTGCAATTCGGCGCCGGGCTTCTCCCGCGAACAGCCCGGCAAACGAAACCGGGAGTCCGGCTTCGTACGCCCCTGCAACTGCCTCCACGAACGTTCCCGGGAGGCACGACAGCACGACCGGTGCCTCGCCGTTGTCGGCAGCCGAAGCCGGCGTCGTGCGGGGACCAATCTCCACCACGGTCTCCACTCCCAGATCCGCCAACGTTTCCGCGCAAGGGTCGGAGACTCCCGGCTCGCTGGCCTGGCGGCGCCAGTACGCCGCGTCCAGCGTCTTCCCCGGTTCCACGACCTTGCCTGTCATGCTACTCACCAGGGTGAGCGAAGGCGGCGCGGTCGCAATGCCGTCCAGCGTCGCTTGGAGATCGTCGAGAGCCGCCGTCTGCGCCCCCACTTCCGGCAACCCCCCGATCAGCGCACCACGCGCCGCGGCAAACCGCAACCCGTCCTCCAAACCGAACACCCCGGCCGCCTGTGCTGCGGCCAATTCTCCGAGATTGTGTCCCACCACCACGCTCGGCCGAATCCCGATGCTCGCCCACAGCGCCGTGAGCGCACATTCCAGCGCATAGATCGCCGGCTGTATCCGCGCCGCGTCGTTGGGATCACCCGGCGCTTGCCCGAACAGCACGTCCAGTAACGAGTCGTCCTGTGCTTCCCGCAGGACAGAATCGCAACGGTCCAGCACCGCCCGCACCACCGGTTCGCTTTCGTAGAGCGCATGTCCCATGCCGGCCCACTGGCCGGCCTGGCCCGTATAGGCGAACGCCACCTTGGCCGGTGCCCGCGGCTCCGTCTGTCTCCCTGTCTCGAGCTTTCTCAGTCCCTCCCGTAGGGACGCGGCATCGTGGAATACGACCCCCGCACGGCGATCAAAATGACTCCGTCCAACGCCGGCTGTCCACGCCATGTCCGCAAGCAGGGGATCGGCGTCGTCTTCTGAAGAAAGCGCGCGTTCGTCAAGCCACGACAGGTAACGGTCCGCCAGTTCCCGCAGTGCGCCGTCGGACTTCCCGGATAGTGGCAGAAACCGCGTCTTGCGCGCGGCGAGCCCTTCCTTTGCCAACGGCAAGTCCTTCACCGGCTCCGGCAGGTCAACAGCCACGGGCTGCGCCCCACCGGCGGGCTGATGCCGTGAACCCACACCGTCGCCTGTCCCGTTTCCTTCCACGACCACGTGCGCATTTGTCCCGGAGATACCGAACGCACTGACCGCCGCGAAGGGCGGCCGATCGGGGTGAACGGGCCAGTCCGTCGCTTCGGAAGTGACGCGCACGGGTAACCGGTCCCACTCCAGGTTGGGGTTGGGATCACGGAAGTGCAGGTGCCTGGGAATCACGCCCTGGTTCATCGCCAGGATGACTTTGATCAGGCCCGCAACCCCGGCAGCCGGCTCCAGGTGCCCGATGTTGGTCTTCACCGAGCCGATTAAGAGCGCGTGGTCCGCTTCGCGTCCCTTGCCGTACACCGCTGCCGCCGACTGCACTTCGATCGTGTCACCCAATTCCGATGCGGATCCGTGGGCTTCCAGATAGTCCACGTCCGACGGGGACACGCCCGCCCTGGACAGCGCCTCCTCGATCACCCGCTCCTGCACCGGACCGTTGGGTACCGTCGGCCCCGCGCTCGCTCCGTTCTGGTTGACCGCCGAACCACGGATCACCCCCCAAATCCGGTCGCCGTCGGCCTTCGCCTCGGCGAGCCGCTTCAGGACGATTATTCCGCAGCCTTCACCCCGCGCGAAGCCGTCCGCAGAGGCATCGAAGGTCCTGCATGCACCCGTCTGCGACAACATCCCCAAATCCGCCATCTCTCTGATTATCCCGGTTGACAGGATTGCACTCGCGCCTCCGACCAGAGCCATATTCACCTCGCCTCGTTGCAAACCCGCGACCGCGTGATGCAGCGCGACCAGTGACGACGCACAGTTGAGTTCCACCGGCACCGTCGGCCCTTCCAAACCCAGATGGAAGGCAATTCGCCCGACCGCCATGCTCGGGGCGGTGCCCAGATAACTGATGCCGTAGTCGCTGGTCGTCATCAGGTCCCGGTACTCACTGGTACCGATACCGGCGTATATTCCGGTGCGGCTGCCCCTCAACCGGTCCGGATCCATCCCGGCATCCTCGAGCGCCTGCCAGCTCGTCTCCAGCAGCATACGATGCCGGGGATCCAGATTACGCGCATCGATCGGCGTAATCCGGAAGAAGCCTGCGTCGAATTTGTCGATCTCGTCCACAAACGCGCCCCGGCAGTAAGCGGCGTACCCGGTCGGAATGTCCCGAGCGAGATCGCTCCAGGCATCGGTACCCGGGCGTCTTTCAGTCACCGCGTTCACACCCGCTTCGAGCAGACGCCAAAAGGCCGAAAGATCCGGCGCGCCGGGGAATCGGCACGCCATGCCGACGATCGCAATTCCGTCATCCTCAGGCCGCACTGCCGGAAGTGGCTCCGGTTGTGCCTGAGGCGCGGGCGCGCTGCCGATCTCACCAAGTGCCTCGACCAGATGACGGGCGAGTGCGGCGATGTCCGGGTAGTCGAACACGACCGTATTGGGTGCCGTGTACTCATCGGAGAACGTTCGGTTCAGCCGGTTCCGCAATTCCACCGCCATCAGCGAGTCCATGCCCAGGTCGAAGAACCCCACGGTGGGTGCGGGGGTTGACGGCAGCCTCAGCACCGCCTGTACCTCCCGCTGCAGGAAGGACACCAGCAGTTCCTCGTGCGTCCCTGCAGGCGTTTGCCGCAGCCGGGAAAGCAGGTCGCCCGAGGCGGCTACGGCATCGGTCTTGCCTTCAGCAACTGCGGATAGCAGATCCTCCAGCAGAGGAGGACGGTCCGCGACAGCCTCCGCAAACACCGACCAGTCCATCGACATCACCACGGAAGTCGTCGCGTCCTGGCGCACCAGATTTTCGAGAGCTTTGAGACCTTGTTGCGGCGTAAACCAGCGGCCCCCGAGCGCCGCCCGTCGCCGTTCAATCCGCTCCTTCTGCTCCGCGGCTTCGCCGATTTCGGACCAGGCCCCCCAGGCAATGGCTTGTGCCGGGAGTCCCATTGCACGGCGGTGACCGGCGAGTTGATCCAGGAAGGCGTTGGCCGCAGCGTGGTTCGCCTGGCCAGGATTACCCATCACGCCGACCCGGCTCGAGAAGAGAATGAAGAAATCCAGATCACGGTCCACGGTTGCGCGGTGCAGGTGCCAGCCACCCAGGATTTTCGGCCAGAGCACCTTTTCGAAGCTTTCCCAGTTCTGGTTGGTCAGCGCGGCGTCCGACAGTACCCCGACGCTGTGGATCACGCCGCCCAACGGCGGCAGTTCCCGGTCGATCCGCTCCAGCATCCGGTCCACCGCCGGCGCGTCCGAGACGTCCGCAAGCTCCACCCGAACCGTCACCCCGCGTTCCCTGAGCGCGCCGATTGTCTCTTCAGCCGCCGCGTCTGGATCCCGCCGCCCGTTCAGCACGATCGTCCCCGCTCCCCGGTCCGCGAGCCACTCGGCTACCGCGCACCCGATCCCGCCCAGGCCGCCGGTCACGAGATACGTCCGGTCCTGCCGCAACCGGCCGTTCAGCAACGGCGGGGCCGTCACGACGATTTTCCCAAGGTGCCGGGCCGATCGCATGAACCTCAGCGCGGCCCCGGCTTCGGCGAGCGGCCACCGGCTGTGGACGATCGGTTTCAGTTCTCCCGCGGACACGCGCGCCATCACGTCCCGCAAAACCCTGCCGACCCACGCCGGTTCGGTTTTTTTCAGGACGTCCAGTTCCAGGATGGCGTAGGCCACGTCGGGACGCACGGCCGCCATCTCGTCCTCGCTCAAGATATCCCGCCGGGCCAGTTCCACGAACCGGCCGCCGTGCTTCAGGCAGGACAGACTGGCGTCGATGAAGCCTTCTCCCGTCAGACTGTTCAACACCACGTCCACCCCGGCGCCGTCCGTGACTTCGAGGATTTCCTTGCCAAACGCCGTCGTGCGGCTGTCAAAGATCTGCTCTACGCCCAGCGACCGGAGATACGCCTGCTTCGGCGCGCTTGCGGTGGCGAAGATTTCCGCTCCCGCGGCTTGCGCCATTTGGATAGCCGCGATTCCGACTCCCCCCGCGCCGGCGTGGATCAGCACCCGGTCTCCGGCCTTGAGCCCGGAAAACTCGTAGGACAGCGCGGCCGACACGAACGCGCTCGGCACGGTAGCCAGCGCCGTCACCGAGGCTCCCGATGGCGCGGGCGCCACGAGTTCCTCGTGCGTGACCATTTGCGCCGCGAACGCGCCGAATCCCAATCCGACCACGTGGTCGCCGACCGAAACGGTTGACACGTCGGACCCCACTTCGAGGATGTGGCCGCACATCTCCCTGCCCAGATTCCCCTCGGGGATAAAGCCAAGGGAGCGGAACACGTCCCAGAAGTTGAGGCCGGAGGCCTCCACGCCGACGCGCACTTCCCGCGGCTTCAGGGGAGGCGCCGGGAGCGGCTGGACGTACGGTTTTTCGAACACGCCGCCGGGATCCGGCGCCAGCGCCCAGTCGGCCTCTTCCGGTAAGGAGAGGCGTTCCGGCCCGTCACCGACACGAACCAACCGTGCGACCTGACGGCGCTCGAAACGGTACGCGATGTGATTTTCAGGGTCCGGATACAGCAACTCATTCACGAGGTCGGGGAAAGGCGCCATCTCCGCCGGGTCCAGATCCAGTATTCTCGGCTGCAAGTGCGGCGCCTCGAGCGCGACCGCTTTCCCGAATCCCCAAAGCGTGGCGCCGGCAAGTTCCCCATCACGCTCCCGCTCCAGGATCTGCGCGCCGCGGGTCACAAACCACACGCCCTTCACGGGTGTCCTGTCGGCGTCGGATATGCCCTGCGTGAGTGCCAGTGCGCTCGCTCCCACGCGTCTTACGTCTTCCGCGATTTCCCCGGTTGTGGCCTCCGCCCCGTGACCGTCTAGGGCCGCGAGGTGCACCACGCCGCTGAGCGGCTCATCTTTGGGCAGGCTCTCCATCAGGGATCGCCAGGACTCCCGTTGCTCCATCTCCACGGCTTTCTCGACAACACCGGGGGCCGCTATTGCCGGCGTCTCGTTTTCCGGCGCTTGGCTGCTTGCCAGGACGACCGTCTGGTTGCGGGCTGCAAGGTCGGCTGCCAGTTTCCCTGCCAGCCCACCACGGTCCCCCGCCAGAACCCACACACCGCGAGGCTCTTTCACTTCCGCCGGACCCTGCGCCACGATGACGCCCTTGTCCGGCGTCCGAGAGGTGTCCGACTCGTCCACTCCCAGGACTTCCGCTCCCGTGAAACCCGAGTCGCCGAGGGCTTGCCTCCATACCGCCGGGCTCGCCAAGGCATGATGCGGCCGGTAGTCGTCGGCAAACCGCCACCAGCCGTCCAGTTGGCCGAACGTCAGATCCATCCAACCCAGTCCGCTGAGGTTTTCGAGCGCGACCAACTGTCCCGACGGCGCGAGCAGATCACGGCAATGTCCCAATGTCTCTTGCAGATACCGCGTGGCGTGCAGCACGTTGGACGCGATGATCAGGTCATAACTGTGGGGTGCATAGCCTTGAGCGATGGGGTCCTTTTCGACGTCCAGGGTGCGGTACTCGATGCATCCACCGCCGTCGCCGAAGCGCGCCTCCGCTTCCGCGAAAAAGCCCGCGGAGATGTCCGTGTACGTATAGTCGAACCGGCCTTCCGGGAGTTCCGGCAGGATGTAGGTGGTCGCCGACCCCGTGCCCGCTCCGACCTCCACCACCCGCAGCCGGCGGTTGTCGGGCAACTTGGCCAGGAGCGCCCGGACCGCGTCGCGCAGCATTTTGTTGGCGGCGCGGGCCACCGGCGCTTTCAGATAGAGATCGGCCGGGGTCGGGTCTCCACTGCTGAACAGGAGCGTCAGCGGATCCATGCGCCCGACCAGCACTTCGGCAAGGGCGCCGCCGCACCGCCGAAACAGCCCGACTTCGGTCACGCCGTGGGGGTATTGCTCCGCCATCGTCGTGGCGAACTCCTCGAGGTCCTTCGGCATCTCTTCCGGCAAGGCATCGTCGCGTCCCACGATCACAACAAAGCCGTCGCCCTCCGCCACCAGCACGCCGGACCTGGCAAGCATTTCCAGCATCCTGCGGAACAGGCGCCGGTGTTCCGGGATGACGTTCAGCCGCTGCCGCAAGTCATCGGGGTCCACGGTCTCTCCCGCCCTCCGTTGCCATCCCAGCTCTTCCAGGGTCGCGAGCGCACGGGATCGTGACCACCGTTCCAAGTCAGCCAACAGGGCGTTCCTGTCTTCGGGATCGACACGTTCGGCGGCCAGGTATTCCGACAACAAGCTCGAGCCCGCGGCAACCGTGTCAGGACTCGGAAAGAAATCCGCGGGTGTGATGCCGGCGGGCAGGGCGCGTTCGCGCCACACCACCTCGTACAGCAAATCCTTCACTCCTTCGACCGCCGAGAGCAGCGCCGCCCGGGTCGCCCGCTTTACCGTGTACCCGCTCAACCCGCCGAGGGGCATTCCGCTCGGATCATAGATGTTTATCTCACCGGTCAGGACTTCCGCGGGCTCGCCGCTTGCCGCTTGAGCCGCAGGGGAGGCGTCACTCATGCGCACGTGGCAGACCACCCGGTCAGGCAGCGGGCCGGTCAGCCAGAAGCGTTCCCAGCCGAACGGCAGATACGTGGCCGGGTCCTTGCCCCCGGCCAGACGCGCGACGCCAATGACCTGAAAGCAACCGTCCAGCATGAGTGGATGGATGTCCAGCCCGTTCTTGCCGGACGCTGCCGGGAAGGAGACCTCGGCAAGCGCTTCACCGGGCCGGGCCCATATCTTCCGTAGCGTACGGAACGACGGACCGAGATCAATTCCGGTGGCAGCCCTGGTCCGGTAGTAGTCCGACACGTCGCCGGGCGACAGGCCGGCCTTCAGCTTTTCGAGATCGAACCGCCCGGCGGCCTCCGGCGCCGGGCCGTCCGGCGACACGCGGCCTTCCACGTGCAGCGTCCATTCGCCCTCACTTCCTTTGCTGAAGACCTGGACACGGCGTTCGGGTGATTGTTCGGGAGCGTCGAGCACGACCTGCATCTTCCGGCTTCCGTCATCCGTCGCGTCTTCGGAGTTCTCCTCCGGGAAGACCAGCGGGTTGTGCAACTGCACGTCCTCAAGCACCACCGAGCCGTTGCCCTCGACAAGCGACGCCGATGCCGCCATGGCCCCGTAGAGCGCGCCCGGCGCGATGATCCGGCCGAATACCCGGTGGTCGTTGAGCCACGGCGGATCCGAGGGGAAGACTTCCGTCTCGAACGCGGTCTCGCCGCGGGCGGATTCATGACGAACGCCCAGCAGGGGGTGTCCTGCGCTCCGTCGCCGTTGTTTCGGCGCCTCGATCCAGTGGCGTTGGCGCTGGAACGGATAGCCCGGCACCGAGACCCGGCGCCGCGTTTCTCCTGCGAACAGTCCCGCGAAACGAACCGGGAGTCCCGCCGCGTACGCTCCGGCCACCGCTCCCACGAAAGTGCCGTCACCTGCCGCTTCGTTGCCGGACGGTGGCCGCAGGCTCGACAGCACCACCGGCGCCGGTGTCTGCGCCGACTCCGGCCAAGCCAGGACCGCCATCGGAGCGAGCACCGAGTTCGGACCGATCTCCACCACCAAGTCCACGCCGAGGTCCGCCAACGTCCTGACGCCGCTGGCGAACGCCACCGGCTCCCGGGCATGTCGCTTCCAGTAGGCCCCGTCCAGCGCCTCGCCGGGCTCCACCGCACGGCCCGTCAGGTTGCTGACCAGGGTGAGGGAAGGCGGCTCGATCGCCACGCCGTTCAGGGATGCTTTCAGTGAGTTCAGGGCCGGTTCCATCAGGGCGCTGTGGAACGCCTTGGCCGTATTCAGGCGCTTGACCCGGAGTCCCTCCGATTCGAAACGTTGCGAGATGGATTCAATGTCCGCCACCGGGCCGCTGACGACCTGGTGAGTTCCGTTGTCTCCCGAGATGCTCAGCCCGACACCGGATGACGCCGCGTTCAGTTCACTTACGGCCGCCGCCACTCGTGCCCCCGGAGCAAATACCGCGGCCATGGCGCCCTCTTCCATTTTTGACATCAGCTCGCCACGTGTACAGGCGAAACGCATCCCGTCCTCGAGGCTGAACACGCCGGCCGTCTGCGCCGCGGCCAATTCTCCGATACTGTGTCCCAGCACCACATCGGGCCGGATCCCGGCGCTCGCCCACAGCGCGGTCAGCGCGCATTCCAGTGCGTACAGGGCCGGCTGCTCCCACGCCGTGTCGTTCAATTCCGCTTCTCCTCCGGCCCGACCGAACATCACGTCCAGCAGAGAGGCGCCCCGCACGTCACGCAGCACTGCCTCGCAACGGTCCAGCACGGCCCGCGCCACCGGCTCGCTTTCGTAGAGCGCGTGTCCCATGCCGGTCCACTGGCTCCCCTGACCGGTGTAGGCGAACGCCACCCTGGTCGCCGTACGCGGCTTGGTGATTGCACTTCCCTCAGCCAGCGCGCTGAGGCGTTCCCGCAATGAACCGGCATCGTGGAAGACCACGCCCGCGCGGTGCTCGAAATGACTCCGTCCCTCGCTCGCGGTCCACGCCATATCGGCAAGCAACGGCGCCGAGGCGGCGCCTTCAGAGGACAGATCCCCGGCCAGTTCGTCGAGCCATGACACGTACCGCTCCGCAAGTTCCCGGAGCGCGCGTTCCGATTTGCCCGACAGGGGCAGGAATCGCGTCTTGCGTGCGGCGAACCCTTCCTTCTCGAACGGCAGATCCCTCGCGGTCGCCGGGAGTGTAACCGGGACCGGTTTCCCGGAGCCGACAGCCCACGGTTCACCGGCGGACGCATCGTCCGGGGCGCAGTATTCCTCCAGCACAATGTGGGCGTTCGTCCCGGATATCCCGAAGGAGTTCACCCCTGCGAGTCGCGGCCGGTCCGGACGTTGGGGCAGGTCCATCATCGAGGACGTCACCTGCAGCGGCAGGCGGTCCCAATCGAGACTCGGGTTGGGATTCCGGAAATGGAGGTGCTTTGGAATCACCCCCCGCTTCAGGACCAACGCCGCCTTGATCACTCCGGCCACACCCGCGGCCGACTCCAGATGACCGATATTGGTCTTGACGGAACCGATGAGCAGCGGGCGGTCGGCCGTTCGCCCCTTCCCGTAGACCGCGGCCACGGCGTTGATCTCGATCGGGTCGCCGACTTCCGTTCCGGTCCCATGAGCCTCCAGGTAATCCACCTCCAACGGGGAAATTTCCGCGTCGGACAGCGCCGTTTCCATCACCTCTTCCAGAGCGGGGGTGTTCGGTACCGTCAGTCCGATGCTGGCTCCGCCGTGGTTCACCGCCGCGCCGCGGATCACCGCCCAGATCCGGTCCCCATCCGCTTCCGCTTCGCTCAGCCGCTTGAGAACGATGACCCCGCAGCCCTCGCCCCGCACGTACCCGTTCGCCGATGCATCGAACGCCTTGCACTGTCCATCAGGAGACAGCATCATCGAATCGGCGCGCAGTTCGTAGATGCGACCGTTCAGGATCGCCTGCACGCCGCCGGCGATCGCCAGATCCGCTTTGCCCTGCTGCAAGTCCGCCACCGCGTCGTGGACCGAGACCATGGATGACGCGCACGCGGCGTCCACGGCCTTCGCCGGCCCCCTGAGACCCAAGACGAACGAGACCCTTCCGCTGGCGCCGTTCAGGTTGGTGCCGCTGAGGGCGTAGAGACAGCCGGCAGCCTCGGCGGGCTTGTTCGAGTCCACGACCAGCATCCGATATTCGTCGTTGCTGATCCCCGCGTACACCCCGGTGCGGCTCTCTCTCAATTTCTCCGGATCGATTCCCGCGTCCTCGAGCGCTTGCCAACTCGTTTCCAGCATCATGCGTTGCTGCGGGTCCAGCCACTCCGCCTCCACCGGCGAGATTCGGAAGAACGAGTCGTCGAACAGTTCGATATCGTCAACGAAAGCGCCGAAACGGCAGCCCTCGCTCTGCACCGCGTCGTCACCGAAGATCTGGCCCCAGCGCCCTACACCGGAACCCGGGACGCCTTCGCTAACGGCGTTCTCGCCGGCTTCGAGCAGACGCCAGAAAGCCGAGATGTCCGGCGCGCCGGGAAACCGGCACGCCATTCCCACGATGGCAATCGGCTGGTCGAATTCCTTGCGTGTTCGACCTTCAGGCTTGCCGCGTTGTTTTTCAGAAGGACTGGACGATTTCTTTATCATTGAAATACGCTTTCTTCGTTAGGAGGGTAACAGTGCAATTCTTTTCCTTAAAACCGTCGCGCCATTATCGTGCGACTTGCTCTGACAGTCAATCGTGAACATGGAGGGGGGAGGGGTGAAGAGCCGTCAAGAGAAACTAGCGTCATGAGATGACGCGGCTACGAAGTCGACGGACAGAAGAAAAAGACACTGGATCCTCGATTAAAAATAGCCTGTCCTTGACGTTTGTAATCGAGGATCGAGGATGACAGAAGGGGAGTCGGGGATGACGAGCGTAGGGGCAGGCCCCTGTGCCTGCCCTCCACATAAAGGACAACCACAGGGGGTTGTCCCTACAGTAGGGGACGGCCGGAGCCTGCCCTGAGCGCCCTTCGACTCCAGGCGCGTGGCGCCTTACGCTCAGGGTGACCGGAGAGGCACAGGCACCTGTTCGTCCTGAGCGTAGCGTTAGCGAAGTCGAAGGAAGCAGAGCGAAGGAACCTCGTCGTGCGGGGGCGAAACCCCGCATGGGAAAGCTCTGCTACACGTCCAGGTTGTCGGCGAGGGCGGCGTTGGCCATCAGAAACTCATACCGGGCTTCGGTGCGCTTGCCCATGAGCTCGTTGAAGGTACGGTCGGTGTCGAGTTCATTGTGCAACTCGACTTTGAGGAGCCGGCGCGTGGCGGGATCGAGCGTCGTCTCTTTGAGTTGTTGGGGGAACATTTCGCCGAGACCCTTGAACCGGCTGATGACTGGCTTGGTTCTGCCGTCGGCTTCGGCCAGGACGCGGTCTTTCTCCTCGTCTGATCCCGCCCAATGTACGGCCTTCCCCACGTCGATGCGGTAGAGCGGCGGTTGGGCAATATAGACGTGCCCATGTTTGATCAAGTCCTGGACGTGCCGGAAAAAGAAGGTGAGCAGCAACGTGCTGATGTGGTAGCCGTCCACGTCCGCATCCATGAGCAGGATGATCTTGTGGTAGCGCAACTTCTTGAGATCGAAGTCACGCCCGATCCCGCAGCCCAGCACTTTGACCAGGTCCGCCAACTCCTTGTTCTCGACCACCTTGCCGAGGGTGAGTTCCTCGGTGTTCAGCACCTTGCCCCGGATCGGGAAGATCGCCTGGGTTTTCAGATCGCGGCCCTGCTTCGCGGTGCCGCCCGCGGAATCACCCTCCACCACGAACAGTTCGCTGAGTTCGGGGTCCGTGCTTTGGCAGTCCGCCAGCTTGCCCGGCAGGTTCAGGCGATGACTGACCGCGGATTTCCGGATGACTGCCTTTGACGCCTCGCGGGACGCTTCCCGCGCGCGCGCCGCCAGGATCATGCGGCCGACCAGCGTTTCGGCGATGCTTTGATTTTCGTGCAGGAAGTTTTCCAGGGCCGGGCGAAGCGCGTTGTCCACGAGCCCCTGCACCTCGGGATTGTTGAGCCGTTCCTTGGTCTGTCCCTGAAACTGCGGGTTCAGGATGAGCACGCTCAGGACGCAGGCCATGCCCTCGCGGATGTCTTCCGCCTGGATGCTGAGCCCCTTCGGCGTGAGGTTGTGCGTCTCCATGTACTGACGCAGGGCTTTCACGATGCCGTTCCGCAAGCCCGATTCATGGGTGCCGCCGTTCGGCGTGGCCACGCCGTTCACGTAACTCCGGACGAATTCCGCGGGTTCGTCCGTCCATTGCAGGGCGACTTCCATGGCGAACCCGTCGCCGGACGTCGCGGGTTTGCCGTTGTCGCCCAAGCGGCGTTCCAGATAGAACACGAAGTCCGCGGTGGGCTTGTGCCCGCGATCTTTCACGAGCCTGGTGAGGTATTCTTCGATGCCCTGTTCATGGACGAAGTCGTACGTTTGCTGCGAAGGGCCGTCCTTGAAGGTGATCTTGAGTCCTTTGTGCAGATAGGATTTGGCCTCGAGGGTATGGCGCAGCAGGGTGGAGTCGAAGGTCGTCTGCTTTCCGAAAATGGCCGGGTCCGGGCGAAAATACACCGACGTGCCCGTGCCCCGCACCGCGTTCCCCTTGGTGACCGGCCCCAGGGGTTTGCCGGCCCGATACCGTTGTCGCCACTCGTGCCCGTGCCGTTTGACGATGACCTCCAAGTGATCGGATAGGGCATTGACCACCGAGGCGCCGACCCCGTGCAAGCCGCCCGAGTGGATGTAGCTGCCGGTTTCGAATTTGCCGCCGGCGTGCAGCGTGGTCATGATGATTTCCAGCGCCGACTTTTTGTATTGCTTGTGCTGGTCCACCGGGATGCCGCGTCCGTTGTCGGTGACGCGGATGCCGCCGCCGTTCTTGTCCAGTTCGACCGTGATCGTCGTGGCATACCCGTTCATGACCTCGTCGATGGCATTGTCCAGAATTTCCCACACGAGATGATGCAGCCCGGTCTTGTCCGTCCCGCCGATATACATCGCCGGTCGCCGGCGAACCGGATCGATCCCTTCCAGGACCAGAATCTCACTCGCGTCGTATTTTTTGGTCATTGTTTCCGTAACCGCCCCTGCACCGCGGTTTTGACGGCTTCCGGTGTCGGGGTACCGGGACCGCATTGATCGTCTTCGGCCATGGCGAGGCGAATGGCTTCGATTCCGGCATCGCGTTGTTGTTGCTCGCGGATCAGGTCGCTGATGACCTCACTTTCGGACCGATATTGCCCGCTGGCGACCTGGGCTTTCAGCCACCCATCATGCGTGTCTGTAATAGTAATGCTTCTTTTTGGCATCGTTTTACCTCCAATTAGCATATATTTCAAAGCTAAATAGCATCTATTTAGATCTATTATGCATCCTTTTGGAGACTTACACAATTGGTCTGGGAGGCAAATGCTTCAGGGAGCCCCAAGGCATGTCCAAAAGCCTGTACCTCACCTTCTCCAAACGCATTCTTTAGGGTCTTTCGGTTCATGGCAAGGACGCAGTGTCTGGGAGCGTGACCTGCCCAGATTCTGGTTCAGGGTATACCCTTAAGGCTCCAAGGTCTACGTGGTCCATACCAGCATCAGGTTCCGTGACATGCCGTGACGCTTGGCCAACCCCAATAATGTCTCGTCGCCCAGATATTCCTGCGACAACTGGCACTTAAACACTATACTGTAGCTCCGGTGTCGGGTCATGTTCCTCCTGCAAATCCCCGCCATCGCCAGCCAAAATACATCCCCAAACAGCGCATTTCCAGAAGGACACTACACAAAATGTGGTTTTCTGTTGACACTGACACTTCAAGAAATCAAAACTCTCATCGAGCTAAAACGACACATCGTATTGTCCTGAGTCAACGTGCTCCATGTGTTCCGTCCCGATTTGGAATCCATCGCGTGGAGGTACCCTACCATGACTTTACAGCTAATTTTGTCAACCTTCTCCGTGCGTACGGCTCTTGTTACCGCGATTTCGTTTTTTTTCTCTTGCGTCTTATCGTGGGCCAACGAGCCTCCGCCCCTTACGGACGACGAATTCAGCAGGGCAACCAATGCCGGAGCCCAACTCGCTGCTCGACTTGTGAATCCGCCCGAAGGAAATATCTACGGCGAGAGGCTAGAGGCAATTGATTGCGGAAGGATTCTTGTGACCGAAGGCGACTCTTGGCTTGATTATCCCCTATATGCGGACATTAGAAGTGAACTAGGAAAACGTAATTGGGCCGTATTTTCTTCAGCTACGTACGGCGATACCTTGGCAGCAATGCTATATAACAGATCGCAACTAAACTCCATATATTCTGATTTTATCGACATAGCTTCACTGAATCATAACCTAATAGACCGCAAAGGTCGCGAAAATTACCTGCGTAAGAAAAATATAGACTTTTCCGCCTTGAAACCCAGTGGTGTCGAGTTCGGAGCACATGATCCTGTGGAAACTATAGCGGAAATGAAACAGAGATGTTCTAAATTGTATGATCGCCAAGGTGACTTACCTGCCCGCGAAATTGATCGTCTTCCAAAGGGAGTATTCTTGTCTGCGGGAGGAAATGATTTAATTTTCGATGCCTTGAATCTTGTTTTGGAATATAGAGCATCTAGCGCATCACAGGTCGTTGATGTGGCAATACTCGATGGTTTCTTACATCGAGTACAAAGAATGCTCTCGGAATACGTTTCTGCCGTAGAAGCGTTGTGCAATGAGGTCTTTCCTGGTCTAGGCGATGCTTGGGGCCCTTGTATGAATATCCCGATTCTAATTCATGGCTACGACTATGCGTTGGTAAGTGGAAAGGGATATAGAATTATGGGTATAGAATTCACCGGCCCTTGGTTGGAGCCTGCATTCGCGAAGAAAGGACACCAAAATAGGCAGGAGAATGAAAGAGAAATGAGGGTGGTGATTAACCGATACAACGATGCGCTGTGTCATGTTGCTACTAAATTCGCAGAAAGTCGGTCGCGGGTGCCGTTCTATTTTCTGGATTTTCGAGGCGAAGTGAACAACGATTGGAATGATGAAATTCATCCTAATCGTGCTGCTTTCGGAATATTGGCGAAGAAAATAGGTCGAATTATTTCAGACTTTCATGGCTTGTCTAGAGAGATGTTTGTTCAAAAATACGAGGATGCAGGCTTGCCTTGCATAAAGACGCAAACAGTGGGTTCTTAAGGTGTCCCCTTAAGACCAATCTCCATTCGTGTGGATAAGAACACGCGGAGGGTTCATTCCGCTTCACGCGCCCAAGCCACCGCGTCGGCCATGTCTTTCTCGGACAGGCCCAGCTCGGCTAACTTGGCGCGCACGGCGCCCGCGTGAGTGATCCGTACGGGCGTCAGCACAATGCAGCCGTTTTCTCCGCTCACGTCAAAATACTCCGTCCCTCCAAAATCGGACAGGATTGTCTTCGGCAGAGTCAACCGGTTTTTTGATGTCAGTTTGGCGAGCATGTAAACCTCGGCAAAATGTGGTCTGGAAGGGCTGTTAGGTAAGGGACGCCGTGCATCGCCACTACTTGGCGATGGATGATGCAACGTTTGGGGTAAGCGGATTAACGATGACTTGCCTTGTTTTCGGCACGACGACCAAGTCCATGTCTTCCATTGGGATTGCTCCCAGTAAGGGCGTGTCTCCCATGACCAGGGCGCCGCTGAAACCGATCCGGTTTTTGTAGCGTAACTCGATCGGTCCGACGTAGGGAACGAGTTTCCGGTTTCCGTCCGCCAAGGTCACTTCTTTTGTATCGGTCTCTTCGAGTCGCAACTGGAGTTGTATATGCGGCGGAATGCACAGGTGGACCGCCCCTGTATCGGCGAGTGCGTCAATCTCCACCGCTTCCAATTCAGGTAGTCTGGGATTGCGTAGTTGAATTTTTGAATTGGCCAATCCCATATCATTTTTCTCCTTTGCGAAAACCGCCGCTGACTCTGACAAATTATGGCAAATCCGGTAGTGGGCTTCAAGAAGCACCGGTGTTGTTCTTGTGATTTTCCGACTCGAGAACCGGAAGTTCGATGGGTAAGGCTTCGGCCCCTTTCAGGGTTCCGCGTTTGAATAGTGCGTGGCCTTTGCCTCCTCGGCTGACGGGTTGATACTTCCGCGTAGTGATGGTGATCGGGCCGCCGTCCTGTTTCAGGACGACCAGTTGGTCCTGCTTCCGGGACAACAGACGCATGGCCAGGACCCTGTCCGTGGGGTCGAGTTTGATGACCGTCACTCCACGTCCCGGACCGGAGAGGACGCCGACTTCCTCGGCGTTGCACAGGAGCACGCGGCCTCGTTGAGAGGCGACCGCGAGAACGGGTGCTGCCGCGGACGGGTCCAGGGTTTCGACGCTCACGACTTCTTCCTGGTCCCGGAGTTTCATGAATTTTCGACCGAGCCGGGTCGAGGGCTCTTGGAACGGATTCAGGTCAAAGCGTACGCCCATGCCGGCCGATGACACGGCGATCCCTTGTGCGAGGGAAAGAGGGCCGTCTCCGTCCGCCGTGGCACCGTCGAAGAGCGGGAGCGCCGCTTCCACGGGTTGTCCGGCTGAGGCAATCAACCGGGGATCCGAACTGAGGGCCGCGATGATGCGTTCCCCGTCCTTGAATTTGAACAGCTTTTGCGCGGGGTCTCCGTAGCCGCTCCGGGCCGGCGGCAAGTCGCCGATACGGATGGTGTACGCGCTGCCGAAGTTCGAAAAGCACACCATGGTGTCCACCGTGCTGCCGATCAGGGCGGTCAGCAGGGTGTCTCCTTCCCGGAGCCGTGTTTTCGACAAATCTTTGACCATCCCCACGCGGCGAATCCATCCATCCGTTGAAATCGTGACCACGGCGTCTTCCTTGACTATGTAGGCCTCGGGGTCGAATTCGATTTCTTCGCCCTGGCGACGCCCGACTCTGGTCCGTCGGTTGTCGCCGTACGTTTTGGCGAGTTTCTCAAGCTCTGCTTTGACGACCTTCCATAATCGCGGTTTCGAAGCGAGGAGGGCCTTGAGGTCCTTGGCCTGCTTCTTTTTGTCGGCCAGCTCGTCCAGCATTTTCTTGATTTCGGTGCGGGACAGTTTGTAGATCGGCGTTTCCAGGATCGCGTTGGTTTGGGCGTCGTCGAGGCGGAAGCGGGCTTTCAGTTTTTCCGCGGAGTCCGCTTTGCCATCGCTTTGGCGGATGATGGTGAGCACCCGGTCCAGCGCGTCGAAAATGATTTGAAAGCCCGACAGAATGTGGATGCGTTGTTCCAGGATTCTCAGGTCATAGGAGAACCGGCGCGTGACCGTGTCAAAGCGAAAGTCGATGAACTGTTCGAGGATTTCTTTCAGGTTCAGGCACCGGGGTCGCGTGGCCGCAGTGCCGGCAACCGGGATCAGGCACGTCAGGTTGACGGAAAAATTATTCTGGAGTGGGGTGTTCTTGAACAGATAAGCCATGGCCAAGTCGGCATCGGCATCATTCTGCAACTCCAGCACGATCTTGACGTCGGTCGTAGATTCGTCGCGGACGTCGACCAGTTGCGGCACTTTCCTGGCGGCGATGAGTTCGCCGATCCGTTCCACGATCGTGGCCTTGTCCACGGCAAAAGGGATCGAGATCACGACGATTTGGGATTTGCCGTGCGAGGCCGGGGCCACCGTGAATTCCCCGCGCACGCGCACGAGTCCCTGGCCGTTCTCGTAGATCTCCCGAAGCTCGGACTTCGTGTTCAGGATTTCTCCGCCGGTGGGGAAATCCGGCCCCTTGATCGACTTCATGAGGTCGGCAATCGTGGAGTCCCGTTTGTCGATGAGGGCCACGGCGCCGTTGACGACTTCTCTGAGGTTGTGGGGCGGCACGTTGGTGGCCATTCCGACGGCAATGCCCGTTGAGCCGTTGACCAGCAGGTTGGGAAACGGGGCGGGCAGGATCAGGGGCTCTTCGTCCTTGCCGTCGTAATTGGGCTGGAAGTCGACCGTATCCTTGTTGAGTTCGCTCAGCAGTTCGACGGCGACCGGGGTGAGTTTGGCTTCGGTGTACCGGTAGGCCGCGGGCGGGTCGCCGTCCAGGCTGCCGAAGTTGCCGTGTCCATCCACGAGGGGGGCACGCAGGGACCACCATTGCGCCATGCGCGCCATGGCGTCATAGACCGCGGAGTCGCCGTGGGGATGCCATTCCCCGATCACCGACCCGACGACCTTTGCGCTTTTGATGGGCGGCCGGTCCGGCGACAACCGGTGGTTGTGAAACATGGAAAACAAAATGCGCCGCTGTACCGGTTTCAGGCCGTCCCGCACGTCGGGCAGCGCGCGCGCGGTAATGACGGACAGCGCGTAGTTCAGGTACCGCTGGCGCGTGGTTTGGTCCAGCGGCACCGCGGTAACGGGTGCCTGGGGCGTGCTCTTGCTCGGCGTGCGCGTTTTCGATCGGGCCATCAATCTTTTTCCAGATTCCTGTCGGGTGGCGCTGAGACTCACCCTCACCTTTGTCGGATTGCGCTACGCTTGTCCTGATCCTTCGACTCCGGCCTCAAGAGGCCTACGCTCAGGATGCACGGCTT
>VXOF01000032.1 GCA_009840285.1 Nitrospira sp. SB0662_bin_26
GTGGGCATGGAGACGATCTGAAGTGCGAACACCCTGATCGCCAGTAGCGTGTTCATGGATATTGTGACGGCAGAAAATGAACAACATGTCAACATAAATACATAATTCCCAGAGGTTGGGGCCAGGATGGGGGAACGACCGCATGCAGAAGAGCGTGACGCCTGCTTGGGCATCGGCTCAGGGGCCATTGCCACAATCCCCCCCCGTGAGATGTCGCATTTCGCCCCACTCATCGACTGGCGCGGCTTGCGCCGGCCGGCGAGGCCGGCCGTCCTGGCGTTGCTGGGGCTGCTCCTCCTCGCCCCGGCCGCCGAGGCTCAAGTGCCCTCCGCGCCGCGCAATCTCATGGCGACTCAGGAGGAGCCCTTCACCAGCGGTGCAAACTATATCGGCGTCTCTTGGGACCCCCCGTCGAATCCCGGCAGCGGCATCATCTCTTATGCCCTGGAGAGGCGGATTAATGAGGAGCACGCCATCTCTGAGACTGTATCCATAAATACTACTCGTTTCACCACATCGAGAATAAGTGTACGGAACAATGGGACCTACACCTACAGGGTCCGGGCGAGCAGTGCCGAGGGCGAGGGCCCGTGGTCCCCCAGCGTCACCGTCATGATCACGTCGATAGATCCGTGCTTCAATCCGGGTCCGTTGGTAGCCATGGATGTCACGGTGACGGCGGGCGAGCGGCGAGGGGGGACCCCGGACCAAGCCTTCCTGTCCTGGCGCCCGCCCACGGTGCCCTTCTGCGGGCGCGAAGTCACCGGCTATTCGTATAGCTGGGAGACGGTAGGCCCCGGGCCCTGGCGCCGCGCCAAGGATCCTTTCCCGGCCTCCACCACCAGCGTCACCATCAGCGGGCTGAACCCCGACGTGAGCTACAGGTTCAACGTGTTTGCCCTCATTGATCACGGCGGCGGTCAAGGCGTGTCATTCCCGCCTATCCTGGCGGGGCGGCCCTCGGCGCCCACACTGACCGCGACGGCGCACCCGAGCCGGAACCAGGTCACGCTGTCGTGGACCGTGCCCACGAGCACCGGTGGCAAGCCGCTCACCGGCTACCGCTGGGAGCAGCGGCCGGCGGCCAGCACCAGCGACGCAGACTGGCAGGGCGCCGACGTAGGCGTTGTCACCACGGCCACCGTCACCGAGCTGGAGAGGGGGACACCGTACAGTTTCCGGGTGCGGGCCATGAACGAAGACCGCGACGGCGCTTTCTCCACGGTGGTCGAGGCCACGCCCGTCGTCATCGCGCCCGATGCGGTTGAGCTGCGGTACAGCCCCGCCGCGGCGCGCCTCGCCGAGGCCGGCGGCACGGTGACGCTGACCGTGGTACTGGACCAACCCGCGATTGCCCCCGTGACCCTGCCCTATACCTTCACCGGCGCGGCCACCTTCGGGGCCGACTATACCTACACGGTGGCGGGCACGGCGGGCTCCGCCGCGGGGGGCACACTCGATTTCGCCGTCGGCGAGCAGCGGAAGCCCGTCACTATCACCGCGGTGAACGACGCCGTGGACGAAGGGGCGGGTGAGGGCCTCACCTTCACGCTCACCCCCGGCACCTATGGCGGTGTGACCGTCGTGCCCGACCAGGCGGCGCGCCTGACCATCACCGACGACGAGGGGCCGCCCACCGTGACGCTGCATCTGGATCCCGCCTCGATCTCGGAGAACGGCGACGTGAGCACGGTCACGGCCACCCTGACTCATGCCTCGAGCGTGGGCACCACGATTACGGTCACGGTCACGCCGGTGGTCCCCGCGGTGGCGGGCGACGTCACGTTGAGCGCGACCACCCTGACCATCCCCGCGGGGACCACGACGAGTACCGGCTCGGTGACCCTCACGGCCGTGGACAACGCGCTAGCCGCCCCGGACAAGACAATCACCGTGGCCGGGACGGCCACCAACAGCCAGGGCGTGACCGGCCCGGAGGCCGTCGCCCTGACCATCACCGACGACGAGGAGACGCCACCAACGAGCGATCTGGGCGACGGGGCGCCGACGACGTCAGTGCCGCCGGGCCGGGTGCCGGTGCCGGTGGGGGAGCCCGACGGCCCGCGGACCATCGAACTGGAGCCGGGGGAGGACCCGCCGCCGGTCCAGGTGCGGGTGGCGGTGGGGGACCAGGAGCGCACCGTCACGCTGGATGTGCAGGTGGCCCCCGAGGTGCCGGCGGCGGCCTTGCCGGTGATCACGCTCCCGCCGTTGGCGAACCTGCCGCTCACCCCCACGAGCCAGAAGGTCGAGCTCACGATTGGGCCGCGGTCCGGGCCACCCCTCTCTCCCCCCACGGGCTTTCGGGTGGGGGCCAGTCCCACGGTGGTGGATATCACCCTGACGCTGGACGGGCAGGAGGTGGGGCCGCTCGCGGCACCGGTAACGGTGTGCCTGCCCTATGATCCAGCGGAGCCCGGGCCGCCGGAGTTGTTCCATAACGCGGGGGCCGGCTGGGTCTCATTGCCTGTGCAGAGTGTGCAGTCTGAGTCTGTCCCGCCGCGGGTGTGTGGCCAGACGGAGACTTTCTCGCCCTTCGCGCTGTTCTACCGGGCGGCCTCCACCGACGCCACGCTCAGCGGGCTGACCCTGTCCGCGGGCGCGCTGGATCCGCCCTTTGCCCCGGGGACCCCGACCTACGCCGTGGCGGTGGACCATGCCGTGGAGCGCCTCACGATAACGCCCACGGCCAACCACCCTGCCGCGACCCTCACGGTGGCGGTCAACACCGGGCTCCCAGCGGCGCTGGCCGTCGGTACCGCGAGCGACGCCCTGGCCCTGGCGGTGGGGGAGACTTCCATCGTCCTGACGGTCACGGCCCAAGACGGCGCGACCACGCGGACTTATACCCTCACGGTGACCCGGGCGGCCGTGTCGGCCCGGATGGCGCAGCCGTGGCTGGCGCGGGTCGGGCGGAGTCTGGCCGGGGCCGCGGTGGAGGTGATTGGGCAGCGGATGGCCGCGGCGCCGGGGCGCTCGTCCGTGACGCTGGGCGGGCAGCGGCTGACCTTGGGGCGGAACCAGGACGACGGGCCCACCCTGACCACGGTGCTGGAGACGGTCGGGAGAGCCCTGGGCCTGCCCACGACCTCAGGGGAGCCCACGTCCACACCCGGCTATGACCCCGGCTGGCGCGACGCCCGGTTCCAGGCCCTGGCTGCCCGGCAGCCCGGGCTGCCCCTGCCTTCGGGCCGGCAGTGGCTGAGCCACAGTGGCTTCCAGTTGTCGTTGACGGGGAACGGCGCCAGTGAGCCCGGGCCGTGGACCCTGTGGGGCCAGGGGCATTTCACCCGCTTCGAGGGACAGGCAGGCGAGACGCTGGACGTGGACGGTGACGTGACCGCGGCCTATCTGGGCGTGGACTATCGCTGGGGGCCACGTGGCCTCGCCGGGGTCGCGGTCTCGCATACCCGAGGGACCGGCGGCTTTCGCCAACCTGCCTGGCGCGGCGACCTGGACGCGACGGTGACGAGCGTGTATCCGTATGCGCAGGTGGCCCTGACCGAGCGATTGAGCGTGTGGGGGACATTGGGCTACGGCCGGGGCGAACTGGAAGTCACGGACCCCAATAATGCCCAGAATGCCCTGACCACGGACGTGGCGATGCGGTTGGCCGCGGTGGGGGTGCGCGGCGCCCTGCCCGCGATGGGCGGCGTGGCCTGGACCCTGAAGGCGGATGGGTTTCTGGTGCAGATGGACACGGAGGCCCGCGTGGCCTTCCCCGAGACCACGGCGGACGCCCAGCGGCTCCGGCTGGTGCTGGCCGGGCAGCGGCCCTGGGCCTTGGCCGCGGGCGCGCGGCTGGTGCCGAGTCTCGAACTGGGGACGCGGTATGACGGCGGGGACGCGGAGCGGGGCCTGGGGGCCGAGGTCGGCGGCGGGCTGCGGTATACGCATCCGGGCTGGGGCTTGGAGGTGGCGGCGCGAGGCCGGTATTTGCTGGTGCACCAAGAAGCCGCGTTCGAGCAATGGAGTGCGAGTTTGACGGCGCAGGTGCAGCCTCCGGACGGGAGCGGGAAAGGGGTGTCGGTTACCCTGGCGCCGGCGTGGGGGCCGACGGCAAGCGGGGTCGCGGGACTGTGGGCGGGACCGACTATCGGGGGCGTGGTGCCGCCTGGGGCGAGGACGAGGCCCGGCGGCCGCCTGACCGCGGAGGTGGGCTACGGCCTCCCGGCTTTCGACACCGGGCTGCTGACGCCCTATGCGGGGACGGCGTTAACGGAGGGCGCGACCCGGACCTTCCGGGTGGGCACCCGCCTGCGCGTGCCCCGGCGCGGGGCCTCGGCGCTGACCCTGACCCTGGAAGGCACGCGGCAGGAGGCCACGGGACCCCGGCCGGTGAACCAGGGCCTCCAACTCCAGGTCACCGGGGGCTTCTGAGAGCCTCCTATTCCCTCGCTTCTAGAACCCTCTCCCTGCGTGTTCAGACCGGAGTCAAGGGTTACCAAATGTGCCGGATACATAGGGAACCCGTTTCCCCCTTCTTGGCCTCTCGGTTACCGTGCCATCCACACGCGGTACGAGTGGCATCTATGTATCCGGTCCGTTTGTTCCCTAGGTGTCCAGTCTATACAGGGAGAGGGCTGGGGTGCGGGGGGATCGCGCGGCTACGAAGGCCTGGGGAGAGGGTGTTATTCGTTCCGGTCGGAGGATTCCCGGGGTTTGCCAGGTTCTTCTTGCAGGGGCTCTTCCACTTCAAGATCGTTAAAGGGATCGTCAAGGAGCAAGTCGTCGTCAACGGGTGGATTGCCGTCGTAGATCAGGAATCTCCGATGTTGCAGGTACGCTTCGCGCGTAAAGAGATACGGTTCGACCGCCGTTTCGTTCCGAAACGTGACGGCTTCGTCCACGCCAGCCCGGTAGTCGATAAAGCCCAGCAGGGCGACGGGGACCACGTAAGGATTGGGCACATAGAACAGGATGTTGGTGACGGTAGTGACGCCTAAATTCGGAGTGTCTCTCACGGTGCTGGGTCCGATGAACGGCAGCACCAGATAGGCGCTCTCGTCCATTCCCCACACGGCCAGGGTTTGTCCGAAGTCCTCATCGTGGGCTTCGAGCCCGAGCGGCGTGCCCACGTCCCAAAAACCCAGGAATCCGAACGTCGTGTTCACGAGAAACCGGCCCAGGTCATCGAGTCCCTGGGTTCCCTTCCCCTGAAGAAAGTCGTTCAGGATGACGCTAGGATACGCCACGTTATCGAAGAAATTGGAAACGCTGTTCCGGATGGGCCGTGGCGTGTACGAAACGTAGGTCTCGGTGACCGGCTTGGCGATCCAACTATCGGCGATGTCATTGACGCGGTGTATTTTCCGGTTCACCGACTCGAATGGATCGTGATCCGATACCTCGGGACCGGTGGACTTCGTGGTCGCGCACCCGGTCAGCACGGTGAATGCCAACCAGCCGATTGCCACACACAGCATGGCGGCCTTCGTCGTGCTTCTCATCAGGCCGCCGAAGATCCAGAACGTGCAGGCAGTCGGTTAGAGTCCATGTGCGTTCTTTTGGATTTGGGTTTCCAGGCGTTCTAAGAGGGTCGGGAACCCGTCCGTTCGCAGAATGCCCCCGTATTCGGCCCGTTTCAAGGCCAGGTCGCTGACGCCGTTGACGCTGACGTTGACGATTTTCCACTCGTCATGCACGTTGTGCAGGATGTAGGTGAACGTGATTGTCCCGCCGTCGGATTTCACAAACCGGCTGGTGACCAGTCTGCGGTTTCCTCTTTTCAAAGGTTGTTCTGAAAGGATCGTGAATTGCTCTCCGCCGTACTCCTTGAACCGTCCCGCGTACGTTGAAATGCTCAGGTCTTTGAACGTCTCGATAAAGGCCGAACGTTGGCTCGCATCGAGCCTTTTCCAATGTCTTCCGACGACCAGCCGCGCGATGGTGTCGAGGTCGTGTGTTTTTTCAACCGTAGGAGAAATGCTGTGATAGCGACCTGTGTAGCCGAGATCGTGTCCTTTTTTCATAATGGTCATGATCGATTCCTGAAGTTCGGTGACGACGTGGGTTGCCTCGCCGGCAAACGCGCTGACGCCGTATCCCCACGCGATCAGGAACACGACAGCACACATCAGGGGCTTTCTTGAGAGGTTAATCATAGGGGTACCGGTTGAACGGTTTTGGCCGGATCAATGCCGAACGAAGAAGTACCAGATTGCGTTTTGTCCCGGCAAGCGACAGACTGCGAGCCCGCACATGAACAAAAACGTAGCTGCGTTGGTCACGAAGTTTCGGGGATGATACGGAACCGGATTTCGTCCGAATGCGTGTAGGCCGATAGTTCACTGCCAACGTATAACCCGCACCGGTGGAGTCCGGGTGTCCAGCCTGATTCAGGCCGGGTGATGATGAAGTATCCGGTCTGGTCGCCCATGTTCATGATGACCTGGTCCCGGGCCAACGGTATCTGGTTTGCGTTCGATCTTGGCGTCTCGAGAAAACATTCCACGCTGAGCGGCATCTCGTCATAGGAGGCGGTCACGAGCCCGAACATCAGATAAATTTCTTCCTGGGTGTTCGGAAACGTGTCGTGCGGCTCGATCGGGATAAACTCATGGGTGCCGGTGGGGCGATCGTCACGCATGACGCGGTTGGCCGGAATGACGTAGCGGAACATGCTGAAATCGGCATCTCGCCCCATCAGGGAGGCCCTCGTGTAGATCTGTTGCGCGGGGTTCAGCCGTTCCGTCGCGATCTTGTGATACAGTTCTTCTTCGGTCATCGGGACCGGGGCGTCGGGATCAACGACGGGAAGCAAGGGATTCTGTTTCGGCATCGCATCCGCGGGAATGTGTTTCTTCACCCGTTTGAGCCACATGGCGATGGTTTTCGTGTTCAGCACTCTGAGGTCGGCTTTGGGCGGGACCTCCTTGGTTTTTTCATCGAATTCGAGAGCGGCGTCATAAAGGATTTCAAAATAGGCGAGGGCTTCCGTCCATTTTTCCATCTTCATCAGGCAGCGGCCGATCCGGAAAAACGCGTCCGCGTAGACTTCGTCAGATGGGTCCATCCCAGACATGGTCTCAAAGATTTTTATCGCTTCATCGCACCGGCCCAGTCCCAGTAAGGTCATTCCGAGTTCATGTGTCGCGGCGTAATCATTGGGTTTGAGGGCCAGGAGCTTGCGATAGATTGGCTCGACTTCCGCATAGCGACCCGCGTCGAAGAGCCTCCATGCGTCCGCGCGAATGGCGGACCATGCTTTGCGCTCCGCCGCGGTCCCGCCGGGGCTCAAGATCGGCTCGAAGCGCCGGCCCCGCTCTTTGGTGGCTCCGTAGATCACCTCCCGCAGGCCGTGGGCGGCCGCTTCTTCTGGAGAACCGGGTTCAACGATTCGCAGCACGTGCTCGACTTCGTCACGGGCCCCGCGGCCATCCAGGACGTCCAGCTTGGCTCTGGCAAGCGCCAACCGCCATCCCACCATGTCCGGGATCATGGACACGGCTTTTTCATACCACTCCAGGGATTCCTCAAGACGATCGACTTTTCGGAGTTCCTGCGCCAGCCTGAGTGCGACAATGGGATTGTTCACGTCCAGTTGCGCGACTCGTTGAAATTCGGCAATGGCCTGATCCTGTTGTCCTGCCCGGAGCAACACGCTCCATTTGGCCCAGCGGACTTTTAAGGATTCCGGGTACGCGTCGAGTATCACGTCATAGGCATCGACGGCTTCCTGATGGCGACGGGACGCCGTGGCTAGAATATCCGCCCGCAATTTTTGCAATCTGACGGCGTTCGGATGAGTTCCAAGGCCGGGACCCAGGATGTGCAACGCCTGGCCGGGGTTGCCGTCCAGCCACTCGGCTTCCGCAAGTTCGGCGATCTCTTCAATCGCCTCGTCCGGCGACTGCCCGGCGAATATCTGTGCCGTTGTAGCTCCGAGAAGCACGACACAGAGCATGACTGCGAGTGAGTCCCCCAGCCACTTGGCCCGTTTCTTGACTGCGTGTTTAATCATGAAGGAAAAAGGAGTGAAGAATTTTGCACGAGTCGTCTTTATTTAATGTACCATAGGGTGAAGAAAAGATGAAAGAATGCGGCTTTTCGAGAGGGCAAATCCTGATGGGCAGCAGCTCACCAACCTCAATGTCTACGCTATTGCCATGAAGCGGATCCTGTGGGCTGCATTCGTATTTTTCCTGTGGTTGCCGGGCATCTCGTCCGCTTCATCCGGTCAGGCCGCGGAGCCTGAACGCGAACCCGGCGTTTCACTGGCCATGGACGTGTTTCTTAGGAAACCCGCGAACCGGGTCTACGAAATTCACGTCCATCTGACCAATCACAACCCCGAACCCGTCACCGTCAATCTCCGGGATTTGCCTTGGCTACCCCCGAATGACGCCGGATGGCTCTCGGCGTTTCGAATGGATGCCCGCAACACTCCCCTTCAGCAGGACTCGTTCCCGGGAAAGTTCGGGTCACAAGGCATCCGTCTGGTCCCGGGCGAGTCGGTTCAGGGCAGGCTGGTCTTGAACCAGCGAATGCCGAGTCTGTTGGAGGACGTCAGATTGTTCGGAGTCCGGCTTGAATGGGAGTGTGTCCATCCTTCTTTACACTTCGTATGCCCGCAGGATGCTCCGCGTCCCATTGTCATCCCGAAAGGCGATCCGGGCGAGCCGGACGTATATGCCATAGATGAACCGGCTTGCAGGCAATTGGAAGACGCGATTGGCCTTATCGATATTCCCCAAGGGCATGAAGTGTTGTTCCTCCGCACCATGGAGTCCGTGATGACCGAACGAGCGCAGGTACAAGCCCTGCTCTACCAGGTGGACGACTATGTCCGGGCGTGTCAACCGACGTGGACGAACAGTTGGGCCGTGGATTTCTTTGCGGAAGAGAGGGTTGCGGGATTCCTGAGGGAGCAGGAGGGCCGGCGATATTTTGAAAAGGGAGTCTGGCAACAGGCGAACATCGGACAGTATTCGAGCCAGATCCGGACCTTATACCGGTTTCCGTGGAGCCGGAAGAAAGCCGATACCGTCTACCTGTCGGTCTACCGTGACCGGACGGGAAGTCGATGAGATGGTATGAAAATAGCCCGAAGCTGTCATTCCTGCGAAAGCAGGAATCCAGTGTCTTTACTCCCACGAATGGAAGAAAAGCAAAGACGCTGGATCCTCGTAGATTAACTGGATCCCCGATTACAAACGTCGGGGACAAGCGTCGAGGATGACAGGATGGAGTAGTCTGGAATGACAGCAAGGGCAATCGATGTAGGTCTGGTCGGTGTTCCCGCCGTCTCACTCCGGCGAGGTCTGTTCGTCCTGGGCCACGTGGCCACGCAGGGATTTTTCGGTGATCTGGCTTTGAATTTCCCACGCGATAACCTTGGCGAGTTGTTCGGCGGATAACGCGCCCATGGGAAGCCCCTGCGTCTCACGATACAAGGCTTCCTGCGGTTCCAACGAACGGTGGTAATTCACAAGAACCTTGGCCGGTTGAATGGTCCTGCCGCGTTCCCCCACCGTGACGGCTTTGTCTTCGGGCGCCACGCGTGTCCGGGTCGTCCAATCCCGTTCGTCGATTCTGGCCATCAGGACGTGCCAGACTTTTCCGTTAAGCAGGCTGCGCACGGCTTTTTGCGAGTTCTCCCAGAAATAGGGATCGCTGACGATCAACCGGAGGGAATGCCGGACGCGAATGTCATACAACTTGACGGTCGAATCCACGTGCTCAGGTTTCGTCAGGGTCGTGGTTCCCATTTCATAATGCGGTTGATCGACAAGACTGCCATAGGCATCCACCGTTTGAATGTAGGTATCCAATAGGGCGCGCAGGGCTTTTGTCCGTTCCTCAGGTGACATCTTTTTGATTTGGGCATTGGTGGCTATGGGCGCGCGCGGCAGGTCGCGTTTCAGCAGGCGTCCCCTGCGGGCGGATTTGGTGGCGGCTTTGCTGATGATCCACTGAAATTCTTTGGCCAGTCTCGGGGCGAGGCTCTCCGGCTGCCCCAGGTATCCGTCTTCCCGGAGTCTCATGGCGTTGATCAGGAGCTTGACTTTGCCTTTCTGCTTGGTCCTGGCCACGAGAAACGGAAATTCCTTGCCGTCCCGGTTCAACACCCGCGGCTCGATTACGACACGTTGCAGGAGATCGTTCGTGAGGGCCTGATCGAACCGTTTATGTTGCGCACGGTCCCGGATCAGGATGCCGAAGGCCTTGATCACGGTTTCGACGGCGTCATTCGCCAAGTTCCGCGGGATGGTTTCTTCCCGGTCTTGATCTAGGAAGACCTGAAACGAGACGCCGGGAATGGCGCGTCCTTCCTGGGCCGGCGCCGGGAGCGCGAAGAGCGCCACGAAGCACAGGGCGAGATAGAGCGGTTTGAGTATGTGGCGCATCATCCTTGAGGCGTTTGACGATCACACGGCGATGGTTTCGATCCGGGCGATTTCCTCCCGGGTGAGTTCCACGCGGTCGATGCCCAGATTGTCCTTCATACGTTGCGTGTTGGTCGTGCCGGTTATGGGGAGCATGCCTACCTGCTGGGCAAACCGGAAAATGACCTGGGCCGGCCCCGTGTTGCACCGTTCTGCAATGGTGCCGACCTCCGGGTTCTGGACAACCCCGCGATTCGCGGTGAGCAACGAAAACCCCTGGTACACGATGTCATGGTCCCGGCAAATTTCCCTGACGGCCTGGTCCCACCCTAATGCCGCGTAACAGCGGTTCTGGACGACCATGGGTTTCACGTTGGCCAGCTCGCAGAGCAACTGCAGTTGAAGGGCTTGGACGTTGCTGATCCCGATCATTTTGACCCGGCCTGATTGATACAGGTTTTCGAGCGCCGTCCAGACCTCCCAATCTTCTTTTTCGAGTTCCCAGCGGCCGTAGGGTCCGTGCAGGACGTAAGAATCGATATGGTCGGTGTGCAGGTGTTCGAGTGAGCTTTCGAACGATCGGGCGACCTGTTCAGCCACGGGGGTTTTGGGGTCATAGGGCGTTCGGTGGTCCTGTCCCGAGACGGGCGTAAATTTGGTCTGTACGAACAGTTGGTCACGCGCGATCCCCTGCTCCGACAGGGCCAGCAGGGCCTCTCCGACCAGAGCTTCCTCGTAATGGATAAGCTGGTTCGCGGTATCGATGGCTCGAAAGCCGGCCTGGACGGCCGCTTGCACGTGCCGGCCCGTGTCCTCTTTTTTCCACGCCGTGCCGTACATGAAGTGCGGGATGGGAACGCCGTTGTGTGCGGTGATGGTTTGCATGGTATCTCCTGAAAATCCGGACGTTAAAATTGCCCGGCCTGCATCAGGTCGTCGAGACTGTTGATGTCAAGCCAGTGTCCGACCGTGTAGAGCACACGTATCGGGACGCCACGTTTGAGCAATTCCTGAAACAATTGCGACATGCCCGCTTTGTCGTTTGCGGGATCGGCGAGCATCTCTCCGAGGATGCCGTGTAACTGCGCTGCGGCGCCGGCCGATACCTTCAAAAAGCCCATCCATACCCCGTGAATGGATTCACGCGGCAAGTCCCGTCCCAATTGTTTGAGGTAGATCTTGGCATTGAACGCCTTCCGCGAATTGGGCACCGTGCATTCCGCGAATCCCCCGAGCCGGGTATAGGACGTTTTTCCTTCCCAGACACTGTCCACGACGATCACCCAGTCGTCGGGTTCCTGAAACAGGATTTGGGGAATGTACGTGTGGAAAAGCACGTCGCCGTACGAAATGATGGTGTCCTGAAAATCCCCGTTCTTGGATTGCAGCGCCTTGAAGAGCGAGACGAGTTCCCCTGTTTCGGCAAAGTCGTCGTTATCGACGTAGGTCAGGTGGGGCAGGGACACCGCCTCCTTCTTATAGCCGCGGACCACGGTAATGTTTTTGACGCCGATGGTATTGTACGCATCGACGATATGCGACAGGATCGGCAGGCCTTGAATGGGCACCATGGTCTTGGGCCGGTCTTGCGTCAATTCGCCCAGTTCGTTCCCGCGGGACGCGGCCAGCACGATCCCGGACAGGACGGCGCCGTTGTGCGGCAGATAGCGTTTCTCGGCTTCCTGGAGTTCGGCGGCGTCCTGTAGCCGGAAGATTTCGGCCACCGGCGCAATTTTGTCTTCAATCGAAAACAGGTTTTCTTTTTCCTTCAGGGTGCGCGCGGTTTTCTGCATGACGGTCACGGCCGCGCGAAGGAGCTGATTGGCCCAGATCACCAGGGAAAACCCATGCTGCCGGAACACGTCGGTAAGCGTGGCGTAATACTTGGTGGGCACGATCACCACGGGACATCGATCGCCCCATTCCTGTTTGAAGGCCAGGATTTCATCGGGGACCGCCAGGGCGCTGTGAATGAGGATGCCGTCGGCGCCTGCCCGGTGATAGGCCTCGGCCCGCCGCAAGGCTTCGGCCAAGCCCCAGCCGCAAATAAAGGCTTCGACCCTGGCGATCAGGCAGAAATCCTCGTCGGTCTGAGCATCCTTGCCGGCCTTGATTTTCCCGCAGAATTCGTCGATGTCGGCCAGGGGCTGGGTCTCGCCGTGCAAAAAACTGTTGGTCTTGGGGAAGAGCTTGTCTTCGATGCAGACAGCCGCGATCCGGCGTTGTTCAAGCTTCCGGATCAGGCGCTGCATGTTGTTGAAATTCCCGTAGCCCGTATCGCCGTCGAGCAGGATGGGGATCCCCGTGGCGTCGGACATGAATTCCAGGTGGTCGAGGATTTGCGTCCAGCTCGCTTCGTTGTTATCCCTCACGCCGAACTGCGCGGAGAGCGTGAGGCCGCTGGCCCAGATGCCTTTGAACCCCGCCTCCTCCACGATCTTGGCGCTCAGCCCATTGTGCGCCTCACAGAGAAACTCCAACCGGTCTGATTGCAGGAGCCCCTTGAATTGCTTGGTCTTGGAAGAAGAGGACACTTGGCTCATAGCTCTTAAGCTGTCCTGCTAATGTTAGTCTTCAGACCCTTTCCTTGGAGAGAGAGTCTCTATAGTTCCCTCTCCCACACTCTGAAATTAGGCGGAGCCCCCGACATCTTTAATCGGGGGACAGCTAAAAAGAATAACAAAATTGAATCGATTTTGCTAAGGCGTATGGAGTTCAATAACGGGTTCTTCTACTGCGAACGAGAAGTTTTTGCTGCTGCTTACGCCTTGTAAATCCGACCGGAGCGGATGCGCCCTAGAGTATCAGGCAGATAATGACAGAGAGTGGTTGACAAGTGTCGATTGACAGATTACATTTTATGGATGATACAAAGCTTCCGGCATCGTGGACTCAGACGTTTATATGAGCGTGGAGATCCTAGCCTCATCCATTCCGATCTTCAAGAACGGGTGGAGGCGATTCTCGCCCAACTCGATGTCGCCACCTCTCCCGAGGCGATGCGCATGCCCCACTATCGGCTCCATGCGCTCAAAGGCGATCTGAAGGGCTATTGGTCGGTAACCGTGAAGGCCAACTGGCGCATCATTTTTCGTTTTGACGGTGAGGACGTCCACGATGTGAAACTTGTTGATTACCACTAAACTCGCAGACAGAGGAGACTTGCCAATGCCCATGAACAACCCGCCGCACCCTGGAAAGGTTGTGCGCGCCGCTTGTCTGGAGCCACTAGATCTCAGTGTGACTGAAGGTGCCAAAGTTCTTGGAGTCAGTCGCCAGGCCCTCTCGAACCTGATCAATGGTCGTGCGCGCATGTCGTCTGAGATGGCGATCCGGCTAGCCAAGGCTTTCGGCTCCACGACGGAGACTTGGATACGCTTGCAGACCGCCTATGACATCGCGCGGGCGCAGGAACGCGAGAATCAGATTGAAATCGAGCGTTACGAACCGCAGCCGGCATGAAACCGTGATGGTGAGAAAAGAGGAATGAGGGAGGTTTTTCGCCCGCTCAATTCATCTGCGGGTCGGCGGGCATGTCGGCGTAGAGGGCCATGTCTGTACCTAGGGATCGGAGAATATTGCCCCACAAGCAATTGTGGTCTTGGCCAAACATCTTGGTGGAGTCAGCCGGGACCGTGAGCCACGACCCGGTTCGCATTTCGTTTTCCAGTTGGCCGGGCGCCCAGCCTGAATACCCCATGAAGGCGCGAAAATTTCCGAGGGACGATGGATCTTGTAGCAGATCTTCCAGGTCCTTCATGTCGCCGCCCATATAGACGCCGTTGAAGACGTGGTGGGAATCTTCCGGCCCTTCAGACATCCGATAGAGGAGCAGGAGGTTGTTGCGTTGGACCGGTCCCCCGGAAAAGACCCGGTGATGTTGGCCCTCCAGGATGGGGACTTGCGGGAGCACTTCGGTGATATTGATCTCCGTCGGCCGATTGACGACGACGCCGAGCGCACCTTCCGGGCCGTGTTTGCACAACAGGATGACGGTCTGCCGGAAATTCGGATCGCGGAGACCGGGGCTTGCCACCAGGAAGATGCCTTGGCCGAGGGGGATATCCATACTATGATCCTACAGGGGGGAGCGAGGTTCCGACAAGAGGTCGAGTCCGAGCGGAAAGACACGGCGGCCTTTCACCAGTGAAAGGGGGCAGGCTTCGCGTGACGGCTCCCCGTAGGGCGGGGAAGCCGTCCCGTCTCAGGTTCGATAGTCCTTGAATTCGACGTCGGCGTCAGGTAGCTTGAAAAACGCCCGCATTTGTTTTTTGAGGGTGGCACGGCCGTTTTCGTCACCGAGGTTCAGGTGGTATTCATTGATGACCATGGTCTTCACCCCGCCGGGCTTGTTCCATTCGTCCCAACAGGCCTGGCAGACGTTGTTCTTGATTTCTTCTTCGAGTTTTCCCATGAACAGAGGCTCGGTCATTCTTTCCGTAGTCTGTTCACATTTGGGACAATAAATCTCCGACATGAAAGCCCCTCCTTGTCTGGCAATCTTCTTGCCGTCTTTTGGAAGTATATGTGCTCCCTGGCCATGAATCTTAGCATGCCGGATAAAAGCCTGAAAAGGAGGAGTCTGTTGATTGACGTTGCCCGGCGATCATGCTAGATAACGGGAATCGGGTGCCCGGATGGCGGAACTGGCAGACGCGCCAGACTCAAAATCTGGTTCTCGCAAGAGAGTCCGAGTTCGACCCTCGGTCCGGGCACCATCATCGATATCTTGAGGTCAGTGAGGGAAACGGGGCTTAGTCTTGATCTGCGTCGTCAGCGGAAAGCGATCACTCAGAGAGCCTCTCGGCCTCAACCAAGAGGCCCACGTGGAGTTAAGATTTCGCGGAGAAACCTCTTGACACTGTTTGAGCAGATCACTATAGTTATGGGACCTTAGAACTGAACAAAACCTAAGTCACGAGGAAGGACGGATTATTCCAGGTATCATTCCTTATTATCAGTGTTCGATTATTAACTTACACTTCCTAAGGAGGAGCCACACATGCGGAAGTTAAGGTATTTTGGAGCAGCAATCATTCTTGTAGGCTCAGTTAGCGTGGCCGTGGCGCAAGAGCGTGCGCCTCAACACTCCGGCTTCGGCACGGGTGTTGGAGAATCTCAAGGGTCTGGAACGCGGTCCCGTGTATTCGACCAAGATGACATGGAACGCTACCTTTCAGCCCCGGAAACGATTCATGGTGAAGTGGTGGCCATTGATTATCCCGCGGGTAAACTGTATCTCGACATGGGCGGCAGTTCACATGACGAACGTCAGACCCTTCGCGGAGGCTTGAACTTGAAGGAACTCTGGTTCGATGCCGAGACCAACATGGAAAACCTCAAGGCAGTGAATAAAGGGGACTATGTTGCCGTTGCGGCCAAGGACGAGACTACTGCAGCGCAGAAGTTCAGCACGGGTCGGAAAATGGTTCGTACCGTGTACGTCCTTGAAGGATCCCAAGTGCTTGGTGGCGCAGACAACCCGGATTTCGGCGGTGGATTAGGCCAACGGCCGGATCCCACCAATTTCCGTGGTATTGCGACCCCGACGGCCGGTTACACCGGCGTGCCTGAGGGTGGAATGCAAGATGGTGCCGTGTCGGGAGGGATTACCTCCAGTATTGGCACCGTGACGGGTGCCGCGCCTTGCTGGCAATGCGCTCCTCAGCCGGATACGGTGAACAAAAGAGTGAGCGACACGATTGCCACCGATTATGGTGACAAGCGGGATAACATGGACAAAGGGACAGTGCAATAAGAGACTGATCCCCGCGGGAAAAGTTGTGACAAAAAGAGAGCGTGTCGGCGTTTACGTCGGCACGCTCTCTTTGTTTGTGTAACGGATCTCGTAACCGTCAAGATCCGTTCATTTCTTTAACCCCATGAAAGAAGCCATAGGCGATGAGTCAGGAAGTTGATCCCCATGCGGTGTTGGATCTCCGGGGCGTGATCTGCCCGTACAATTTTGTCAAAACCAAACTGCGGCTGGAGACAATGCAACCCGGGCAGGTATTGGAGGTTTTTCTGGATGACGGTGAACCCATCAGAAATGTCCCGCAGAGCGTTGAAAACGAAGGCCACAATATTCTTCGGCGTGAGCTCGCCGGCTCGTATCATCGTGTCTTCATTCAGAAGGCCGATGATTGAATTTCGGTTATAGGTCCTGTCTGCTGCGTTTTGCCCGCTTCTCTTTTCCCTGGATGACAAGCGTCATTTCTCCTTTGAGTACGCGGGATGAATTTGAGAGAAGGATGTCCCGGGCGGTGCCGCGAATGATTTCTTCGTGGGCCTTTGTGAGTTCACGGTTGATGGCGATCCGGCGATCGCCAAAGATTTCCTGAATGGCCAGAAGCGTGGTCTTTATCCGATGAGGTGTTTCAAAGAGGATAATGGTCTTGGTCTCCTCACGAAGACTTTCCAGAAGGCGGGACCGGGCCGACGATTTCTTGGGAAGAAATCCGATAAACGTAAACGCATCGGTTGGTAATCCTGCAACGGAGAGGGCGGCGATCACCGAAGAGGGGCCGGGAATCGGAACGATCGGCACATTGTTGGCAATGGCGCGGGTGACCAGATAGTAGCCTGGGTCAGAGATCAGAGGAGTTCCGGCATCCGAAACGAGGGCGATGGACTTCTCTTCTTTCAAAAGTTCGAGGAGAACTGGAGTTTTTTCTTCTTTGTTGAAATCATGATAACTCGTTAGGCGGGTATGGATCTGATAATGGCGACAGAGTTTTTGGGTATGACGGGTGTCTTCCGCCGCGATGACCGATACTTCCCGTAAAATGCGGTGGGCCCGGAAGGTGAGATCTTCCAGGTTTCCGATCGGGGTACTGACGAGATACAAACTTCCCGGCATGAATGGGCCTCTGGTTGGTTTGGGTTTTGCCTACGGGCAATCATTGTAAAGGTTCACTGCCCCGATTAAAACCGTCGAGAACCGGACAAAATAAAGGGCGGCCTCTTTTCTTGTAGCAGCGCCATCCCCCGATGACAAACGTCGAGGGCAGGCTCATGGTGCTTTCTGTCTGCGGCATCAGGCATGTCCCGGGCTTTGACCCGGGATGCCGCAGCTACAAATACAAGAGACATTGTGATCATGAATTGCCGGTTAAACGGGTGATGAGTATAAACGAAGGAGGAGACAGGCGATGTTGAAAGGTCGTGTGGCGATTGTCACAGGGGGCGGGTCTGGAATCGGCAGGGGAATCGCTCTGGGGTTGGCGGAGAAAGGCGTTCGCGTGGCCGTGTGCGGGCGGCGTGCCGAATTGCTTGAGCAGACGGTTGCTCAGATCCGGGAACGTGGAGGGAGTGCCATGAGCGTGCTTGCCGACGTGACCGATCGTAGCGAGGTGGAGCGATTTGTTGACTCCGTGGTCAATGAATGGGGGCAGATTGATATTCTGGTCAACAACGCCGGTGTCTCAGGCAGAACTCCCATAGACGATCCTGATGATACGCGTTGGTTGAACATTCTCGATGTGAATTTGACCGGTTCTTATCTCTGTTCAAAAATCGTGTTGCCCCATATGAAGGAGCCGGGTCGTATTGTGAACATGTCGTCGGTTCTCGGCCGGTTCGGTGTCCCGGGTTATGCGGCGTATTGCACGGCCAAACACGGCATCATCGGGTTTACCAAGGCCTTGGCGCTTGAAGTGGCCGGGCTCGGCATTACGGTGAATGCCATCTGTCCGACCTGGGTCGATACCGACATGGCTCGTCAGGGCATCGAGGAAACAGCGGCGATTTTGGGGATGTCAGCAGAGGAATTCCGAACTCACGCCGTAGCCGCGGTACCCATCAAACGGATGGCGGAAGTTAGGGAGATCGTCGCGCTGACGATGTATCTTTGCCAAGCGGATGCGGCTTCGATAACGGGACAGGTCATCAACGTTTGCGGCGGCGCTACTGCGGGGTCCGGCGCCTGACGATCAGGTCATTGCGCGTTGATCTCCCGCTTTCCGCCCTTTCCTTTGTTGCTATCTGAAAATAGCCTATCTATACTTCCAAGCTAGGCGTATTGCACTATTTGCTGGTGATACCGATGACCGTTGCCTTTTTGCAACTGACGTTGGGGCTGTATTTTATCGGGATCTTGCTGTCCCTGGTCTATTTGCTTCGGCGATCTGACGTGCTTGCCCGGGTGGCGCTTGCCGCGACATGTATCGGATTTGCCATCCATACCGTGGTCCTGGCCGTGCAAGTGTTTTCCGGAGAAGTAGGCGTCACGTTCCACAAAGCCCTCTCGTTTTTTTCATGGTCCCTGATCCTCGTCTTTTTGCTGGTCGTCATCCTCCAGCGGCTTTACGTCCTGGGAGCCTTCATGCTACCCATCGCTTTTCTTTCGCTGGTATCGACGGCGGTTCTGCCTACGGAAACCCCGGTTCTTCAACCCATGTTGCGAGCGGTGTGGGTCCACGTCACCCTCAGCATGTTGGGGGCGGTCGGATTTGCCGTGGCCTTTGTGGCAGGGGTCATGTATCTGATGCAGGAACGGCTGCTGAAATCCAAACAATTCAACGTCCTGTATTTTAAGTTGCCGCCGTTGGATTTCCTGGACATGTTGAACCAGCGTTCGATGTTGTTGGGGTTTCCATTTCTCACCCTGGGTATCCTGACTGGGGCCATCTCTGCCCAGATCACGTTGGGTTCCTACGTGAGCTGGAATCCTGAACAGCTTTGGGCGTTGGTAACGTGGGTGTTTTATTTCGTGGTCCTGATGGGCCGGGTGACCGTGGGTTGGCGGGCAAAAAAGGCGGCCTATCTGACGATCGTGGGATTTGCCGGCGTGCTGCTGACGTTTCTCGGGGTCGTGCTGAAAGGGAACGGGATTCCCGTAAGCTGATGAATATCATCCTTGTCGGATTGAGCCATAAAACCGCTCCCGTCGAGCTTCGGGAACTGCTCGTGGTGCCCGACAGCCGGATGGGCGAAGCCCTGAACCGGCTCATGGCGCATGAAGGTATTCGAGAGGGGATGTTGTTGCAGACCTGCAATCGCGTCGAAGTGTATGCGGTCGCCGACCACGTGGAACAAGGATTTTCCGCGATCCAGGAATTTTTCGTGGATACGCATCTGTCGGTGTCCGCGGAACAATTAATGCCCCGCCTATATTGTCACGCCGAAGATCGGGCCATTACGCACCTGTTTCGCGTGGCGTCGAGTCTCGATTCCCTGGTCGTGGGAGAGCCGCAAATTCTGCGTCAAGTGAAGGATTCCTTCCAGGACGCGTTAACCCACAATGCTACCGGGGTCATCCTGAACAAGTTGGTCAAAAAGGCGATTTCCGTGGCCAAACGCGTTCGTACGGAAACGCGGATCGCGGAAAACGCCGTGTCCGTAAGCTATGCCGCAGTCGAATTGGCCAAGAAAGTGTTCAGCAACTTGGCGGCCCGAACGGTCATGCTGGTGGGGGCCGGAGAAATGGCTAAATTGGCAGCACAGCATCTGGTGAATCATGGTGTCCATGAGGTGTTGCTCACCACGCGTGACCCGATCAGGGCGACGGATATGGCTGCCAGGTTCAACGGGGTGTCCATTCCCTTTGAAGATTTTCGCGCGGATATGCACCGGGCCGATATTGTGCTGTGTTCCACCGGGGCGTCCCACTACCTGATTGGTCCCGAGGACGTGGAACGGGCGGTTCGCGCACGCTGGAACCAGCCGATTTTTTTAATCGACGTCTCGGTCCCCCGCAATATCGATCCCGACGTTCGTCAGGTCGATAATGCGTTTCTGTTCGATATCGACGATCT
>VXOF01000061.1 GCA_009840285.1 Nitrospira sp. SB0662_bin_26
ATTTCATACGCACCTCAAAAACATGCAAGTTTCGGGTGAAAAGTAAAAGAACAACACGGCAAGAATGGTAGAAATACGGTCATTGTATAAAAATCGGAGCGAGACTACAAACCGTTTATCCGGAATGCGGCTCCCGCAACCTTGCGCCCACCTCTTATCCAAAGGCAATGAGCAAGCCGAAAGCAAGATAGCACAGGCCGTTGAAAATCAGATGATAGGGTCTCAAGTCATGGAACCGTAAACGAAGCTTCAGGTACCCTGCGGCAAGGAACGTCAATCCGATGCCCCATAGGGCTTCCTTTCGCGGAACCCACGGCGTCAACAAGATTCCCAGGGCAGGAAGCAGGCTCCCTTGAAACACCATCGCCCCGGTGATATTGCCGAAAGCCAGGGTATCACGGCCGCGCCTCACCCATATAATACTGTTCACTTTTTCCGGCAGTTCGGTCGCCACCGGCACGATCAACAACGACAGGGCCAAGGTGGACAATCCGAGCCAGGCGGCCAAATGCTCCACGCCGTACACGAAGCCCTTGGCCCCTCCGACGATCAGCCCGAATCCGATAAGCAATTGCAGGAGGATCGTGGCAAGGTTCTCGGGGATCCGTAACCGGCTTACAAACAGAGGATGATCCGCCTCGGTGCCATGGCCCTGCTCAACCAACTTCCCGGATGCGCGAATGGTCAGCAGCAAGTAGACGAAATAACTCAGGGTCAAGACCAACGCCAACGACACACGCGCCCATTGCCATTCCGAAGGCACAAAGATCGCGAGAGTGGCCAATGCAAAGGCAAAGAGGAACCAATCCAGATCCCGGTGCACGCCAGTCGGCTCGGGACGAAGGGCTTCCGCCCAACCACGACGCCGGGCGGCAAACGTTCCCATTAAGAAAAATGTAATGGTCGACAGCATCAGCGGCGCGCCCAAAATGGCTCCCACCCCGACGTCATGTCGAACTGACAAATCCCCGGAGGCGGCCAACACCGCCACCACCGGAATCATCGCCTCGGGCAAAGCCGTGCCCACGGCCGCAAACACCGACCCCGTGACCCCCTCGGAAATGTGCAGCCGTTCTCCGAGATGTTCGAGCGCGTTGGTAAACGTTTCCGCACCGACCAGGATCACGACCAACGAAATGAACAGAATCCACAATTCCATAGAAAGAGGTTTCCTTGACAAATCGCCATCCGTCACACGGTACGGCGAACCTTGCTCACGGCATGCGGGTGCACTAGACTATCGTCATGAGTGATGAGATGGGTATCGTCCTGGGTTGTCTGGCCGGGATTCTGGCCTGCCGATTCGGGATCCGGTGGTGGCGCAACCGAAAGGCGGCCAAACAAGCCGATGAGCTTCTCTCCAACATAGTGAAAGGCAAAGATGCCTTTCGCCGGTGATACGCCGTCTCCGCTCGGAGACGGTAACGCGTTCACGCGAGTAGGTATCAAACCTCGGACCGGTTTGGCAACAACTCGACGTTCCTTCGCGTCATAGACCAGCCGTTCTCTTCGTGTTCTTTGCCCCATCTTGATCATGAGTCACGCCTCGGAACGCGCCCGGATTCATCTCCATCGCGGCAATCTCACCCAAGCACGTCATTGGTCCAGGGAAGCCGTGAAAGAAGCGCGGAACGACGCGACGGGGCAAGCCCTGACCTCCGCGCTGGGAAACCTCGGCAACGTGTGCGCGCAACTGGAAGAATACGCCGAAGCGGAAGCCTGTTACCACGAAGTGCTTACGCTTCAACGCCGCGAACACAATCCGTCCATCGTGGGAGAAACCCTGGTGAATCTCGGCAACCTCAAGGCCGACTCGGGGCAATTCGACACCGCCAAGGCGTATTATCTGGAAGCCATCGACGTCCTGCAGCCCATCGAACACCATCGCGCCCTAGGCATTCTATATAGCAATCTCGCGTTGATGGAACTCGCCACAGAAAACTCCGACGCAGCCACCACTTGTTTTCAAAGGGCACTGGAGTGCCACCGCGTGGTCGGTGATGAATTGGGATTGGCCAACACGTTCAGCCAATTCGGCAAGGCCCTGCTCGCTCAAGGAGACCTGCAGCAAGCGGAACGTTGCCTCAACAACGCCAGCGAACACTTCATCAAACTCGGGCAAGAACCCGGCGAAGCCGCGGTGCTCCGTCTCCTGGCCGACATTTACGAAACCAGAAGGGACTACGTGTCCGCGTTGCGTTGCCTTGAGCGAGCCGTCCAAGTGGACGGGCGGTATAATCTCCCGGAGATCGAGAACGATCAAAACCGCCTCGCCTTCCTCCACGCAGAGGCCCGGGCCGCGTCCACGACCCCACCAGACACGCTCAAAAATTAAAGGCCAGTTGAATCGGGCCGTCCTGTTTGATCCCTCTCCATCTGCGAGAGGGGTGGGGTGAGGGCCGGGGTGAGGGGTCCCCGCCCGGGCTGAGGGCATTAATTTCCTGAAGAGGTCCCCGGCACAACCCACAGCGATGCCGTTGCGTCGAGAGGGTGTTGCGTTGGCGATGATATGCATGACCGCACCTCGCGCAACGCCACGTAAACTTCGCGGGGGCCGGGGTGCTATTGTCGAGCGTATGATAAATCGTGATACCCAGGCCATCAGCATTCATCAGGGCCATGATCCGTCGAAATTCCGGCCCGTGCGACGGACACCATTTCTTCACGTCAAACTGCCATTGATGAATCATCTCGTGGGCCAAGGTGCCCCGTATCTCTTCAAACGATTGTCCGGACAGGAGAGGAATCGACAAACGAATCACCCGCCCCTTGCCATGCCGTTCCTCAGGAGCCACCCATGAAGTACGTGGGCCCGTCCGGCTGCGAAAGAGACCAGCCGACGCCGTCAGGCGATTACTCCATTGAATCTCAATGGCCGGCAACCGGTTCCCGAAATACGACGTGTTCAACTCGTGCCAGATCGACTGCAGGTGTTCGACTGAAAGGGGAACGGTGATTGGAGTACGACGTGCCATGTCCCTCAACTGCGATCTTCATGGAGTCTGGGGCCACGCTATGGTACCATGATTACCGCGCAAACCAAAGCCTGTCCTGAGCGTAGCGCCAGCGAAGTCGAAGGGCTCCGCGCTGTTCCTTCATTCCCCTCCTTTGTAAGGACGGAGACTTTTTCCGAAGAGGGAAAAGTCGGGAGGCAGAGAGAATTTGGTAGCAACATCATGAACCACGAAGCAGACTTGAAGCCCGATCCCCCGCCCGATGAAGCCTTCATGCGCGAAGCCCTGCGGGAAGCGGAACTCGCCGCTGCCGACGGCGAGGTGCCCGTGGGGGCGATCCTGGTGCATGAGTATACCATCGTGGCCAGGGGACGAAACGCCAGGGAACGCCAACAGGACCCGACCGCCCATGCGGAACTCATCGTGATCCGGGAAGCCGCCGAACAGTTGCAATCCTGGCGATTAACTGGCACAACCCTCTACGTGACGCTGGAACCCTGCCTCATGTGCGCCGGCGCGATGCTCCAGGCACGGATTCCTCGTTTGGTCTTCAGCACCTGGGACCCCAAAGCCGGGGCCTGCGGGTCCCTGTTCAGGCTCCATGAGGATCCCCGCTTGAATCACCAAATTGCCGTCACGTCCGGCGTATTGGAAAACGAAAGTCGCGACCTTCTGCAACGATTCTTTCAACGGCTCAGGCAGGATCAGCCCGCCGCGATGAACTGAAAGCTTACCGATATACGGAGAGGTGCGAGAGTGGCCGAATCGGGCGGTCTCGAAAACCGTTGACCGGCAACGGTCCGTGGGTTCGAATCCCACCCTCTCCGCCACAACAACATGAGCAATGTGACAGAGAGTGGAGACAAGATCTCATCCAGTAGCCGTCGAAGAGGGTGGGATACGAACCGGGGGTTCTGAAGGGGGTGCGCCCCCTTCATGGGGTGACCGGCGCCCCGCGACGGCGCGAGGGGGTCTGGCCCCCTGGCGGGAGCGCGCAGGTGACTGTCGCGCGACTTCGAATGCCCACCCTCTCCGCCATAAGGTCAAAAACCAGATGTTAGCTCTTAGCACGTTTATAGAACGTCACGAAAAATTTGGCGTCCTCGGATAAACGCACGTAGTGAACTTCTTCCGGCAGGATAACGAAGGGCTTTTCCGGTAAAATGACCGCAAGCGGCGCATCGTCTCCTTGCCGGAAAAAGCTCACCGTTCCGGCTTCAACCGTTAGAAGCCCCCATGTTGCGGCTTGCAACTCATGATGATTCAGGATCTTGTCCGGCACGGTTTCGTTCGTGAACAGAGGTGTTTTGCCGGAGGGCTCTACGTCGTCAGGCAAGGAACGCTCTTCAGTCATCATGCAGCCTCTCTCCTTATTGTGACAGTGAGACTACCGCACCCCATCGTTCACTTCGTGCATTGAAACCGAATGCCCCACCAGTCTTCGGTCACGATCTCCGAGCCACCCATGCCCTCGACTACCCGTTGCCGGCCTCTAGTCTGCCCTTCCTTGAGCACTTGGTACGGGCCGCCGCAAAACTCGTCAATCTTGTCAAACGCCTCCTGCCGCTTGGATGTGTACAGATGTCCGTCGGTCCCTTTGTACAGGTACCGAACGACTCCTGAATTCGGACTCTCCCGAACCACCTCAACGCCGCCGCCACACCCCCCCAGCACGAACATGAGCGCCATACAAGCTCTTGACCATGTTCCGAAAGTGGGCATAGGATAGTTTAGGCGCAGGAAGTGGTTCCTGGTTGGCCTCCACATTTTGTCGACACGGAGGTGTTGTATGAAGATCCGGACAATACTCAGTGGTTTCATGGTTCTCTCACTTGCGTTGGTGGTGCTGGGTGGTTCCGTCTCGGCCCAACAAACGTATGTACTGACGGTCCAGGAGTTGAACCGGGGTCTCGAGAAAGCCCCGAGCCTCCAGCAGAAAGGATTTATTCTGATTGACGTCCGCACCGGCGATGAACACATGACGGGCTTCATTCCCGGCACCGATCATAATATCGATTTTCGGGAAATTGGCCGTCGCCATACGGAACTCGCTGCAAAGCTCGACGATCATATTGTCGTGTACTGTCAATCAGGTCACCGGAGCAACATCGCCGCGGAAACGCTGGCCGGCCTCGGGTACCAGTACGTGTATAACGTCGCAGGCAGCATGAACGCCTGGGCCGAAGCCGGATATCCGGTTGATTTCCCGGGACGCTGAGCGTTTTGTAGCCGCGCAAACTCATCGCGCTTTCTTCTAAGCGGCCTTTCCAAGCGGCATGAGATGCCGCAGCTACAACTGCGGAAAGGCCGATGGGCTACCCAAGTCATTTCTTGACATTCTACGGCGTCGTTTCTTCCTCCCTGATCTCCGAAAAAGTCCGATCGAACTCCAGGTGCTTGTCTCGAAAGGCTTCGAGGAGCGTGGGATCGAAATGCCCGGGCTTTGTTCGCTCGCTGCCGTTCAGGATGATGTCGCACGTCTTCTTATGGGAAAAGGCCGGTTTATACGGCCGCATGCTCCGAAGCGCATCATAGGTGTCCCCCAACATGACCATGCGCCCGCCCAGGGGAATAGCCTCGCCTTTCAATCCTTGCGGGTAGCCGCTGCCGTCCCATCGTTCATGGTGCGTGAGGGCGATGTCCCGTGCGGTCTGTAGCAACAACGAGGGTGAACCGGCCAACAGATTGGCTCCCAGGATCGGGTGCCGTTTGACGACCTCCCATTCCTCTTCATCCAATGGTCCCTGTTTTTGCATGATCCGGTCGGGAATCCCGACCTTTCCCACGTCATGCATGGGCGCCGCATCGAAAATCAATTGAGCGTCATCTTCATTGAGCCCGATGACCAGGGCCAGGATTTTGCTGTAGTGACTCAGGCGCTGGATATGCGCACCGGTCTCTTCGTCCTTGTACCGGGAGGCCAGGGTCAGGCGGACCACGGTATCCGCATAGGCTTTTTCGAGTTCCCGTGTCTTTTGTTGTTGGGTTGCATAGGCCGCCTTCAGGTCCCGGGCATAGGCTTGCAATTGCTGATTCGTCGTTTCCAGTTTGTGTGTCTTTTTTCGTTCACGAGACAGCAGGGCTTTCAGATCTTTGGCATAGAGCGCCAGCTGCGACTTGGCCGAACGCAGTTGTTTGTTGAGATCATCGTCAGGGACGAAATCCTGAGAGAGTTTCATCGGCACCCGGGACCTAAGCCGTGCCCGTGCGGTCGAGCGCCTGCCGGACGGTTTCAAGTAATTGCAAGGGGCTGAAGGGTTTAACGAGATAGGCAAAAACTTCCGGCGCCGGCTCGCCGTCAATCGCCGTTGGCGGGTCCAGGGCCGTCAGGAGAATCAGAGGAATATGCCGGACGGCCGGATCAGCCAGCACGGTCCGGGCCACGGCAAGACCGTCGAGTTTGGGCATCATCCGATCCAGGATCACCACGTCAGGCCGTTCCTGCCGGACCAAGTGCAAGGCCGACTCCCCGTCCGAAGCCTCCAGGATGCGATAAGCCGGATCCTCCAGGGTGGTTTGAAGCAACAACCGGAGGTCGGAGTCATCATCCGCAATGAGAAGAGTTTGCATCGCCTCATCGGGCAGACACGCAGATCCGCCCCTACGGCCTGCCTTGGCAGGTTTGCATAAAAACGAACGGGTTCAGCCGCCGTCAAACACCGGGTCCTCGGCTTCGCCTTCTTCACCGGACATGACCGCGGGGATTGGTCCTGCAGGAACATCAACCTTTTCCAGGCGACGGGCCACGGTGATGAATCCCGAGTGGGCGATCATTCGCAAGTCGGGCCGGACGCTACGCCCGTCGATGTTCCAATGGCGCATGAGGGATTCGAAGGTCTCGATCAAGCCGAAGGCCCTGGTCCGTTGCAAGGCCTCCACCGTTTGAACCACTTGGGGCACGGTCGGGACAAAGCTCAGATAAATGCCGCCGGCCCGGAGCGCGGCCGGCACGTGAGGCACCACGTTCCAGGGTTCCGGCAAATCCAGGATCACACGATCGAAGACATGGGGAGTGCCGTCCGCTTCCCAACAAATGCCTTCATGGGCATTGCGTTGCACCAGGTGGAAATTGGCCACGGGACCCAGGAATCGCTCGATATTCTTCATCGCGGTCCGCGCGAAGTCTTCCCGTTTTTCATAACTGACAACCTGCCCGCGGTCGCCGACCGCGCGCAGCAACCCCAGCGTCAACGCCGCGGAACCAACCCCCGCTTCGAACACGGAGGCTCCCGGGTACACGTCGGCCCACATGAGGATCATGGCGATATCCTTGGGGTACAGAACTTGCGCGCCCCGCGGCATCTTCAGCGTGTATTCCGCCAGGGTGGGTCGCAAGGCCATCATGGTCTTCCCCCCGGAAAGACGCACCATGGATCCGTCAGGCAGTCCGATGAGGTCATCATGCGGGATGGTTTCCCCGCTGTGCTGAAATCGATCGCCGGCTTTGAGCGTGAGGGCATACTGCCGCCCCTTTTTATCGACCAGATGAACGCGTTGACCCGGTTGAAACGTCGGCATGGCCCGCATTCTAGGAGCCTACCCCCGGGGTTGCAACTTGTCCCGTACAATTCACCGAACTCCGCCATTGTATTTGGCGGTATCCCGAACGGGGGCGTTTTCTTGACACCCTTGGGAGAGGCTCGTAAGATGGTTTTTGTAGGAGGTTTCCTCCACATTGACTATCTTTCACACAACGCCTTCCCGGTTTCGGCCCGTTCGTAGCTCCCTGTTGCACAGTCGGAAAGGTCGCGCGGTCGTCGCGCTGATCGTTCTGTTTTTCTCTTGCCAAGCCGGCCTCTCCCAAGCCGAGCCCTCCCTGGTGGTCACCGCCGCGTATGAAGGAGTGATCAATCCCGTCGCGGCCGAATATCTCCACGAAGCCATTGCCTATGCGGAGCAGGCACGCGCCCAATTCCTGGTGTTTCAACTCGATACGCCCGGAGGGCTGGATACGTCGATGCGGTTGATGATCAAAGATATCACGGGGGCCCAACTGCCCATTGTCGTCTATGTCGCGCCGACCGGCGGCCGGGCCGCATCGGCCGGGGTCTTCCTCACCCTGGCGGCGCACGTCTCGGCCATGGCGCCGGGCACCAACATCGGAGCGGCCCACCCCGTGGCCATGGGCGGCGGGGAAATGGACGAGGTGATGAAGGCCAAGGTGGAGAATGACGCGGTGGCCTATATCCGTTCCATTGCCGAACGCCGCGGCCGGAACGTCGAATGGGCGGAAAACGCCGTCAAGAAAAGCGTCTCGGCCACGGCCAATCAAGCCCGGGAACTGGAAGTGATCGACCTGATTGCGTCGGATCTCGATGACTTGCTCCAACAACTCGACGGGTGGGAACTCGCCATTGGGGAACAGCCCGTGACCCTTCAGACCCAGGACACGCGCACGAGCGATTTCCCCATGAGCTGGCGACTTGAAACCATGAAAGCGATCAGCGATCCGAACATCGCCTACGTGCTCATGACCATCGGCACCATCGGATTGATCGCGGAACTCTACAGCCCGGGCGCGATTCTGCCCGGCGTGGTCGGCGCCATCAGCCTGATCCTCGCGTTCTATTCCCTCCAGTCCCTTCCCGTAAACTACGCGGGGGTATTGCTGTTCATTTTGGGCATCGTCATGTTGATTCTGGAGGTCACCGTCACCAGTTACGGAGTGTTGGCCATCGGCGGGGTCACGGCCATGGTGCTGGGGTCGCTGTTTCTCTTCAACCAGGATTTCCCCTATTATCAGCTCTCCTGGTCTGTTATGCTTCCCGTAATCGCTCTCGCGGTCGGATTTACGTTGCTTGTGGTCAATTTCGGCGTGCGTGCCTTGCGCCGCCAAACGCCCACGGGCAGCGAAGGCATGATCGGCCGCATCGGATCGGCGAAAACGAACCTGGCCCCGAACGGACAAATCGTGGTCCAGGGTGAAATCTGGGACGCCGTCAGTTCGGCGCCGGTGACCGAAGGGCAGTCCATTCAAATCACCCAAATTGAGGGCCTCACGGTCCACGTGAAACCCCTCGAACCGCAAAACGAGGGGGAATAATCAATGGATTTCAGTCCCATGATGCTGTTCATCCTGTTGCTTGGGTTCATCATCCTGATCTCGAAAGGGTTCTATATCCTTCGGGAATACGAACGCGGCGTCATTTTCCGGTTCGGCCGTCTGGCCAAGGGCTTGGTCGGCAAGAACGGACCCGGCGTCGTCATCATCATCCCGTTCATCGACAAACTGGTTCGCGTAAGCCTCCGCACCGTGACCATGGACGTGCCTCCCCAGGACGTCATCACGAAGGACAACGTGTCGGTCAAGGTGAACGCGGTGATCTATTTTCGCGTGGTGGACTCGGAAAAAGCCATCGTCGGGGTGGAAGACTACTATTACGCCACTTCCATGATCGCCCAGACGACCCTGCGGAGCGTCCTGGGCCAAAGCCAGTTGGATGACCTGCTCTCCAAACGGGATGAAATCAACGCGGACTTGCAGCGGATTATCGACCAGGCCACCGAACCCTGGGGCATCAAAGTCTCCGCCGTGGAAGTCAAGAACGTGGATCTTCCGCAGGAGATGCAGCGCGCGATTGCGAGGCAGGCGGAAGCCGAACGGGAACGACGGTCGAAAGTCATCCATGCCGAAGGCGAATTTCAGGCTTCCCAGCGCCTGTCCGATGCGGCCAACATTCTGAGCCGGAATCCGGCCGCCCTGCAATTACGCTACCTCGAAACCATCATGAACGTGGCCGGCGATAAAAATTCCACGATCCTGTTTCCCGTGCCTATTGACTTGTTGAGCCCGTTCTTGAAACACATGGAATCGTCGGATGCACTCCCCCCCAAACAAGTGGAGCCCGGACCATCAGATGAATAGCTTTACGTCATGAAACGTCTGTTCGCAGTCATCGGCCTGGGTCGATTCGGATACAGCGTCGCGGAATCGTTGGTTCAAAAAGGATGTGAGGTTCTCGCCATCGACAGCGAAGAGGCCAAAATACAGGCCATCAGTGAGATCGCGACCTTTGCGGTCCAGTGCGACGCGACCGATGAGCGCGCGCTGAAAGCCGTCAGCACCCAAAACGTCGACGTGGCGGTGGTGAGCATCGGCGAAAACATCGAGGCGAGCATCCTCATCGTCCAGACGTTGCACGAAATGGGGATCAAATCCATCATCGCCAAGGCCGTGACCAACGTGCACGGCAAAATCCTCAGCAACCTCGGGGTGACCGAAGTGATCTACCCCGAACGGGACGCCGCAATCCGGCTCGCGCACCGTCTGGTTTCGCCCGAGGTGTTGGACTACCTGGAACTTGCGCCCGGGTACAGTGTCGAGGAAATCGCCGTGCCGGACCGGTTTTCCGGCATGAGCATCGAGGAAACCAGGATCCGCGAACAGCACAACCTCAACATCATCGGCATCAAGAAGCAGGTCAATCGCATGATCAAGGGAAAACTCAAGAAGGAAGATACCTTCAATTTCACTCCCTCGCCCAGCGATATGATCGAAAAGGGCGACGTCCTGGTCATGATCGGGAAAGAGCATGATCTGGACGGATTCAGCAATTCCGAATAAAGGAACCTCTGATTTAGTGCACTATCGGGCGCATGGCCGCGTTGTGTCCTCGCTCAACCCTCACCTATCTCTATGATAAGCCTCGGGTTTCGCTCCGGGACGCCTTGCCCTGCATCCCGCTATCACAACAAATCAGAGGTTCCTAAACCGCATCCCGAGGCAACGCCCCAACCAAGCCGTCGCGGCGGTCACGTCCTTTGCCCGCCCCTCCATTACCGTCATGGCACCGCAGGATAACCACCAAGCTCTTCTCAGCGAATTCCGTGAGACCTTGGAAGCATTTTATGCCGAGCTAAAACTGGCTCCGCCTTATGATAGTGTCGAAAAAACCATCAGGTGTCTCGACGACCTGTTTAAGGCCAGGACAGCCGAGGAGCAGGAGCAAGTGCTCGGCAATAATGCCTTGAAATGGCAACTCCACGTCCAGGCCTTTGTCGACTCCGGCCTACACAAGAAACATCGCGGCATTATCACCGGACTCGCACACACCGATGCTTTTGATCGATTCCCTGAGTCCTTGCGATATTTATTGGAGCCTTTTCGGCCCTGAGCAAGGCTTCTCCCCCCGTGCTGCTTTTTTGCAACAGCGCTATTGACTTTTTACATCAATATCAATAACGTGCAAATTTGGTTTTTCATTTATCATTAAATTTCAATAAGTTAAAAAACATTTACCTGGATTTTATTTGGCCCGAAATTTGCAGTATGTATTGAAGCATTCTATTTATGGAATATTTATTCCAATTCTTATGGAATCTTTATTCCGATTCAGAGAGAATCCGGATCAGGCAAAATATGTTCGGAAAACGACAACAGACCATTGAACAAACGATCTCCACATCCGGAGTAGGGCTTCATTCCGGACGTTCTTCGAAGGTCAGTCTTTCCCCCGCGCCCGTGGACAACGGCATTGTGTTCCGGCGGAAAGTCAACAGCCACGTCGAGACGTGCCAGGCGTCGATTCGCAATCTCAGGTCGACGGAACTTTGCACCGTGGTCGGGTCCAATGGATTCCAAATTCAAACGACCGAACACGCGCTATCGGCACTCTGGGGATTGGGAATCGACAATGCCTTCATCGATATCGATTCAGAGGAAGTTCCGGCAATGGACGGGAGTGCGGCGCCCTTTGCCAAACTCATTCGCCTCGCCGGAATTCTGCCCCAGGAACGTCCACGGACCTATCTCAAGATTTTAGAACCCATTCACATCGGTGATGACAATCGGGGGATCTCCATCCTTCCCGCTCCGTTTGCCAAGATCACCTATACGGTCGACTACGATCATGAGTTGATCCAACAGCAAACGTACGAACATGAGTGGTCGACGGTGGACTTCGAAGCCAATATTGCACATGCCCGGACTTTTGCGTTTTCGCATGAAGTGGAAGCCTTATGGGCCCGCGGATTGGGACAGGGCGGGTCCCTGGACAATACCATCGTGTTTTCGGACAGCGGCATTATGAATGACGGGGAACTTCGTTTCCCGGACGAATGCGTTCGCCATAAGGTGTTGGACCTCATCGGTGATCTGTCCCTCCTCGGCATCCACGTCATCGGTCATATTGTCGCCAAATGTTCGGGACATCAACTCCACACCCAACTCGTCCAGGCAATCCTGGACAACCCCGAAGCATGGACGCTGGTTGGACATCCGGAGAAGCATGTCGGCGAACTGGCTGATCTTATCGGAAAAGATGACATTCATGCCGTGCCGCTCCCTGCCAACGCGACATTCTGATTCCCTTCCGTTCCTTGTTTCCTGACAGACTGCTGTCATCGTTGCCGCTCTTAATGATGGATGTAGAGTGTTGCTGGCTATTTTCCTGCCGTGATGATAGGGTGGCGGAATGGTGACACGTCGCGTTCCGTACCTCGTTCCGCTATCGGTCTTCTTTCTCTGGTTGCCTGCCTTGCTTCTCGCCGCAAAGCCGGCGACCGTGCCTGCACCGGGCTTTCAGGGGATTCCCTGGGGAAGCGCGCTGGCAGAACTTCCTCAACTTGTGCTGGTCGAGCCTGACGGTCGAGTCGACATTTATGGATATAAGGAAGGCCCGCCGCATTTTGCGAACGGACCGGTGGAGGCCATCAAGCTCTATGCCATCGACTCCCAATTTGCCCGGGTGATGATCCGGTACCGTAGCGAAGAAACGCACGACCGGATCAAGCAGGCGTTGGAATCGGCCTACGGGAAACTTCAGCACAACCGCGGCTCGATGATCCGGGGGCTGAACCAGGAGTACTCCTGGCGTCTCGAGGAAACCGAGATCAGCCTGAGTTACCGGGAACTGGGAGAACGTGGATTGCTGACGATTCAGAGCCGTATCCTGGCGCCGCGTTTTCTCGAACTATTGAGCGACCATTAGCATGAGCCCTCGGCATCGAAGGCCTAGCCCTCAATCCGGTTCCGGGCTTCCAAGACCTTCTGCACGATCACTTCGATCCCTTCCTCATCCACAAACGGGGAAAGGATAAAGGACTTCAGCGCCACGATCGGCTCTCCATAGTCCGAGGTGCGATAGCAATCCGTTAAGGACAACACTGCGCCCCGGCCTTCCATCGCCTCTTGATGGACGTATTGGAACACCTTCCGGTTATACTCATTGTGCGATTGCAACGTCTCTCGATAGGCCACGTCCGAGCTTTCCTTCTCCTTGATCCGGAAGGTGTCGATCCCGCGCGGATAAACCCGAAACAGCGTCACCGGGCCGAAATTGTCCCGATTCAGGACCGTGGTGCTGTCATTCCCCTCCAAATGTTCACGCAGCAATTGAGACATCTCGACAATGTGGCCAATGATGACTTGCAGGCCCTGCTTCCCGAATAGTTTCATATTCGCCAGGGCCGCAAGAATTCCCCCGCCCGCACGGGAAGTCTCGACGGTGTACATCCCCGGACGATGGGTGCCGAACTGATACAGGTACGGCATCTGCTCTTGTGGCCGGTGAATCAAGTCCAGGTCGTCGCGATCCTTGAACAACACCAGGCTCGAGATATAGGGGGCAAACCCCGATTTATGAAAATCGATCCCCACGCTGTCAGCCAGAGACAGACCATGGATGGCAAGACGAGCCCCTGCCAACGCACGAAGAGTTCGCGGCCGGAATCCTAAAGGGTTGTGCTCAAAATCATAGTCGTTGAACACCGACCATGCCCAGCCGATCACGGCATCGGCATGAACGTGGGGTTGGTACGGAAGTTGAAATTCTTCCACCAATTCATCTCGCACGGCCACGATGGCGGCCAGATCGTCGAGTCCAAAGGCATCGGTGGTCCCCATGGTGACGATAATCGCGGCGATTTTTCCGCCCCGTTGAAGGACTCCCCTGGCCTGCTCCCGAAAAGCCTCGACGTTCATGGCGTTCCGTGAGTCCGTCGAAACCGTGATGACGCTGTTCGCTCCGAGGCCCAACCACCCTGCAATGTTGTACCGGCAGTAATGACTGGACTCGCTGGCAAAGATGACGGCTTCCTCCCGCACACCCGAAGTCATGGCGCCGGGGATGGCTTTCTCCAACCCGATCTTGGCGCCGTAGAGCGTCGTGCCGGTCCCGCCGAAGGTGAACACTCCACCTGCGCGGTCCGGCTCGTATCCCACGAGACGCGCGGTCATCGCTACCATCTCCACTTCCGCCAGGGCCAGGCGATGGCTGTATTCGTCCCACCCGAGATTGGGGTTATACAAAGAAGCCAGGAGCACCCCGATCAGCGACGAGATGGTCGGCGGCGGGATCACGTTCTGCTGCGTATGGGGATGACCGGGAATGGTCAAGCCCGAACAATACGACACCAGTTCGGCGGTGACTTCCTCGACACTCATGCCACTGTCGGAAAGACTCGCTTCCCGCGCCTTTGCGTAATCCAAAGGCGTGCGCTGCCCCAGAATGGGCCGCTCGCTTTTCAATGTGTCCACCGCATCCATCGCACGCATGACGCTATGCACAAAGTAGCTGTCATGGACACGATTGGAAATCGGCTGCGGAAAACTGTTGCGGATCCCGGCCAGCAGGTCGCGATACGGAGCGGTCATACCTTGTTCCTTCCTCAAAGAGATCGTGGATAAGTTACACGCAAAATCGCATGGCATTTTATTGTACCACGGAGACCCCCCCTGATTGATGACTCGACGCAATGAGGTATCAAAGCCAATCACGTTGACGCAAGGGGATCTGATGGCGCACCATGAGAACAGGAAATCACCCGTGCCACCCTCCCCTGAAACCTTTGCTATCAATCCCGACTGCCAAGTCTCCGTCGAGTATGTCGGCCTGAGCCGCCACAAGGTCGTTATGGTCGACGGGTTCTACCGGTATCCCGATCGGGTCCTGAAACAGGCCCTGGAATTGCCGTATACCGATCGCTTCGAGATTGTCGGCAACTTTCCCGGCGTGCGGGCTTCGGTCAACGTCGAAACCGGGGAGATCGTGGATGCGATCGGCGAGTTCTGGGGCATGAAGCTCTACCCGTTTTTCGACCCCCAGCCGGTCGTGTTTCAAGGCATCACCAACCACCAGTACCGCCTCAACGTCGGGCAACGTCAACCCCATATCGATCAGGACATCACCGCCATGGTCTACCTGAACCCCGCCGAATCCTGCATGGGCGGAACCGGCTTGTACCATCACGTGCCCACGGGGTTGGAACGCGTACCCATCGTGCCGGACAAAGAAATCCGCGAACTGGCCGACAGGCTTGAACTCAGCGATGAATTTCTCAGCAGTGCGGAGGGGTATGAAAATTTTCAGAACAGCATGATCTTCAACCCGTTATTCGCCAACCGGGACAACGCCTATATCAACGACGGCAACGCCTATTGGGAACTCCTCTTTCTCATCCGCATGAAGCCCAATCGGCTGATCATATTCGACGGGCGCTGTTTTCATTCACAGCACATCACGACCGACCAGTACACCCAAGCCTTCCGGGTCAACCAGGTCCTGTATCTGAGTCAGAAACCCAGACCCTAAACGTCCGTCGATCCGTCAGGCCTCTTCACCCTGAAGATAAGTCCGGCCCTTGTAGCGTTTGGCCACGACGATGAAAAGCATCGACACGCCCAGCATGACAGCCGTGAAAAACCAATAATAATCCGGACCTTCCAGCCTCACGCTGCCGTCCTCGTTTTGGATGAAATAATTCACCAGCGAGGTAAAAGCGTTCCCCAGGGACACCGACAGGAGAAAGAGCGCCATCACGAACGATTTCAAGGCCCTGGGCGCCTGAGTATAGGATAATTCCAAACACGTGATCGAGACCATGACCTCCGCCGCGGTGATGACCACGAACGCCGCGATTTGCCACGATATATTCGGCCGCAGCCCCGAGACTATCTGCATCTCGATCACCGCGGAAATCACGAAGGCGATCACCGTCACAAAAAACCCGATGCTGATCTTCCGCAAGGGCGTCAGGGGAAAAACCTTGTCGACTGCGGGATAGACGCCGTAGGCAAACACCGGGATGAGGAGCATGATCAGAAACGGATTGACGAACTGAATTTGCGATGGGAGCCATTCCACCCCCATCCAATAGAGATCCATGTTTCTGGCCTGGAGGACCCACGCCGACCCGGTTTGATCGAAGAGCGCCCAAAACACGGCCACAAACAGGTAGATCGGCGTGAGCCGCCACATGGCCAGCAGGCTCTCACGCGACGACAATTCCCGCAGAAACGCGGTTCCCCTGGCCGGGATATGCGCGTAATCCCGCCGTCCTAACCAGAACACCCACGTCGCCAGCAGCATCAACAGCCCGGGCACGCCAAAGGCCAGATGCGGCCCGATATGGTTGAGCAGCCACGGGGTCAGGAGTGTGGAAATCCCCGCGCCAAAGTTGATCGCAAAATAAAACCAGTAAAAGGCCTTGCTGAGCAGGTGACTGTTGGTCGAACTGAATTGGTCCCCGAGGTTCGCGGAGACACAGGGCTTGATGCCTCCGGAACCCACGGCAATCAGCGTCAGCCCCACGGCCAGGCCGAGCCTGGTCTGATCCACTGCGAGGGCCAAGTGCCCCAGGCAATACACCAGCGACAACGACATGATCGTGCGATACTTCCCGAACCAGACGTCTGCAATCACGGCCCCGATGACCGGGAAAAAATAGACCGCGGACGTAAAAAGATGATAATAGGATCGCGCTTCGGGCTCATTCATCACGTCCAAGGCGCCGTCCGCATTCAGGAGGTATTGGGTCATGAAGATGATGAGGATCGTACGCATGCCGTAGAAACTGAAACGCTCGGCAGCTTCGTTCACGATCAGGAACGGAATGCAGGACGGCATCCGGCTCGAACGTTCGGGCTCTGTACGGTATGGGGTGTTGCTCAAGACGACACCTCGGCTGCCCCGGCAGATGGTCTTTCCGATGTGAAAGGGTGGGACCGTTACGGAAGAACGGGTGTGTATAACACAGATCGGCGGTTGATGAGAAGAAAGGAACTTCGCAAGCAATCCTTGTTGACCGGCATCAATGCCTTGTGGTGCCTGCTTGTTCTCTCGCCGTCAGCCGGGCTGGCGGAATCCTCAATTGAAACACTCGACCCCGTGCTGGTCACGGCCACGACCCTTCCGACGAACCAATCGCAGACGCCCCTTCAGACCAAAGTATTCACGCGAACAGGCTTCGACCTCCAGCAGCCCAACAGACTCGGTACCCTCTTGCAACAAACTCCCGGGATATTCGTGGATGAAATGGGCGGCCGGAGCGGCCTGAGTTCACTCTATATTCGCGGGAGTGATCCTAACTATACGATGGTGTTGTTGGACGGCGTGCCGTTGAACGATCCGACGAACCAGCGTGGAGGATCCGTGGATTTGTCCTCCCTGACACCCGAACGGATCGAACGAATCGAAATCGTCAAAGGCCCGGCCTCCGTGTTCTACGGTTCCGACGCCATGGCGGGCGCGGTGAACATCATCACGCAAAAAGGGAGCGCCAAGGATCGACTGGTTGCCCGTGCGGAAGGAGGACAATGGGGCTACGCCCGCGGCGTGCTCCAAGCGTCAGGAACTGCCGGCCGGTTCCGATACGCCGGCTCAGCAGCAGTCACTCGGGACGACGGACAAGTCACAGGAAACCGGTTCGCGTCCGGAACCATCGGCGGCCATATGAACTGGTCACGTCCGGATTCGCTCAAGCTGGAACTGACGGGACAATACACGCACACCGACACCCGTTCCTTTCCCGAAGGCAGCGGCGGCCCGCGCCTTGCCATTCTGCGTTCGACGGAGCAGCGGCGCACGCACGAAGTCGCTTCCGGATTCAACCTGACGTTTCCGCTTGCGCCGAACTGGGAGCATCAACTGACCGCCAACGTGCTCCACCGGCAACAAAAAGTGGACAACCCGGGCGTGTTGTCCGCACCCGGAATGTTCCGAATCCCTCCCACGGTGTTCCGAACGGACTTTACCCGGATGCGTTTCCATTGGACGCTACGAGCATCCCTGAACCGCTTACTGAAAATCGCCGGCGGGGTTCAACTGGTACACGAAAACGGAACGCGAACCGGGATTCAGGACCTGACCGTCTTGGGGTTGTCGTCACAAGTCGCCACGGATTTCGAGCAATCCCGCGCCACGCCGGCTGGGATCCTGGAAACGATCTTTTCCCCCAACGAGCAGGTCCGGCTCAGTGCAGGGCTTCGCGTGGACAGCCCGGAAGATTTACCGCTCAGGGCGACTCCCCGTCTCGGGGTCAGCATCCAACCGTTCCCTCAAACAATCATCCACGGAACGTACGGTCAAGGATTCAAATTGCCGAGCCTGAATGCCCTGGGCGATCCCATTATCGGAAATTCTCGCCTCACTCCCGAATCCAGTACCGCGTGGGAAGTGGGTATCCTCCGGTCAAGTACCGTCTGGGACAGTGAAATCCGCCTGACCTGGTTCCACAACACCTTTTTCAATCAGATCGACCTGGACCCGGTGCTTGCCAAGCAACAGACTTTCCTTCTGGTCAATCTGAACAAGGTCAGGACGCAGGGGATCGAATTGAACGTGGCGACCAACCCATTGCCGGACGTGTCGATCCAAGGATGGTTCACCTACCTGGACGCCCGCATCTCGGGCACGAATGCCCCGCTACGGAACCGTCCCAAGGCGTCAGGCGGCTTCGCAATCCGGGTACGGGCCACGCCCGCGTTGACTATACGCAGCCAACTCCAAGCCGTGGGCACACGCTTCGACCTGCAAATTCCCACGACGCAAACGCGGGTGCCGGGATATTATCGAATGGACCTCGCCACCACCTATGCCCTGAACGACGCATGGAACATCTTCGGGGCCGTGGACAACCTGACCAACGTGAAGTACGAGGATTTTCTCGGGTTCAGCGCCCCGGGAACGTGGGTACGCTTCGGAGTGGAGGGTCATTGGGAGTAGGGACCAACGATCGTTTGTCCCTACAAACGTGGAGGCCAATCCATCTCGATTCGCCGTCCACAATAATAGCAAGAAATTCGATACTTGGCCTTCCGCCGAGGATTAGGAAGAGAGGTAAAGACTACGGGAGCCTGATCATACGGACACACGGGCTGAAGGTGCAGAAGATGCTCATCCATAATCGCCTGCAATTCAGCCTCCTCCCACTCCGTCGCATCGTCCGCAGAGCCACAGATGCGATCTTCCCATCCGCATGCATCACACCGGAGCTGGTACGACTTCACTCGATCCTGAGGGTGAGAGACCTCGGTACAGGCCACGTGTCTGGAGCAAGCCGAACTCAGACAGACGATGGGTTCATGCTGAAGGGCCTTGATAAACGCATCCGGAGCCGCCATCGTTTTCCTTTCGGGAACAGCCCTGCGTCACTCATTGGGGCAGAGCTCCCTGAACCAAACGCCTAGGCTTTATTGAAGCTGATGTGATCCTTGTATTCCTGAATGGCCGCGCGTAACGAGGATTTGCCGAGGGGGATGTTGGCATCGAGCGTATCCTCGATCTCCGGATCGTCGATGACCACTTCGTATTTCTCCTGTACGTTCGTCAGGATCACTCCCTTTTCAACTTGCCGCGGCAGGAAGATTTCCGTCCACACTTCTTTTTCAACGAGACAGACGTCACAAAAACGCTCGTACAACATTTCCAACCGTTCAGGATCGGTAACTTTCATGTTTCATGACTCCAGTATGTGTTCTTTTATTCGTTGACAGAATTCTACTTTCTCGACTTACCATAACCGCCGCCGCCCGGAGTTTCAATCCGCAATCGATCCCCCTTCTTCACGACCAGTTCCGTTTTACCGGGGAGCTTATTTTCCTTGCCCTTGCGAATCAACACGTTTCGGCCGGATTGCCCGGCTTCACCCCCGGCCAACCCGAACGGTTGCGATTCCCGTCGATCGGACACGATCGTCACGTGGGCATCCTGCAGGAATTCGATTTCGCGCGTGACCCCGTTACCTCCCGTGTAAACTCCAGCGCCACCTGTCTTGTCCCGAAGGACGTACCGGGATATCCGGAACGGATACGCGTACTCCAGGGCTTCGACCGGGGTATTCATCGTATTCGTCATATGGGAATGAATCCCGCTGGCTCCCGGACATGCCGACCCCGCGCCCATGCCC
>VXOF01000018.1 GCA_009840285.1 Nitrospira sp. SB0662_bin_26
CACACGACGAGGTCCTTTTGTTTCGGCAAAAGGACCCAAAACCATTCGCGCCCGGCCGTGGCCCCAAGGGGGTGCCTTTGCCCCAGTCCCGTTTGTTAGGGCTGCGGAACTCGCTTCGCTCAGACAGTCCTCGCCCTCAAATAGAGTTTGCGGGACCGGGGCGCAGCCACGGCCGAAGGCGCCGGGAATGACGGATTAGACGAAACCCCCGCATCCCTCCTCTCTCATGCGTACCCGTGTTCCCGGAACCAGCGCACCGCCTTTTCCAGGGCCACTTCCGGAGGCGTCTGGGGCAGGTCGAGTTCCCGAACGGCTTTGGAACTATCATAGTGCATCACGTACTTGGCCATGCGAACGCCGTCGAGCGGAATGCGCGGGGGACGATGCGTCACGTAATCGGCCAGCCACTTGTCGACGTGAGCCAGGGGGAGGATCAACTCCCGGGGCAACTTCACCTTGGGCGCCTTCACGCCCGTCAAACCGGCCAGGATCTCGAACACCTCTTTCAGCGACAGGTTGCGGCACCCCAGGATGTACCGCTCACCGATCCGCCCGCGCTCCATGGCCCGCACGTGGCCCACGGCCACATCATCCACGTCGATAAGGTTCATGCCGGTTTCCACGTAGGCCACCATGCGCCCCTTCATGAAATCGACGACGATCTGCCCGGTCGGCGTTGGCTTCACGTCGCACACGCCCACCGGCGCCGAAGGGTTCACGATCACCACGGGCAAACCCGCGTCCGCCGCCTTCAGGACCTCCTGCTCGGCCAGATACTTGGAGCGCTTGTAATGCCCGGTCATCTGCGTCAGGGACACCGGGGTCTCTTCCGTACCGGGCCCCCCGCCGTCGGGCAGCCCGATCGCGCCGATCGTGCTCGTGTACACGACGCGGTCCACGCCCGTGTCGCGCGCCGCAGCCAGCAACGCCTTCGTGCCGTCGACGTTCGCCTTGTAGAACACCGAAGGATCGGGAGCCCACAGGGCATAATGCGCCGCCACGTGGTAGACCTGCCGGCAGCCGTCAAGCGCCGCCCGGAGCGACGCGGCGTCGGTCAAATCGCCGGGGACGGTTTCAATCGCCAGCCCGTCCAAGGCCCGCCGGTCCGCGCCGGGCCGGACCAGCCCCCGGACCTCCGTGCCGGCCTCGACCACGGCCCGCGCCACCGCGGACCCCACAAACCCCGTAACCCCTGTGACCAAGGCTTTCATGATGAGAAGAAGAGCGAGAAGGATGCGAATGAAGGGGATTGGGGCGTCACTGTGTTGGTCAATTTTTGCGGTCCACGATATACCGGGCGATCCCCCGCAAGGGGTCCGCCTTCTCGTCAAACCCGTCGAGCCGGCCGATGGCCCGGGCCGCGCAGTCCTGCGCGAGCTGCTGCGCGCCCTCCAGCCCGTAAATCGCGGGATACGTCTGCTTGCCCCGTTCGTCGTCCGTGCCGGCGTCTTTCCCCAACTCCTCCCGCGTCCCCGTCACGTTCAACACGTCATCCGCAATCTGAAACGCCAACCCGATATCCTCGGCATACCCGGTGAGACGCTCGAACTGCGTCATCCCGGCACCGGAGAGGAGCGCCCCGACCCGCACCGCGGCACGTATCAACTTGCCCGTCTTGTGCACGTGAATCTGTTGCAACTCCGCCAAGTCCACCTGCCGGTTCTCGGCCTGAATATCCAGAACCTGGCCACCCACCATACCTCCATGCCCGGCCCCCAGCGCCAGCTCCGCGATGATCTGCACCTGACACTGCGGGTTCAGGTCCGTCACCAGATCGGCCCGGCTGCACCATTCAAACGCCATGGCGTGCAACGCGTCGCCCGCCAGAATCGCCATCGCTTCCCCATACACCTTGTGGTTCGTGGGACGGCCGCGGCGGAAATCATCGTTATCCATCGACGGCAGGTCGTCATGGATCAGCGAATACGTATGAATGAACTCGAACGCGCAGGCTACGGGCAACAGCGACGCTGGGCACGGCCCGATCGCCTCCGCCGTGGCAATTGTCAGGATGGGCCGGATGCGTTTGCCCCCGGCCAACAGGCTGTACCGGATCGCCTCGTGCAGGACCACCGGCAGCGTCTGCGGATCAGGCAGATGCGCCTCCAAATACCGGTCAACCACGTTCCGCTTGTTGTCGAGATAGGTCTTGATGTCCACGGACATGCAGTGCCCTTCTTTGCACTGGTTATGGGGATTCAGAACCTAACAAAGGCCCGGAAGGGTGTCAAACAAAGGCAGGAAGAATGCGGGGTTTCGCCCCCGCACGACGAGGTTCCTTCGACAGGTTCAGGGCTAACCCGACCTACGTGGCTGCCGGGATGATCCAGTATGCTAGTCTATATTAGTAAAATATGCTAACATTCTTCCAGCCGCCACACTACCGCAGCATAGGCGTCAATTTAAAAGGATAAATCCCGTCAGACGGGGATTTATGCAGGTAACTAGACACGACCCCGAATAATCAACGGCGTCCATCATTCAACCCGATGCGCCTCTCCCTCGCCCCATGACCACCACAGCGAGCTGATGTCCTCACGCCACCAGCGCAGCGCCGCTACGAGCCGGGGGCTACCTCTCTCGATGGAAAGAACTGTCCCGTTTCTCGGCATACCTCCTTGGTCCGGATAGTTGGGTCCCCACCCGACCTGTCGAACTATTCACAAGTCAATGCCGACTCCATGCTGGTTTGTTGCGTACAGAAGGCCACGACTAATATTATTGATCGTTCGGTTCACAATGTGGCATCATTCAAACGAACCTCCTCAATTGACATGTTGCACGCCTCGCAGTGGGGGCAAACAGAACACGTGGGCATGGAGACGATCTGAAGTGCGAACACCCTGATCGCCAGTAGCGTGTTCAGGGATATTGTGACGCCAGAAAATGAACAACATGTTAACAGAAATACATCATTCCCGTCAGACGCCTCTTGTTCAAGCAGCCGGATCTTGATACTGTTTAAGCATTCTTCACAGCCAAGTCATAAGCGGAAAGGAGCAGACCTGATGCAAAAGCATCGAGTAATCATGGTCGTCATGGCGGGCTGGATCATGGCCCTCAGTGGGTGTTTGGGGAGCGGTGGATCGCTGCCGGACATCCCCATTCCCGAACTCATGCCGGAACCCCAACCGTTTCAGGTGCAGACCAGCTTGGTCGATGGGGTTTTCAGCGTGACCGTCCCCACCGAGGACGGCCGGACCCGCACTCTCAATACCATTCGGGACGTTGAAGATACGTATGGACGGTTCCTCCCCCGCCCGGTGCGACCCAATCATTCCAGCCGCGAATGGTTGCTCGTGGACAACCACTACGACGGCAGGGTGCTCCTCTATGCGGTCGTCGATTGGGACAATGCCGACACGACCGACTATCTCGCGGCTGGGTGGTGGCTGGCCTACCCGCCTAACGTGCCCGTTTGGGGGTTCGAGGCTGCCACCCGTGGAGTCTTTCTCGATGGCCCGGAACTCAATCCGGCCAATCCGCCCGATCTGCCCCTCACGGGCACGGCGACCTATGTTGGGGGGATGGGCGGCCTCTACACGTATCAATACGGCCGCAACTGGGGCGAGTTGGCCGATGCCTCCGAGATCGCGGAATTTGCGGGAACGGTGTTGTTGACGGCAGACTTCGACCAAAACCGCCTCACGGGGTGTATGGGGTGCGTGGAACCCATCGAGATCGCACCCCGTACCCACCTCTTTGCCGTCATACCGAGGGGCACTCCCGATCCTGCCGCGTTGCCCGCCGATTACGATCTGCACTTTGAAGCCTCGTTTGGCGCAAACGGGGCCTTTGAGGATACCGCGATTACCGTGATGCATCCCGACCGCACCATCACGAACTATGCCGGGACGTGGCAGGGACAGTTCTCGAACGTGCCGGACGTGGACGGCAACCCCCGCCGCGTGGTCGGTTCGACCGACGTGCACTTCGCCGAAGACGACGGCTCGCAGGGACGCTTTACGGGCATCTTCGATGCGCTGACGCCCCCCACGTTCACGCCTCCCGATGACAACGGAGTCCCGACGCAATGAATGGCGCCTCTTGCGAACAGCAGAAAGGTGCAGACCTGATGCAACACCGGCGAGTCATCATGGTCATCATGGCGGGCTGGATCATGGCCCTCAGTGGGTGTTTGGGCGGAGGTGGTGGGTCGCTGCCGGACATCCCCATCCCCGAACTCGAACCCGTCCCCCAACCGTTTCAGGCGCAGACCAGTTGGGTCGATGGAGTTCTCAGCGTGACCGTCCCCACCGAGGACGGCCGGACCCGCACGCTCGATACCAGCCGAAACCGTGAATGGACGTGGGGACGATTTCTCCCCCGCCCGGTGCAACCCAATCACTCCAGCCGCGAATGGATTCTCGTGGACAACGACTACGACGGCAGGGTGTTCCTCTACACAGTCGCGTCGTGGGACAGCGCGGACGCGACGGACTACCTCGCGGCGGGGTGGTGGCTGACCTACCCGCCCGGCGTGCCCTATCAGGAATTCGAGGACGCCACGCGCGGAGTCTTTCTCGATGGCCCGGAACTTGATCCGGCCAATCCACCTGATCTGCCCCTCACGGGCACGGCGACCTATGTCGGGGGAATGGGCGGCCTCTACACGTACCAATACGGCCGCGACTGGGGCGAGTTGGCCGATGCCTCCGAGATCGCGGAATTTCAGGGAACGGTGTTGTTGACCGCGGACTTCGACCAAAATCGCCTCACCGGGTGTATGGGGTGCGTGAAACCCATCGAGACCGCATTCGGTCGCCACCTCCATCCCGCCGTACCGTGGTACGTTGACGATCCGGCGGCGTTGCCCGCCGACTACGATCTGCTCTTCGAAGCCTCGTTTGGCGCCAATGGCGCATTCGAGGATACCGCCGTTACCGTGACGCATCCCGACCGCGCCATCACGACCAGTGCGGGAACGTGGCAGGGCCAGTTCTCGAATGTGCCGGACGTGGACGGCAACCCCCGCCGCGTGGTCGGTTCGACCGATGTGCAATTCGCCGAAGACGACGGCTCGCAGGGGCGCTTCACGGGTATCTTCGACGCGCTGACGCCCGCCACGATCACGCCGCCTGACGCCGACGGGGTCCCTACGCAATGAATGTGGCCCGCGCACACCGTCCTCTTTCTGTCATTCCCGCGAAAGCGAGGATCCAGAGTCGTTAGAGCGCAGGAAAAGCAAAGGCCCTAGATTCTTATAGAAAGCCTGGATCCCCGACGAAAGCTGTCGAGGATGACTTCCCCTTTCTGTCATTCCCGCGCACGCGCGGGAATCCAGGGTCGTTTTCTTCACAAACTAATTGAAAAAACAAAAACCCTGGATCCCCGACTAAAAACTGTCGAGGATGACAGGAGGGAGGAAAGAGCAACGACACTGGATCCCGGATCAAGCCTGTCCTTGACGTTAGTAATCGAGGATCCGGGATGACAAGGAAGATAGGGGTCCCCGCATTTGTAATTCCCTCGATGCCCCGGCTATACTACCGCGCCATGAGTATTCGAAAAGGCGCAGGCGAATGGGAACCGCTCCTATTGGGCATCAAGCCGGAGTACTGCGGGGTGTGCAATCAAGTCCTGTATCGCAACACCACCATGCTCAAGGGTGGATGGGAGCGCTGCTCCGTGTGCAATCGATTCGTCCATTATGCCTGTCTTGCCAGCGGCAAGATATCAACCTACCTCAAACGACGGCCCCGCGTGTGTCTCAACTGCGAACACACGCTCGCACCATCCGCAGAACAGTCATAGCCCACCGGGCCGGTGAACCCCATTCCGGACGTACGCGCAACAGGTTTCGGGAAACTCCCCCTATCGGCCATCGTCAACCTGGTGCTGGCCGTGCTCCTGTCGGCGTGGAGCGGCTTTTTCACGATGGACTTCCTGCTCAGCGGGATCTACACGTGGCCCCGGTCGAGTCGCGTCGTGACCCTCACCTGCGCGGTCATTATCCTGGTGTACGAATTCATTTACAAAGAGCATCAATCCCGCCATGCGGCCGTCACGGGCATCGCCCCGCTCAAGATGATCGTGTATGCGTGCATGATTCCCTACATGCTCGGTACGTTGGCCCTGCTGGCCCTCATCAATGTCGGGTAAACGTCTCCCTCGCTGTCATTCCCGCAAGCTCTTAGCGGGAATCCAGTATCTTTATTCTTTAGAGCGCAGGATAAGGCCAAGACGCTGGATCCTCGATTCTCTTTCTGTCATTCCCGACCCCGATCGGGAATCCAGTGTCTTTCTCCTTAAGAAACGGAAGGAAAATGCCAAGACGCTGGATCCCGGATCAAGTCCGGGATGACAGACAAAAACAATAGAAAGAAGAAAGCACCATCGGAAGGAGCCAGGTCCTGGCGCCTTCGGGCGTGGCTGCGCCCCGGTCCCGAAAATTCTATGTGGGGGCGAGGACTGTCTGAGCGAAGCGAGTTCCGCAGCCCAAGCAAACGGGACTGGGGCAAAGGCACCCTCTGGGCCACGCACGGGCGCCAATGGTTTTGGGTCCTTTTGCCGAAACAAAAGAACCTCGTCGTGCGGGGACGAAACCCCGCATAAAAAACCAAAGACGCTGGATCCCGGATCAAGTCCGGGATGACAGAAAAGACAAGAGAAAGAAGAAAGCGCCATCGGAAGGCGCCAGAAGAGAACACCATGAGATGGCGGGGCTACGAAGACAAGGACGCTGGACTGCGCAAAAAATTAAGCGTGACATTTTCAGGTTGCCATGCTATTGTGTACACAGTTGTACACAAATAAATGAGGTCTGCGATGGATCATGCACCCACTAAAGTCAGCATTCGTGAATTTCGTTCCAACCTTGCCCAATATGCAGGAGCCAATTCACCGATCGCGATCACTCGCCACGGTGAGACGGTCGGCTACTACATTCCGGCACGCCCTAGTCCGGATAAAGCAGAACTTTATGCGCTCAAGGAAGCCGCTTCGCGCCTCGACGCTCTCCTAGCTCAAGCAGGCGTCAGCGAAGAGGAAATGCTGGTAGAGTTTCGTAAACTCCGCGGCAATAGGGCTTGATGGTTCTTCACAAGACCCTGGTTCTGGACGCGAACATTTTAGTTCGTGCCGTCTTGAGCACGAAAGTCCGGACATTGCTTGAACAGTCCTTCTCAAACATACGGTTCTTTGCTCCTGACGTTTGTTTCGACGATGCCGAAAAATACTTGCCCCTTATTTTCGAGAAACGCAAACTACCGGCAGAATCGGCGCTAGAGGTACTGACTGGAATTTCCAGGATTGTTCAGACTGTTGAAGCTGACATCTACGGTGATTACCGCGAGGAGGCCATACAACGCATCGCCATCCGAGATCCGGATGATTGGCCGATTGTGGCAACAGCGTTAGCCTTGAATTGCCCTATTTGGACAGAAGATTCTGATTTCTTCGGTTCAGGGATAGCGACGTGGACAACGGATCGCATCCATTTGTTTGTAACCCCCACCCCTGACGAGTAAGAAAAAGACAGCGCCCTCACCTCAACCCTCTCCCAGGGGGCGAGGGATCTATCCCACCAAGCGTTAGCCCCTACCCTTCTTCGCGTAACACTTGCGCGGTCCAGGACGTGCCGGATTTGATCAACTCGGCGGGCGGGCCTTCGTCCACGATCCGGCCGCCGGCGTTCCCGCCGTCCGGCCCCAGGTCCAGAATCCAGTCCGCGTTGCGGATCACGTCCAGGTTGTGTTCGATCACGAGCACGGTGTTCCCGTGTTCTACCAACCGGTTCAACACGTCGAGCAGGCGTTGCACGTCCGCAAAATGCAACCCGGTCGTCGGCTCGTCCAGCAGGTACAGGGTCCGGCCCGTGGGCCGCTTGGATAACTCGCGGCTCAGCTTCACGCGTTGCGCCTCGCCCCCGGACAACGTGGTGGCGGACTGCCCCAGCTTGACGTAATGCAAACCCACGTCCGCGAGCGTCTGCAATTTCCTGGCGATCGCCGGGATGTGCTCGAAAAAATCCTGGGCCTCGGCCACGGTCATGTCCAACACGTCCGCGATACTCTTGCCCTTGTGCCGCACGTCCAGGGTTTCGCGGTTATACCGCCGTCCCTTGCAGGCCTCGCAGGTCACGTACACGTCGGGCAGAAAATGCATTTCGATCTTCAGCAACCCGCCGCCCTGGCACGCCTCGCACCGGCCGCCCTTCACGTTGAAACTGTAGCGCCCGGGCTTGTACCCGCGCACGCGCGACTCGGGCAACCCGGCGAACAGGTCGCGGATGAACGTGAACACGCCCGTGTACGTCGCGGGATTGGAACGCGGCGTCCGGCCGATGGGCGACTGATCGATATCGATCACCTTGTCCAGGGCATCGGCGCCCTTGAGGGCACGGCAGCCTTCCATCCGGGGTCGCCGGTGATACAGTAACGACGACAGCGACGGGAACAGGACCTCCAGCATCAGGGTACTCTTGCCGGACCCGGACACGCCGGTGACGCACGTCAACAGTCCCAGCGGGAACTTCGCGGTCACCGATTGCAGATTATGCTTGTCGGCCCCGGCCACGGTGAGAAATTTCCCGGCCCGGCGGGTGCGCGCGGGCAACGCCACGCGTTTCTCACCGCGCAGGTACTGCCCGGTGAGCGAATCGGGATGCCGCATCACCTCCGCGGGCGACCCCTGCACCACGATTGACCCGCCGTACACGCCGGCGCCGGGGCCCATGTCCACGATATGGTCCGCCACGCGCATGGTCGCGGCGTCATGCTCCACCACCAGCACGGTGTTGCCCAAGTCTCGCAACCGCAACAGGGTTTGCAGCAGGCGATGATTGTCGCGCTGGTGCAGGCCGATGCTCGGCTCATCCAGGATATACAACACCCCCACCAGCCCCGACCCGATCTGCGTCGCCAGCCGGATGCGCTGCCCCTCCCCGCCGGACAGCGTCGCGGCCGCCCGGTCCAGCGTCAGATAATCCAGCCCCACGTTCAGCAAAAACTCCAGCCGTTCCCGGATCTCCTTGAGGATGCGCCGGCCGATCATGCGCTCCCGCTCGTTCAACTCCAGGTCCGCGAAAAACGGCACGGCCTCGCGGATCGACAACTGCGTGACCCCGGCAATGGATTTGTCGCCCACCTTCACCGCCAGGCTCTCCGCCTTCAGCCGCGTCCCCCGGCACACCGGGCAGCGGTAAGTCTCGGAATACTCCTGGCCCTCCGGGCACGCGGAGACCTCGTAGCCGATCCCGTCGCATGCCGGACACGCGCCGTGCGGGCTGTTGAACGAAAACACGCGCGGCGCCAGTTCCGGATAACTCACCCCGCACGTGATGCACGCCAACTGCTCGCTGTACAGCGTGACCTCGCCCGTCTCCCCCAGCACCCCCACCAGGCCCTGAGTCAACTTCAACGCCGTCTCCACCGAATCCGCGAGCCGCCGTTGCAACGACTCCTCGTCCTTCATCACCAGCCGGTCCACGACGATCTCGATCGTATGCTTCCGCTGCTTGTCCAGCGCAATCGCCTCGTCCAGCCCGACGATCGTCCCGTCGATGCGGGCCCGCACGTAACCCGCGCGCCGGGCGTCGGCCAACTCCTTGCGGTACTCGCCCTTGCGGCCGCGCACGATGGGCGCCAGGATCTGAAACTTGGACCCCACGGGCAACGCGCCGATGGCATCCACCATCTGCTGCACGGTCTGCGCCGTGATCGGCTGCCCGCAATTCACGCAAAACGGCCGGCCCACCCGGGCGAACAGCAGGCGCAGGTAATCATAAATCTCCGTCACCGTGCCTACCGTGGACCGGGGATTGTGGCTGGTGCTCTTCTGCTCGATGGAAATGGCGGGCGACAGGCCCTCGATGGAATCCACGTCGGGCTTACCCATCTGTTCCAGGAACTGGCGCGCGTAGGCGGACAACGACTCCACGTACCGCCGCTGCCCCTCGGCGTAAATCGTGTCGAAACTCAACGACGACTTGCCCGAGCCGCTCAACCCCGTGACCACCACCAGGCGGTCGCGCGGCAACACCACGTCGAGGTTCTTCAGGTTATGCTCGCGCGCCCCTTTGATATGAATCGTCTGGCTCATGGGTCCGGCAGTGGCTTCCGTATGACTAAGAGATGTGGGCGCAGAGGCCCGGCAAAGCGATTAAAGTATACCACGATGCGTTATTCTGTCATTCCGGTCTTTCCCTTGCTGTCATTCCTGTTCTTCTCTTTCTGTCATTCCTGCGAAAGCAGGAATCCAGGATCGTTCTCTTCAGTCTTTGTCTCTTTCTCTGTCTCTGTCTGTCATTCCCGCGTACGCGGGAATCCAGGGTCGTTCTCCTCACAAACGAAAGGAAAAGCAAAGACACTGGATTCTATAAATGGTCTGGATCCCCGATCAGGTCGGGGACAAGTGTCGAGAATGACAGATAAATACAAAGGAAAAATCAAAGACGCTGGATCCCCGACGAAAAGCTGTCGAGGATGACAGAAGGAGAAAAGGCGAGGATGACAAGAAAGAGAAAAACATAGAAAGCCTGGATGCCCGATCAAGCCGGGCATGACAGACGAAAACAATACGAAGATGAAAGCGCGATTCCATCGCGCCACAAGATGGCGCCTTCGGGCGTGGCTGCGCGCCAGTCCCGAAGATTCTATTTGGGGGCGAGGGCTGTCTGAGCGCCCTTCGACTTCGCTTCGCTACGCTCAGGACGAACGGGGAGTGATAATCCGTTCATCCTGAGCGTAAGGCGCACCGCGCCTGAAGTCGAAGGAAGCCCAAGTCATCGGGACTGGGGCAAAGGCACCCGAAGGGGCACGCCCGGGCGCGAATGGTTTTGGGTCCTTTTGCCGAAACAAAAGAGCCTGTCCTGAGCCTGTCGAAGGAACCTCGTCGTGCGGGGACGAAACCCCGCAACGGGCATTTCCTCGTCCTGCTTCGGCGTCCCCTGCAGCCGCTCGCCCACCGCATTCGTCACATCAGCAAGCAGTACACGCCAATGCCGGCGAGAATCAGCGTGACGATTCCCACGCTCAAGAGCAGCAGGTCGGTTTGGTTAGGCGTCAAGTTCATGGTTAACAGCGTGTCCCTCGGAAAACAGATCGGGCAGGCGTGATAACTCATCCGGCTCGCGGAGGCGACGCTCGCCTCCATGTTGGATCAAGTTTCGGGTTGCAGACTATGCACCCAGCCACCCCCGAGACGCGGTGACGCCTTCCGCGTCTCGAAGGCTCCTGTCGGGGAGGAGTCCCCCCGATGGCTAGGTCCGCAGGACTGGCCTAGTCCATGCGGAATCGGGCTTAACGCGCCAACAGCTTACTCAAACCGCTCGGTGGCCCCGTAAAAGGCCCCGGTCAGAACCGCACGACTTCCCCCAGCCGTCTCCAAATAGCCTGTATTCGTCCCGGCTGCGGCGCGCGGATTGCCGCGTGCATCCTCGACCGTGGAGAATTGGCCCGCCCAGGAGCCTAACGATTTGATGATGTTGTAGGTCCGACTCGTAAAGTCCACATTGTCCCCAAAAAACGTGCCGTTTTGGTTGATCGACACCGGACGGAAAATCATTTCAATATCCGTGGCTTCGACGGCCGCGGCGTACTGCGTCCCATTGGGCAACTCAATCAACCCGCCCCCGGCTTCGATTTGATCCACCTTCCCGCCGATCCTCATGGTCCCAAAATCGGCCGTGAGGGTCGCTCGGCCCCTATATTCGCCGATGGCCAAGGCCCCGGGCTGTTGCGCATCCGTGCCGGCGCTTGCCAAATAGAGGCCTCCGGCCAGGCCGTTGTACGTGGCGGTGCCGGTGACCGGCAGCGTATAGGCGGCGTCGCGCGGCGTCGGATAGTCCGTCCCATCAATAAACGCGCCCATGTCGACCGACCTGGCTTCCGGATCGAAGGTCACCCAGTAGCCCCCCGCGAGATAGTCCGTCACATCGGCGTTGGACCATTCCACGGTCGCCCCGGCTATCGCCACGCGGGAGCCGCTGACATCGACCATGTAGCCCGTCGCAAACGGCCGTTCCGTGACCAGATTGGGCGTGGTGGTGGAATCGGACACCACTTCAGCGTAATGGCGGTCGGTATCCAGCGTGAAGCCGCTGCCATTCGTTCGCCGGACCGATAACGTAAAGCGGTCGCCCGTAAACGTGGTGTCGACGCTCCGGACAGGTGCGAGGTTCGGGGAATACAGGTTCATCGCCACGCCGCCAAAGGCCGGGGGGCTTTGTTTCAACTGGCCGCGGATGGTGGGCCTGGACGATCCCGCGGAAAATTCCGGCGGCGTCCCGGCCTCGCCGAAAGCCGTTTGCGTGTTCATCGCGGGCGGCGGCTGTGGTTCGCTTGGCCGCATCGCGCTACTCCCCCCGCCGCCCCCTCCACACGCGGTCAGCAGGAACAGAATGCAACTCAAGATGACACTGCGACGAATGAATAAGACCATTGGACACCTCCTGGAGAGATAAGATGGTGGGACTGATGCCTTTAACATGACAGCACGCGATGGGGAGCAGATCCGGCGTCACGTCGAGCGCGTGGACGGTGTGCGCGGGCGACAGTTATTGCATAGGGCCCCCGTTGCCGTCAGGCGGCGTGATCGTGGCGGGCGTCAGCGCATCGAAGATGCCCGTAAACCGTCCCTGTGAGCCGTCGTCTTCGGCGAAGTGCACATCCGTGGAACCGACCACGCGGCGGGGGTTGCCGTCGACGTCCGGCACGTTCGAGAACTGGCCCTGCCACGTTCCCGCACTGGTCGTGATGGTGCGGTCGGGATGCATCACGGTAACGGCGGTATCCTCAAAGGCCCCATTGGCGCCAAACGAGGCTTCAAAGTGCAGATCGTAGTCAGCGGGCAACGCCGTGGGATCGGGATTGCGCCTCGGTAGGGCGGCATGGAGGTGGGCATTGGATGCGATCCCGATCGGCCTGAGACACCCCATACACCCGGTGAGGCGGTTTTGGTCGAAGTCCGCCGTCAATGAGATCAGTCCCTGAAATTCCGCGATCTCGGAGGAATCGGCCAACTCGCCCCACGAGCGGCCGTATTGGTACGTGTAGAGGCCGCCCATCCCCCCGACATAGGTCGCCGTGCCCGTGAGGGGAAGATCAGGTGGATTGGCCGGATCAAGTTCCGGGCCATCGAGAAAGACACCGCGCGTGGCAGCCTCGACACGCCAAACGGGCACGCCTGGGGGGTAGGCCAGCCACCACCCAGCCGCGAGGTAGTCGGTCGGGTCAGCGTTGTCCCAATCGACGACCGCGTAGAGGGCCACCCGGCCGTCGTAGTGGTTGTCCACGAGAACCCATTCGCGGCTGGAATGATTGGGTTGCACCGGGCGGGGGAGGAACCGTCCATAGGTCCATTCAAAGTCCCTGATGGTATCGAGCGTGCGGGTCCGGCCGTCCTCGGTGGGGATGGTCACGCTGAAAACCCCATCGACCCAGCTGGTCTGCGCCCGAAACGGTTGGGGGACGGGCGTGAGGTCGGGAATCGGGATGTCCGGCAGCGACCCGGCACTCCCGAGCGAACAGCCCACGGTCAGCGAAAGTAAAAAGAGGGCCATCAGGGTTACAAGTCTCATGGAGAGCCTTTCTGAGGAATGGGCCGGGAGATGTCAAAGCGGAGACTGATGCCCTTAACTCTACCGGTCGCCGGAACCTGAACCGACGCGTCAGTGCCGGACGGACTCACTCTCTATAGTCGAAAGCTACACGATAGTCCATGAGTTGAGTGTGTGTTGTTGATGATATCGCGTGCTTTTTATGTGGTTTTTCTGAGCCATCGATGCTAACCTTGCCCTCGTGGCGTCCGAAACGGCCGCCGCGTCCAACCCACGCCAAGAACCGGGGCCGGCCTCGGGCCCGATCCGAAAGGAGGCGCTGACCGATGAACGGTCTCGACGACACGCGCCGCGCGCTCCAGGCGGCCCGCGAGCTCATCGCCGCGTTGAGCGCGGCCATCCTGCGCACCAACGCGAGCCTCGACCTCGCCACCGTGCTGCAGGAGGCGGTCGACACCGCCCGCGCGCTGACCTCCGCACGCTACGGCATCATCACCACCGTGGACGAGGCGGGCGAGGTGCGCGAGTTCGTCACCTCGGGCTTCACCCCCGAGGAGAAGCGCCGGTTCGCCGAATGGCCCGACGGCCCCCGGCTGTTCGCCCACCTGCGCGACCTGCCGGGCCCGGTGCGGCTCACGGACCTGCCGGACTACGTCCGCGCGCTCGGCTTCTCCGCCGACCTCATGCGCTCCAACATCTTCCTGGGCATGCCGATGCGTCACCGGGACGTGTACGTGGGCCACTTCTTTCTCGCCGAGAAGGAGGGCGCGCCGGCGTTCACCGAGGACGACGAGGAGGTGCTGATGCTCTTCGCCTCGCAGGCCGGCACCGCCGTCGCCAACGCCCGCGCCCACCGCGACGAGCAGCGCGCGCGGGCCGACCTCGAGGCCCTGGTCGAGACCTCGCCGGTCGGCGTGGTGGTGTTCGATGCGAAGACCGGCCGTCCGGTGTCGTTCAACCGCGAGGTGCGGCGCATCTTCGAGGGCCTGCGCACCGCGGACCGCCCTCTGGAGGAGCTACTCGAGGTGCTGACCTGCCGCTTCGCCGACGGCAGCGAGGTCGAACTCGCGGAGTTCCCCCTAGCCCGCGCGCTCGGCGACGCGACGACGATGCGCGCCGAGGAGATCGTGATCTCGGTGCCCGATGGGCGCAGCATCAGGACGCTCATCAACGTGACCCCGATCCGCGCCGAGGATGGGGAGATGGTCTCGGTGATCGTCACCATGCAGGACCTGGCCCCGCTCGAGGAGCTCGAGCGCCTGCGGGCGGAGTTCCTGGGCATGGTGAGCCACGAGCTGCGCACGCCGCTCGCGGCCATCAAGGGCTCGGCGGCCGCGGTGCTCGGCGCCGCTCCCGCCCTGCCGCAGACCGAGGTGCAGCAGTTCTTCCGCATCATCGACGCCCAGGCCGACCACATGCAGGGGCTCATCGGGAACCTCCTCGACGCCGGACGCATCGAGGCGGGGACGCTCTCGGTCGATCCCGGGCCTGCGGATTTGGCGGACCTTGTCGACCGGGCGAGAACCACGTTCCTGAGCGGCGGCGCCCGGCACGCCGTTCACATCGACCTGCCGCCGGCACTGCCCCCGGTGATGGCCGACCGCGAGCGCATCGTGCAGGTGCTGAACAACCTGCTCTCGAACGCCGCCCGGCACTCTCCGGAATCCTCGCCCATCCGCGTGGAAGCGTCGCGCGACGGCGCGCACGTGGCGGTCTCGGTTTCCGACCAGGGCCGGGGCGTGCCGCCGGAGATGCTGGGCCAGCTCTTTCGCAAGCACGTCGCGCTCACCGGGGGCGATTCCGGGCACGGGACCGCGGCGAGCGGGCTCGGACTGGCGATCTGCAAGGGGCTGGTCGAGGCGCACGGGGGCCGCATCCGCGCCGAGAGCGCAGGGCTTGGCCAGGGCGCCCGGTTCACCTTCACGCTTCCCGTGGCCGAGGGCGGAGACGCCCGCGCGAAGGCCCGGCCGGCCGCGAAGCGCACCCCCGGCGAGGCGTCCGCGACGCCGCGCATCCTCGTCGTGGACGATGACCCGCACACGCTTCGCTCCGTGCGCGACGCGCTCACGCAGGCCGGCTACACCGTGCTGGTCACCACCGAGGCGGGCGAGATTGCCGGCCTCGTCCGCGCCGAAAAGCCGCAACTCGTGCTGCTCGACCTCATGCTGCCCGGGACCGGCGGCATCGAGTTGATGACCGAGGTCGCGGAGCTCTCCGACCTGCCGGTCATCTTCATCTCGGGCTACGGCCGCGACGAGACCATCGCGCGCGCCTTCGAGGCCGGCGCCGCCGACTACATCGTCAAACCCTTCTCGGCGACCGAACTCACCGCGCGGGTCGGGGCGGCGCTTCGCGCCCGCGCGGGCTCGGCGCCCTTCGTGCTCGGCGCGCTCGCCATCGACTACGAGCGGCGCCGGGTGACGGTGGATGGGCGCGCGGTGGCGCTCACCGCCACCGAGTACGAGATCCTGCGCATCCTCTCGGTCAACGCCGGGCGGGTGGTGACGTCGGAGTCGCTGCTACGCCGGGCGTGGGACGCACGCGACGCCACCGACACCGAGCGCGTGCGCGCCTTCGTGAAGCAGCTCCGCGCGAAGCTCGGCGACGACGCGGCGCGCCCCACCTGGATCTTCAACGAGCGCGGCATCGGCTACCGCATGGCCAAACCGGGCGAGGAATGAGGGCATGCCCTTCGACTCCGGTCTCAAGAGACCTACGATTCCTTCGACTTCAGGCGCGTTGCACCTTACGCTCAGGGCAGGCGCAGGAATCCAGTGTCTTTAGAGCGCAGGAAAAAACAAAGACGCTGGATGCCCGATGACTCTTTCTGTCATTCCCGCGCACGCGGGAATCCAGGGTCTTTCTCCTACACAAACAAAAGAAAAAATCAACGACACTGGATCCCCGACGAAAAACTGTCGAGGATGACCTCCTCTTTCTGTCATTCCCGCGCACGCGGGAATCCAGTGTCTTTCTCTTCACAACCGAAGGAAAAAACAAAGACACTGGATCCCGGATCAAGTCCGGGATGACAGAAAAAGGCAAAGGCAAAAACAACGACCTGGATCCCCGACGAAAAGCTGTCGAGGATGACAGATTGGGAAAGGCGGGGACGACAAGAAGGAATGCCGGAAAGGACAGGACGGGAGCTCTGAGAGGATCCCCAGTCACTAAAGCAACTGTTCATACAGATCGTCCCAATCTGCATTGTATTCTTCGATTAACGCGAGTTTCCTTTGCCGCTTCCATTTTTTTAGCTGCTTTTCACGCTGGATGGCCGCTTCAATATTCTCCGTTTGTTCCCAATAGACCAATGTGTGGACACGGTACCTGTTGGTAAAACCCTCTACCAAATTATTTTTGTGCTCATACACTCGGCGGATCAAATCGTTGGTGACACCAATATACAAGGTGCCATTGCGTTTACTGGCCATGATGTACACATAGTATGTGTGGTGGTTCATAGAACAGATCCCTATCTTAATCTGTCATTCCCGCGCACGCGGGAATCCAGGGTCTTTATCCTCACAAACGCATGAAAAAGAAAAGACACTGGATTCTTATAGAAAGCCTGGATCCCCGACGAAAAGCTGTCGAGGATGACCTCCTCTTTCTGTCATTCCCGCGTACGCGGGAATCCAGGGTCTTTATCCTGCGAACAAAGGAAAAACAAAGACGCTGGATCCCCGACGAAAAGCTGTCGAGGATGACAGAAGGAGGAAAGAGAATAGCAAAGACACTGGATGCCCGATCGAGCCGGGCATGACAAGAGGGTCGCGCGGGGACGAAACCCCGCCTGCTTGGACCATTTGCTTATACGCAGGCCGTCCGTTACAATCACACTAATGTAGCGGCGGCTACGAATGCAAAAAGTAAAGACGCTGGATCCCGATTCTCTTTCTGTCATTCCTGCGAAAGCAGGAATCCAGTGTCTTTATTCTTCACAAACGAAGGAAAAAGCCAAGACCCTGGATCCCGGATCAAGTCCGGGATGACAAATAAAGACAAGGGAAAAAGCAAAGACCCTGGATTCCCGATTACAAACGTCGGGAATGACAGATAAATACGAAGGGAAAAGCCAAGACACTGCATTTCCGCTTTCGCGGGCAAACCACACAGAAGAATCCGGCATTCATGACTTATATTCCCGCTCATAACGTCAGCGAGCGTCGTTTATCAGACTGGGGGAGGAGAATTCCATGCAGAGATTGTCACTGATTGTGTTGGCCGTGTTGGTGGGCATCGGAGGCGCCATGACCGTCGCCGTCGCCGCCGACACCCCGGCCAAGCCAAGGAAATACGAACTCACGAGGAACAACGTGCAAAAACCCGACCAAGTGGACAGCAGCCGGGTCTCCCTGTACGGCGTCCGTCTGGGGGACTCGGAGATCGACGCCGTGGAAATGCTGGTCAACGAAAAAATTTCCGGGGTCCGCGCCGAGCAGGAAGGCGTCTTCGTGCTGCTGTGGGATCAATCCAACCCCACCGGCGCCATGGCCGGTGTGCAGATCCTGGACGGCCGCGTCACGCTGATCTTCATCAACAACCGGTTCGTGCATAAGACCCGGGGCATTTTCCGACGCGTGCTTACGGCCCAGAGCGCGAAGGAAATCCGGGAACTGCTGGGCCCCGAAGACTTCGGGGACGAAAACGTCATGGGGGCCATGTTGAACTACCAGAATCAAGGCTTTCTCGTGAACTTCCTGGGGCGGGACATCAACGTCGAATTCACGCTCCCGTAACCCCCCATTCGGCTTCAGGCGGCAGCGCCTGTCCTGATCCTTCGACTCCGGCCTCAAGAGGCCTACGCTCAGGATGCACGGATTATTCCCCCGTTCGTCCTGAGCGTAGCGACAGCGAAGTCGAAGGGCGCCGTCCCAAGCCCTTGGCCGTTCAGACGATCCCTGCATGGAAGACCGCATCGTCACCGACCACCTCCTGGAAGAAGAACAACAGACCGAAGGCACCCTGCGCCCGCAAACCCTGGACGACTACACCGGCCAGGCGCGCATGAAAGAATCGTTGCGGGTCTGCATCGAGGCGGCTCAGGGCCGCGGCGAACCCCTGGACCACGCGATCTTCTACGGCCCGCCCGGCCTGGGCAAGACCACCATCGCGCACGTCATCGCCAGGGAAATGGGCGGCGGCATCCGCTCGACCTCCGGCCTCGTGCTGAACCACGCCGGCGACCTCGCCGCGATCCTGGCGAACCTCCAGGCCCACGACGTGCTGTTCATCGACGAAATCCACCGCCTGCCCGCGTCCGTGGAAGAAGCCCTGTACCCCGCCATGGAGGATTTCCAGATCGACCTCGTCATCGGCCAAGGGCCGGCCACCCGCACCATGAAACTGGACCTGCCGCCGTTCACCCTCGTGGGGGCCACCACCAAGGCGGGCGCGCTCACCTCCCCGTTGCGGGAACGCTTCGGGCTGGTGTACCGGCTGGACTTCTACACGGCGGAAGAACTGGAAGCCATTGTCAACCGCTCGGCCCGCCTGCTGAACGTGGCCATCGAACCCGGCGGCGCGGAAGAGATCAGCCGGCGCGCGCGCGGGACCCCGCGTATCGCCAACCGGCTCATCCGGCGGGTTCGGGACTTCGCCGACGTCAAGGCCCGGGGCGTGATCACCCGCCAAGTGGCGCAGGACGCGCTGCATTGGCTGGGCGTGGACGAGGCGGGGTTCGACGAAATGGACCGCAAGATCCTCCTGACCATCCTGGAAAAATTCAACGGCGGCCCGGTGGGCGCCGAAGCCCTGGCCACCGCAGTCCGGGAAGAAAAAGCCACGCTCGAAGACGTGTACGAACCCTTCCTCCTCCAGGCCGGCTATCTCGACCGCACCGCCCGCGGCCGTCAACTCACCGCCAAAGCCTTCCAGCACTTCGGCCGCAGCAAAGGCAACCCCGACCTGTTCGGGTAAGGCGACATCTGTCATTCTGAGCGAAGCGAAGAATCTCGTAGTTCCTGTATGTCATTCCCGACCCCGATCGGGAATCCAGTGTCGTTGTGCTTCGCGACCAAAGAAAAAGCAAAGACTCTGGATCCCGGATCAAGTCCGGGATGACAAGAAAGAGAAAAACATAGAAAGCCTGGATGCCCGATCAAGCCGGGCATGACAGACAAAAACAATACGAAGATGAAAGCGCGATCATATCGCGCCACAAGATGGCGCCTTCGGGCGTGGCTGCGCCCCGGTCCCGCAAAGTCTATTTGGGGGCGAGGACTGTCTGAGCGAAGCGAGTTCCGCAGCCCAAACAAACGGGACTGGGGCAAAGGCACCCGGAGGGCCACGCCTGGGCGCCAATGGTTTTGGGTCCTTTTGCCGAAACAAAAGGACCTCGTCGTGTGGGGGCGAAA
>VXOF01000024.1 GCA_009840285.1 Nitrospira sp. SB0662_bin_26
GTCAGATGTTTATATGAGTCAGGTGTCAACTATGCCTGCAGCGTCTTGCAGTCCGTGCGCCTCGGCACAGCGGCGTCTTGACGCCCTCGCGACGGAGCCTGGTGGAAAATCCGGGCTAGCCCGGCGGTGTCACCCCTTCGTCTTCACGCCCGATGTCGTCACCGCGGTTCGGTTTCGTCGCCGATCTCGGCAGCGTCGTGCTCACCGAAGATCGCGCTATCGTGCGTGTAGTATTTGAACTCCAGCAGATTGTGTGACGGGTCTTCGAGAAAAAACGTCTGGTGTTCCAGCCGGGTCCCCGGGAATCGACGACGGGGTTGTTGGTAGAACTTGAGCCCGTGGGTCCTGGCCCGGTCCACGATTGCTTGCCATTCCTCCTCGTCCGTAAACACCAATCCGAAATGTCGAGGATAGATGCCTTTCTGCCTGGGCAGCGGCTCCGTCGTCAATTGCGCCACAATCTGATGATGATTGAATTCCATTACCATGGCGTGCGGCGACTGGCGTCCCAGTGTGCAGCCCAGCCCGTCCACGTAAAAGCGCCTGGCTTCTTCCAGGTCGTGGACGGGAAAAGCCAAATGAAAGAAGACTGATCCCATACCACTCTGACTTAATGTAGCAAAACGTCTTTGGCCTGTTGATGCGGAGGATGCTGCATGCGGTCCAGGTCCTGGCGCACGAGGCCCAGCCCGGTCACGCACAGCTCGAAGTTCGACGAGAGTTTTTGGTACAGCACCGGGGGGGCTTGACGTTCACCGTGTTGAAAGGCGGCGACAATCCGGTAGGACCGTTTCCCGGCTTTGACGTAATCCACGAGATGATCCTTATGGTAAATCAGCCCGCCGGTTTTGAGATAGCGGAGATATTCCGGAAATAACCCGGCAATGAACAGGGTCAAGTCGCCAATGTGCCGGTGAATGTTCCGTTCGCGGTCCGCGTCCGGGGAGTCCGTCGCGAGTTCGGATTCGTATAACAGTTCGGCCACCGTTTCGACGGGTTGTCCGCGCTGGTTCTTGATGTGTCGCAGATGGTCGACGTGGGAAAATTCGACGAGCAGATTGGAGAGGTACGCGGTGACGTTGAAATCGGGCCAGCCCAGTGATTCGGTAAAGCTGCGTTCCGTCAGCGCTCCGAATAGTCGCCTGAGCGGATGATGTTGAGAAACGGCGGTCGCCATCGTCTCCCCACGTTGCCCCGTTCGTGGCCGGGTTCGTTCAACACCTACTCTATTTTCCCTGATTGCCTCCGGTGGCTGTCAAGAACAAATGTCACCGGGCCGTCATTTTCCAACGCCACAACCATGTTGGCACCGAACTTGCCTGTTTGCACCTGGACGCCCTGTTTTCGAATGGCGTGCGATGCGGATTCATAGAGTCGCTGCGCCATGTCGGGTGGTGCGGCCGCATCAAAGCCCGGACGCCGGCCACGATGGGTATCGGCCAACAACGTAAATTGCGAAACCATCAGCAGTTCCCCTTTCACGTCCATGATCGACCGGTTCATCTTACCCGCTTCATCGGAGAAGATGCGGAGCTGCGGGATCTTGTCAGCCATGTAGGCGACGTCGGCCTCGGAATCGTCTTTCGACACACCCAACAGCACCACGAGCCCTTGCGCAATGGACGCGATGGTGCCGCCTTCGACCGTGACGGTCGCCGAGCGAACCCGTTGGAGCACGGCTTTCATGCGTGTGTATCTCTCCTCGACGTCAGTTCTGCGGGCGCAGGAACGGCACGTTGCGTTGAACCAGCTTCCACAGGACTTCCAGTTCTTTGGAGTGAAACAAGGCCTGTATGCCAACGTAGCCGGTCGCGCTCAATCCGATGCCGACCGTCAGCATGATACCCTTGGCGATCCATTCGTCTTCGCGATGCCAGACCGCCAAATCCGCAATCCAGAGACAACTCAGGATTACGGGGATAGTCGCGAGCCCGGCTTGGCCGAGTGAACGGCCGATTCCTCGCCAATCAATGCCGCCCAGTCGATGCGTGAGAATGCCGATCAACACGCCGATATTCACCATGGCCGAGAGCGCCGTAGCCAGAGCCAGGCCGGCATGTTCCAACGGCTGCATCAGGAGTAACGCCAGGATGATATTGATAAGCATGGCGGCCACGGCCGCGAAGGCCGGGGTCTTCGTATCCTGGAGTGAATAGAAAGCCGTGACGATGATGCGGATGCCCGCGAAGGCCCACAGCCCGACCGCATAGGCCAAAACGGCCGCGGCGGTTGCTTGGGTATCGGCTGCGGAAAAGGCGCCGTGTTCAAACAACAGGTGCACGATGGGGTGTCGAAGAAAGATGACCCCGATCATGGCCGGCAGGATAATGAAGCCGATCATGCGAAGACCGAATCCCAATGTATCCCGCAGTTCATCCAGGGCCCCGCGCGACGCCTGATCCGACAGGGTGGGCAGAATCGCCGTGGCCAGGGCCACCCCGAAAATGCCCAAGGGAAATTGGATCAAGCGCATACCGTAAAACAGGTACGTGGGCCCGCCGGGGAAATGCGACGCCAGGATCGTGTTCACGGTAATGTTGATCTGCACGACTGACAGCCCCAGTAACGACGGGATGATCAAGGTGCCGATCTTCCGCACACCGGGGTGCCCGGGATTGAAACGCCATCCGAAGAGCAGACCGCGTTTCTGAATGCCGGGTAGCTGCATGACGAACTGCGTCAACCCGCCAGCCACAACCCCGAGGGCGATGCCCAGAGCCGGTTCTTCCAAAGACGGGGCCAGCACCAGCGCCGCGACGATAATGCAGACGTTGAAAAACACCGGACCCAGGGCCGGGGCGGCAAAGGCCCGTAGGGAATTCAGCATGCCCATGGTCAAGGCCGCGAGACTGATGAAGATCAGATACGGGAACATGATTCGGGTCAGGATGGTCGTGAGGCTCAGTCGTTCGGGGTCATCGTGAAACCCGGGCGCCAGGACCCACACCAGGCCCGGGGCGGCGATCACACCGAACAGGGTGATCAGCGTGACGATAGTCAGCAGCGTGGTAAACGCGGCGCTGGCCAGTTCCCAGGTGTCTTTTTTGCTGCGCAGGGTGTGGTATTCGGTGAAGACGGGGATAAAGGCGGAGGACATGGAGCCCTCGGCCAAAAGTTCACGCAACAGGTTGGGAATGCGATAGGCCACGAAAAACGCATCGGCCGCAATCGTCGCCCCTAACAGTCGCGCGAGCAGGATATCGCGCACCAGCCCCAAGATGCGGCTGGACAAGGTGGCTGTGCCGATGAGACCGGCGGCCCCGGCGATCGAGCGGTGCTCGTCGGCGTTCGGCGATTGGGGTTCCGAAGACATGAAAGGGATTCTAGACGAACGAGACCGGGGAATCCAGGAAGCGACCGGCACGGGCCGCACGGGATCGTGCCCTATAAGCCGCCACGATCCTGGCGCGGGATCGTCAGTTTCGCCTCGATGAATTCCTGATGCGCCAACTCGAACGATTTGGCGATCTGGCGAATCGCTTCGATCTCGTCATGCGAGGTGTCCTCCGCCGCATTGGCAATGGCGAACAGGCACCGCAGAAACGCTTTGCGCTCTTCGATGGTCGTGTGGTGGCAAAACCCGCTGGTCAGCCGCACGAGATCCAGGCCGTGCATGATCCGGGCCTGACTCATTTCGGTGATCAACCGGGCTTCGTCGTCGGGCACGTCCCAGAGTTCCCGGAGGGCGAGACTCATGGCCTCGCGTTCCCGGTGGCACACCTCGTTGTCCACCCAGGCCACGTGGGCCATCAGGCCTGCGGCCAAACAGATTTTCCGGGCCTCCGTCTCGGGGATCGACAGGGTGCGTCCCTGCTGCTGCAACTCCGACGTCAACTGGAAGTAAATCGTGTTCTTGATGAAATCTTCGATCCGGTCCTCGCGTGTCCCCTGACCGGCCTTGCGTTTCAGGGTTTGTCGAAAGGGAGCAGTCAGGTGGCCCAAAAGGCCGGTACTGCGTCCCTCAAGGTCCTGACGAATGTCCTCTACAAACGCCGACTCCGGGACGCCACGGGGGGCGTCCCCTACAACTCCCCGGCCGTTCCCGTCGCCCGCGACCAATTTCTCCAGGGTTTCAATCACGAGTTGCTTGTCTCCGGAAGATCGAATGCCGGATAGGACGCGGTCGAGCAAATCGCGGCGTTCGGCGTCGCTCACCGCGTGCGTCATGTAGATTTCCAGTTGCATCCAATCTTCCCCGGAAATATCCGGGAGCAGGAACAGGAGTTCCTTCAACGCATTGATTTCGTCCTGCTCCAGCCGGCCGTCGATCCATGCGATGCCGATCATCAATTTTCCCAGATCCAGAATAAAATCTCTGGTCGCCATGCATCCTCCACTCCCCGCGGCCGCATTGTCTCATTGACACTCAAACGACCCTTTCTATAGCATCTTTCGGAGTTTTTGTCTTTGGAAAAGACCGCATGAAACAAGGATAGGTGAATGGGTCTGCAACCTCGAAGGCGGACACCGGGATTCGCCCCTACGCACTAGATGGACGCACAAGAAACTTCCGCATCGCCTGACGTATCTCCCGCATCGCCGTACCCGTGGGGCCGGCTATGGTTTTTCGGCACGGCCTTTACCACGGGCGGCGTGGTCATGGCCCTGGAAATTCTGGGCAGTCGTCTGCTCGCCCCGGTGTTCGGAACCTCGCTGTTCGTCTGGGGCGCGTTGATAGGGGTCGTCCTCGCGGCCATGAGCAGCGGTTATTCCACTGGCGGCTGGTTGGCTGACCGGCGCACACCCGGTGCCGTGTTGCCCTGGTTATTGTTGGGCTCGGGTGCGTGGACCCTCCTGTTGGCCGGGGTGGGTCAGCCGATCGTATTTACGGTTTCGCAATGGACCACGGACCCGCGGTGGGGTCCCTGCCTCGCGGCCAGCGTCCTGCTGGCGGTTCCGGCTTTCGGGTTGAGCGGTGTGCTCCCCGTGCTCCTGCGGTTGGCCATCGCCGATATGGGACATCTGGGCCGGCACACCGGGGCGATGATCGCCGTCTCCACCATCGGCAGCCTGGTCGGGACTTGGGGCACTTCGTTTTTCCTGTTGACGTGGTTGGGGAGCTTGACCCTGGTGGCGGTCCTGGGCGTCGTGCTGGTGGTCCTGGGTTTGGGCTGGTTGTGGTGGGGCCGTCGGGTGAAGGGGGCGGCGCTGGTACCGGTTGTCGGGATACTGGGCGGGCTGGTCTGGCTGGGGTTCCACCCGGTCCTCATCTATCCGCCGGTGATCCACCAGGAAGACAGCCCTTATCAGCAGGTGCAGGTCCGCGATGAGAAGGGCCTTCGATTTCTGGTGCTCGACAACACCTTTCACGCGATCATGTGGCAGCCCGATCCGGTGAGATTGGCGCTTCCCTATAGTCAAATGATGATGGCCGCCCTGGCGCTGCATCCGCAGCCGCAACGAGGGCTGATCCTGGGGCAGGGCGGTGGGTCCATTGCCAAATGGCTGGAGCAACATTGGCCGGAACTGGAACTGGACGTGGTTGAAATGGATCCCTCGGTCGTCGAAGCGGCCGAGCGGTTTTTTGAATATCAGGCGCCCCCCAACCACCACGTGCATGTTCGGGACGCGCGCGTGTTTCTGGCGAGGCAGACCACGCAATATGACGTCATCTGGGTGGACGTCTTCGCCCGTCACCAGATCCCGTTTCATCTGACCACCACGGAATTTTACGCCCAATTGCGGGAACATCTGAGCGAGGACGGGGTGGTGGCGGTGAACCTGGCCGCCTCGGATTCTGAGGTGGACCGGATCAGGGCCGAAGCCGTCGTGTCCACGATGAAAACCTCGTTCCCTCACGTGGAGACGTACAGCATTCCCGCCCCGTCCTGGCTCCGCACCAAACCGGGCTCGGTCAACCTGATCTTCTTCGCCGGTCGCGATCCGCTGCGCATGGAATCCGACGAGTTTTCCCTGGCCACGATCATCCTGCTCAATCAAGGCAAAATGCCGCCCGAAGTCCTGCCCTTCTTGAACTCAGCCAGGGGTCCGGACTGGAACCCCGGTCTCATCCTGACCGATGATTTCTCCCCGTTCGATATCCTGCAAGGCAGCGGGTGACGGCGGTGTTTTTAAGCCAATAATAGGCCCGCTGGAGCAAGACGACCTCTCTCGCAGCAAATCTGTTGGAAACCGCTCGTGGGATGGAAACCGAAAACGGTAAGACTACCCTTACTTAATCGGTTTTCACTGCCATCCAAAAAGGACGACGGGGCTCAGTCGGCTTGGGCGGGCCAGAACTTGTAGCGGATTTGAGGGAGTTGTTTGCCTTCGAAGTTGGGAATGTCGTACAGGCACCGGTCGATGGTTGCGACTTCGTCCTTCGTAAACTCGAAGACCTTCGACATCTTCCAGAATTTATCAAAGGTGAAATAATCCCCTTTTTCCGGTTTGTCAGCGATCGCCGCCTGCATTTGTTTAAATCCTTCGGTATCCACGTTCGGGATCCGGCCGTTATTTTTGTCGACGCACCATTTCAGGATTTCGGCAACCCCATACATGGTGAGTTCGATTTTGACTTTACCTGAATTTGTTTCCGACATGAGTAGCCTCCTCCTTCCAAAGAAAAATCTATAGCACATTTATTTCAAACTCTTCCAGTCGTTTCACGGGAAAATTATGGGATTCAAGGAAAATCCTGTGGAAATCCATTGGGTCGCGAGCAAAAATTGTGAATCCCGCCTCCCCGTGATTCAGGAATAACCCGTTGTGTAGCATAGCCAAAGCTCATATACTGCTCTATTCCGTGCGGATGTGATGACAAGCTCGGGCCCGTCCGGAAACCGCACGATCCGAGAAGGGGTGCTGAAATGGCCGTTCCCCGCCTGATGGCAGGCAACATACTCCGGTTCCTCACGTTGTGTGGGGTCCTGTTTCTGCCCGGGTGCTCGCCCAAGGATCCCTACGTGCCCCCGGACCTGCTCTATCTCTTTGCCAGTTATGACGTCGGGAAAAACCCGACCGCCGTGAGAGCCGGGGACTTTAATGAGGATGGATTTTCGGACCTGGTGACCAGCAACATTTCGGCGAATACCCTGTCCCTCCTGCTCGGGAACGGGGATGGGAGCTTCCAGGCGCAAGTCTCCATTCGGGTATGCAAGGAACCGCGGAACCTGGCGGTCCTGGATTTCAACGGCGACGCGCACGAGGACTTGGCGATTGCCTGTTCCGGGAGCAACCAGGTTGCGATTTACACGGGGCGGGGAGGTGGGACGTTCGAGAAAGACGGGCTGTATCCCGTCCACCGGACGCCGGTCTCCATTGCCAGCGGGGATTTCAACAGTGATGGGCAGGTGGATTTGGTGGCGGCCCTGCGGAACGACAAGCTGCAACTGCTGTTCGGAAACGGGAACGGGAAATTCCGGATCGGGCCATTGTACGAATATGGGGATACTCCCACCTCGGTGACCACCGCGGATTTCAACCAGGACGGGCACGTGGATATGGCGGTGACCAACGGCGGACCGATGAGCAGTGCCGTCTCGATCTGGTTGGGCCAAGGCGACGGCACCTTTCTCCTGCCCACCGATTACCGGACGGGCAAGCGGCCTTTATCCGTCTCCTGCGCCGACTTCAACAACGATGGTATGTTGGACCTCCTGGTGGTGAACGGGCAGATGAACACGATCACCGTCTTTTTGGGAAACGGCGACGGCACGTTTCAGGAGGGCATGGATTCAGGCGGCGACGCGGGTCCCAATGACGGGTTGGCCCAGGATTTCGACGGAGACGATATTCCCGATGCCGCGGTCGTGAACATCCAATCGGGCAGCATTTCGGTGCTGTTCGGAAACGGCGACGGCACCTTTCACTATCCTCCGCGGCACTATCGCACGCCTCGGGGGCCGTTTGCCCTGACGACGCTGATCGTCGCCCCGGACCGGGGTGAAGAACCCGGCCTGGCGGTTGTCAACAACGCGGAAAATAGTGTATCGATCTTCCTGCATCATGGGTTAAAATTCAGGCACCAGGTCGGCGAGCCGGCCGCTACCTGAAATGGAGAATGTGAACAAGCACGGCAGGAACACCCGACGGAAACAGATCATGGAATGTCTCAGGTGCCAGGGGCTGATGATGGTGGAACGGCATTACACCACGATGACGAAACACCTCTACGCCAAATGCCTCAATTGCGGATTCTGGTTTGACCTCGTGGACGTACTCAGGTTCTTCCATCGCGTCGTACGAAACGGCTATCACGGAGCTAAAATCCGGGAAACGCTGTAAGCGCACAGGTAGCCGCTCGTTCGTAGGAGCAGACGCCACCTTCCTTTTCAACCAAAAAGCTAGGATTTCGAGAGCAGTTTCAGGCCTTCCCGGATCAATTCGTCGAGTGACGTGGGGGCGGGACTGGTTCGACTCACCTGGTCGAGGGCATTTTTGACGTCGCGATGCCGGTATCCCAGGTTGACGAGCGCTGACAGGGCATCGTCCATCGGCGCGTCAACCGACGCCGGCGCATCGGTTGCCTCCGGCGTATCACCCCCGAGGCAGGCGATGGTGTCCTTCAACTCCAAGGCAATGCGGCCTGCGGATTTCTTCCCGATGCCCGGAACGGACGCGAGTTTATCCACGTCACCGGCCAGCACGGCCGCCCGCAGGTCGTTAATCTTCAAGGCGGACAACACGCTCAGAGCCAGTTTCCCGCCCACGCCGGAAATCTTGGTCAGCAGGGTAAAGGCCATCTTTTCGGCCGGAGTCAGAAACCCGAATAATTGAATGGCGTCATCTCGCAGGTGCGTGAAGACGTGTAGCGTTAGAGGCTCCTGCAGGTTGGGAAGGGCGAAATACGTGCTGAGCGGGATGAACACTTCATAGCCCACGCCGTTGACGTCGATCACGACCCGTGAAGGGTCTTTCGCCGCCAGGATTCCCGTGAGGTTGGCGATCATGAAACGGTATCACATGAGAGGGGTTGGCATACCTCAGCCAGAGGCCGCGACTTTTTCCATGACCTCATCAGGAATGTCGAAGTTGGCATGCACTTTTTGGACGTCGTCATGGTCGTCCAGGATTTCCATCAATTTCAACATCTGCTCGGCCGGTTTTTCCTCGAGCCGGATCTGGTTCTGCGAGAGATAGGTGAGTTCAGCCAACGACGTGTGAATGTCGGCCTCATGCAAGGCCGCCTTGACTCCTTCGAACGCGGCGATCTCCGTGGTGATTTCAAAGCCGGCACCGGTCTGTTTCAGGTCCTCCGCGCCGGCGTCCAGGACGATGTTCAAGAGCTGATCTTCATCGAGCGCCGGCCCGTCCGCGACCAAGAGCCCTTTCTGGTGAAACTGCCACGCCACGGCCCCGGCTTCGGCCATGGTCCCGTGATTCTTCCCCAGCATGCTGCGAATTTCCGACACCGTGCGGTTGCGATTATCCGTCATCACCTCAATCAGGATAGCGGTGCCACCGGGCCCGTAGCCTTCGAGCGTGAACTCCTCATAATTGACACCGGGCAGTTCCCCCGTGCCCCGCTGGATGGCACGTTTGATGGTGTCGGCCGGCATGTTGGCTTCCTTGGCCTTGGCGATGCAGGTCCGCAGGGTCGGGTTCGCATCGGGGTCACCGCCATTGCGGGACGCGATGGTCAGGTCGCGGATCAGTTTGGTAAACACTTTTCCGCGCTTGGCATCCACTCCGGCCTTATGCCGTTTGATTGTGGACCAATGACTATGACCGCCCATGCCGTCGTTCCCTCATGAAAAGGTCCTGCGATGAATTCGGATCGTGCCAGAAGGCATCACTTGGCTTGTAGCATAGGGCAGGGCTTTCGATCGTGTCAATGAGAGTTAAGTAATTACTACTAGTGCTCCGGCAAGACATCTTGTTGTCTGCTCCTTACGCGAAGCTGCGCGCGTCAGTTCATGCGGATCGAGGAACACCGGGAAGTTGCGTGAAGACAGGGAGGATGATAAGGAAATTTCATGCGTGTCGTCTTTATGGGAACACCGGCGTTTGCGGTGCCGTCTCTGGAAGCCCTGGCCAACTCGGACCATGAGGTGGTGGGCGTGGTCACGCAGCCCGACCGCCCCAAAGACAGGGGGCAGGCCGTGGTGCCGTGCCCGGTCAAAGAACTGGCGTTGGCCAAGGGATTGCCCGTGAGTCAACCCGACAAGATCAAGAGCCCGGAATTCCTGCAACAACTCGCCGAGTGGAAACCGGACGTCATCGCCGTGACGGCGTTCGGCCGGATTCTGCCCAAGCCAATACTGGATCTCCCGCCCATGGGGTGCGTCAACGTGCATGGGTCGCTGTTACCCGCCTACCGGGGCGCCGCCCCGATCCAGTGGGCGCTCATTCATGGGGACACGGAAACCGGGATCACCACGATGGTGATGGATGAAGGCATGGATACGGGAGCCGTGCTGCTTCAGCAAACCATCCCGATCGAACCCGAGGACACCGCCTTGGAATTGGGCGCTCGGATGGCGCGGGTCGGCGGCGTGCTCCTAGTGGAGACGTTGACGCGCTTGGCCGCGCAAACGGTCGTCCCTTGCGCACAGGATCATAGCCGGGCAACGATGGCTCCGTTACTGAAAAAAGAAGACGGCGTGATCGATTGGACGCAATCAGCCACGGAAATCGCCAACCGGATCCGGGGCCTCTCGCCGTGGCCCGGGTCCTACACCTTTCACCATGAACATCGTTTGATCATCCGCAAAGGCCGTGTCGATGCACAAGGCGGCCCGGCCGGCGGCGGTCAACGACCCGGCACCATCCTGGCCGTGGGGCCGCAATCCTTTTGGGTGGAGACGGGTGCGGGCAGGATCGAAGTGCTGGAAGTGCAGCCCGCGAATAAAAAACGCATGTCCGTGGAACAGTTTCTGCTAGGATATACACTCCGAGCACAGGACACGCTCAGTCCGCAACCGAACCTGTCCTGAGCGGAAGGATTGCGTGTCGTAACCGCGGGGTCGTGTGACCACGTAGCGGCACAGTAGAGGATACTATGAGTGACCAAACCAAACAGGCATTGGAATTCATCGGAAAGCAAATCCGCGAACTCAAAATCATTCAGCCGCACCTGCTGGAGGCCGTGAACGCGATCCTGGCAAAAGAACAATTTTACAAATGGAAAAAACAGGTGGTCGCGCTGGTCGGAGAAAAACTCGGCGACGGCTACCGGAAACGATTGTCCAAGGATTGGTTGGAAACGGCCTTTGCCGGCGCGGATATGTACGACGAATTGAGTGACGACATCGAAATGTGTCTGCGCCACCTCTACCAACTCTCCCAAGAAATTGAAGCCAAGGGGCTGCAAGGCTCGGACGAAACCCCGTCAACCTGATACCAATGCCCGTTCTCCCTCGCCCGCGAAAACGCCTCGGGCAACATTTTCTCATCGACCCCAACATCGTCCGCAAGATACTGAAGGTCGCGGCGTTGAATCCGGAAGACGTGGTCTTTGAAATCGGCCCCGGACGGGGCGCCCTCACGCACGCGTTGTGCGAACGCGTCGCCAGGGTGATTGCCGTGGAGATCGACCGGCTCCTGGTCGAGTATCTGGCGCAAACCTGTGCGCAACACAACGTCCTGGAATTGCATCACGGGGACGCCCTGGCGTTTCCCTATGACACCCTGCCCACGGGCACGGTCGTCATTGCCAATTTACCCTACTACGTATCAACGCCCCTGGTATTCCGGTTGCTGGAGGAACGCGACCGGATCGGCCGGATGGTCCTCATGCTGCAACGCGAAGTGGCAGAGCGGATGATCGCGGCGCCCGGCTCGCGGGATTATGGCCTCTTGTCCGTCGTCACCCAATACCGGACAAAGCCCCGCAAGGCGTTCGTCGTGCCGGCCAGTTGTTTCCGCCCGGTCCCGAAAGTGGACTCGGCGGTCGTGTGCCTGTCGGGCGGGGCCGCATGGAACCCTGACGATGCCCGGTTCGACGAAGTCTTCATGAAAGTCGTCCGCGGCGCGTTCGCGCACCGGCGCAAAACCCTCATCAACTCCTGCCGGGAAGAAGGCTGGGAAGAATCCGTGCTCCGACGGGCCTTGAAAGAAACCAATATCGACCCTCGCCGCCGAGCCGAAACGCTCACGGTACAGGAATTTATCGCCCTGGCCCATGCCGTCAGGCAGACTTATCTATAACGCCACTCCCCGCAAACCTTCTGCTCTTCCGTCATCCCCGACCCCGATCGGGGATCCAGTGTCTTTGCCTTCGTAGCTTCGGAACGACGAAACCACTTGCTTCATGGACGCGCGGCTCTACCCCACCTGGCCTCCCCTTACAAAGGGGAGGGAAATCTCTGCCAAGGGGTATGCACATATTCTTCACTAGGTAATTTGATTGATAAAAGTAACAGCCCTGTGATACAGTCATTCCATGCGCCTATTTTTCAGGCCCGCCAAGAAGTCCACCAGGCCGGCAGCGCCGCGCCCCGCCTTTCCAATCAACCGGGAAATTGTCGGTATTCTGCTCTTCACGCTGGCCGTGTTGATCTTTCTGAGTTTGTGGTCCTTTTCACTCCATGACGTCGGCTGGTCCGGACTCCCGGAGAGTGACACGGTGGCGGAACGCGGCAGCCCGCAGAACCTGGTCGGGTTGGTGGGTGCCTACATTGCCAAGGGGCTGATTTGGCTCGTGGGCTCCGCAGCTTTGGCGATCCCGTTTGTTATCCTCGTGTACGGCATTCGCGTTTTCCAAACGGAGCGCAAATCCTTTGCCACGATCCTGGGCTCCGTGCTGCTCATCCTGGGGTTGAGCACGCTCGTGTGGTTGCATCATCCCGTTTCCGTGCAGGTTTTGGAGGACGGGATCACGTCGGGCGTTTACGCCGGGCACGCGGGTGCCTGGACAGCCGGCAAGCTGGAACCCTTGTTTGGCCGATGGGGCAGCACGATTCTCCTGGGAGCCTTGTTGCTTGTTTCTCTCCTGCTCGTCACGTCCTTTTCCCTCTCCGCGGGGGTCGGACGCATTCCCACGGGCGTGGGGAAAATGGGGCAATGGGTTCGGCTTCCCACATGGCAGTGGCCGGCTTGGTGGAAAGACCGCTCGCAACCCAAGGCCAACAAACCGCTCAAGATCAACCGCGAATGGAGAAAACAGCGGCCGGCCTTTGCGTTTCTCAAAGAAGACGCCACGGAAGAGGAGCAGCCCCTGGAACAAGAGGCCCCGGCTTCGGCTGAGATCGATTTTCCTGCACGGAGCGGACTCCGTACCGTTTCGCGATCCGACGTGGGGCGGCCCGAACCGGTCAGGAAAGTGGCGAAGGGCTATCACCTGCCGGACCCCGTAGCCCTGCTTGAGGCGCCCCCGGTGTCAAACACGCAGCAGACCGATCAGATCCTGGAGTCGCAATCCCAAACCCTGACCGCAACCTTGCAGAATTTCGGGATTGCCGGAAAAGTCACCGAAGTGCACCCGGGTCCGGTCATTACCATGTATGAATTCGCGCCGGGGCCCGGCATCAAAGTTGCGCGGATCGTCACGCTGGCCCACGATTTGGCCATGGCCCTGAAAGCCCCCAGCGTGCGGATCGTCGTCCCGCTGCCCGGAAAATCCACGGTGGGTATCGAAGTCCCCAACCCGGACAAAGAAACCGTGGCCTTACGGGAAATCCTGACCAGCGAGGCCTACACCCGGTCCCGGTCCAAATTAACGCTGGCCCTGGGAAAGGACATTTTCGGCAGGCCGTGCGTCGCGGATCTCAAGACCATGCCGCACCTCCTGGTGGCTGGGGCAACCGGATCGGGCAAGAGCGTGGGATTGAACAGCATGTTGCTCAGCCTCCTTTTCTCCGCCCATCCCGACGAGGTCAAGCTGTTGCTCATCGATCCCAAGGTTTTGGAATTGCAGATCTATGACGGGATCCCGCACCTCTTGCATCCGGTGTTGACGTCTCCGAAAGCCGCGGCGCGCGGGCTGACCTGGGTCATCCAGGAAATGGAGCGCCGCTATCGTCTGCTCGCGGAATTCGGGGTGCGCAACATCCTGGCCTATAACCAGAAAGTAGAGGACGGGCTGCCTGCCGTCCAACCGAACACGCCTCCGGCCAAGTCGAGCCGGCTCGGGTCGGCGACCGAGTCTGAAGAAGCCGGCGACCATCAGTTCGAGGAGGAACCTCAACCGCTTCCCTATATCGTGGTGGTGGTCGACGAATTTGCCGATCTCATGATGACGGCGCCCAAAGAAGTGGAAGAAAAAATCGCCCGGCTGGCCCAAATGGCCCGGGCGTCGGGCATCCATTTGATCCTGGCCACCCAACGCCCGTCGGTGGACGTGGTGACCGGCCTTATCAAGGCGAATTTTCCGACCCGGATAGCCTACCAGGTTTCTTCAAAAACGGACTCCCGGACCATCCTCGACGCCAACGGCGCCGAGGCGCTGCTCGGATTGGGCGACATGCTGTATTTACCCCCGGGCACGGGCCGTCTGACGCGGTTGCACGGCTCCTACGTCTCAGACGACGAAGTTCGCCGGGTCGTCGAGTACGTGAAGGCGCAAGCCGGTCCGGACTTCTGCAACGAACCGGCGTTCCAGGAACAGGTTATCGTCGACGAAAACCAGGAACGCGACGAAATCTATGAGCAGGCCAGGGAAGTCGTGTTGACCTCCGGGCAGGCCTCCGCGTCGCTCATTCAACGGCGATTGCGGCTGGGCTATCCCCGCGCGGCGCGCATGATTGAACAGATGGAAGAAGAAGGCTTAGTGAGTGCCCCCGGCCGCGATGGCCGTCGAGAAGTCCTGGGCCGCCGGATGGCACTTGAAGAGGAGGTGGGATGAAGCAATCGGTATGGATCGTGATTGGGTGTGTGTTGGTGGTGGTACCGGCGCTCGCACAGGCCAGGACGGGCGACGAGCTTGGCGCATTGGTCGATCGCGTCGATGCGCAATACGCGCAGATCACTGATTTCCAAGCTGACTTTGTCCAGGAAACGCGCATTCAAGGGTTCGATACGCCGATCCGCTCCTCCGGTCGTGTCTATCTCAAGAAACCCGGCCGGCTCCGCTGGGATTACATCACCCCCTCGGTCGAACACATTTACGTGCATCAGGATGAGTTGGCGATGTACGTGCCCGCCCATAATCAGGTGGTCAAGGGCAGTCTGACGATGATGGCTTCGACGAAAGCCCCGCTTCGTCTGCTCCAAGGTGTCGGGAAACTGGCCGAGCATTTTTCCGTGGGACCCACCGGAGATGGCGAGAAGGGGGAAGGCGGGTTGCCGTTGTTGACGCTGACCCCCAAACCCGTGGCTGGTGCGCCGCCGTCGTCACTCGTCAAGATCGTGTCGGAGATCCAGCCCCGCACGCATTTAATTCAGTCCCTCGCCTTGCACGAGAACAACGGCAACGTCTCCACGTTCCGGTTTTCCAATTTCAAGGTCAACAAGGGGTTGGATGACACGGTGTTGATCCTGAATCCGCCTGAAGGCGTGGTCATCGTCGAAGATATTCTCCCGAAAAGCTGAGTTCGCGTCATCCCCTACAACACTTCAATGGACAAACCCATGAGAATCCTGCTGTGCCTTGTCGGCCTGGCTTCGGGCACGTGGTTTTTCCCTGTGCCGGCCTTCAGTCTCACGGGTGACCTGACCAATGATCCGGCCAAGGTGGTCGACAAATATCTGTCGCTGGATAAACGCGGGGTCCGGCTGACCGCTCAGACCTACGAATCGGTCAAGCCCTACGTGGCATGGGAACAGGAAGAGCCGGTGTGGAATCGGTTCGTGGTGATCCGCGACTATTCGGTCAGCGACGACGTCACACAATGGGACGTCGTGAGCAGCACGGAAGCCTTCATTCCCATCACTTTCCAGGTGTTGGGCGTGGTCCACGTGGAGACCGCGACGTTCGTCCCCGGGCTGCGGGAGCAGGTGCTGTCCGTTCATATCCGGGCCGTGGACCATCACTGGAAAATGGTAGGGCCGGTGTTCCCGCCGCACGTAGGCCGGAGCCGTTTGGCGGACTTCGTGAAAGACGCCATGCTCCATGAAGACGATGCCGACCGGGCCGACGCGTTGCGCAGGCTGAGGGAAGCCCTCGTCAAGGCCGGCCGATCATGAAACGCGGCCCGCTAGCAGATTCCGTTCGGTTGGTCATATTTGACCTTGACGGGACCCTCATTGATTCCAAGTACGATATTGCGGCAGCGGTGAACCTCACGCTCGGGGACCTGGATATACCCACGCTACCTCCCGAACGGATTTTTACCTTCGTGGGTGACGGGGTCAAACGGCTGTTGCGCTTGTCCGTCGGGGAGGGCAACGAAGCGCGCTATGAAGAAGCGCTGCGGATCTTCCGCGAGCATTATCTCGCGCATTGTCTGGATACCACGCAATTGTATCCCGGTCTGGACCAATTGTTTGACAGGCGGGATACGCGCATAAAGGCCCTGGCTACCAATAAATCATTGGAATATACCCTGCGCGTCACCGAAGGCTTGAAGATCAAGGACCGGTTTGCCGCGATCGAAGGCCCGATCGACCAATCTGATCTGAAACCCGATCCGGGCATGTTGCTGCGCATTCTGGATCGCCTCTCGGTTCGACCGGAAGAAGCCGTGCTTGTGGGCGACAGCACGAACGACGTGCGGGCTGCCCAGGCCGCCGGAGTGTCCGCCTGCGCGGTTGGCTACGGGTACGGCAATCGGGACAAAGTGTCGGCCCTCAATCCCGACTACCATTGTGAAAAGCCGGTCGACCTGCTCTCGCTTTTGTTCGGCTAATGTTTCCTTCCTTCTCTTTTCCTCCTCTGGCGTAACGGCGGGCCCGGGAGTAGACTGAAATATCAAGGACATGCCGGTGGTGACACCGTGGCCGGCAAAGTCGACGGCAGCGAGTCGCGGAAAGGAGGGAGGCATATGGAGATCGGAAGACGGACCGTCTTGCAGATAGGGGCATTGGCGGGGTTGGGACTCATCGTGAAAGCCATGGACTTCTCACCCGTGTTGGCCACGACGAAAGAGGTACCGGGTGCAATCGGCAGAGTCGTCAAGACCGACGAAGAGTGGAAGGCCATCCTCACTCCGCAACAATATTACGTGCTTCGGGAGGAAGGGACGGAGCGGCCGTATTCCAATGGCTATCATGCCAGTAAGGACACGGGGACGTACTATTGTGCGGGTTGTGACCTGGCGTTGTTCTCCTCGGAGGTCAAGTATGACAGCAACACCGGCTGGCCGAGTTTCTGGCAGCCGCTATCGGAGCGGGTCGTGGGAACCAAAACCGATTGGAAATTATTGTATCCCAGAACAGAAGTGCACTGCGCGCGTTGCGACGGTCACCTGGGTCATATTTTCAACGATGGCCCGCCGCCGACCGGCTTGCGGTATTGCATCAATGCCGCGGCGCTTCAGTTTCGGGCCGTGTGAGGAAGGCAGAGAAGGAGGCCTTACGCCTTTTGAATGCGTCCGGATCGCAGGCACCGGGTGCAGACCCGAATGCGTTGCGCCGTGCCGTCGAGTAACGCCCGAACGGATTGCAGGTTGGGCCGGAAGACCCGCTTCGTTTTGTTATTGGCGTGACTGACGTTATGTCCGCTCATGCGTTTTTTTCCGCATACGACACAGGCAAAAGCCATGACGGTGACTCCTTTTCTTCAAACGTGACGCAACGTTCTGCTTGATACCATACCGTTGATTCGTCTGACAACCCTATCCTGAACCTGTCGAAGGGCCTTTGTCCGGGGCCGTCATCTATTGTATTATTCGCTCTGGGATGGAGACAGACTCGGCGGCGGATACCCAGATCCCGCGGAAGTTGCAAGCTCTTTTGGACCGGTTGAATCGCCCGATTCAATCAGCCTATGAAAATCAGGGGGCTTCCTCGACACAGCTTGATTCGTTCGTTTCCTCCCAAATCGTGGAGGCCTTGCGGAGCACGGTCTTTCCGGCCCACGTCGAAGCGGAACTATTGGTCCTGCGCTTTTTGTTTCAGGAGCAGGAGGGGAGGTCTCCGAAGCGATTAGAGACGGCCAGGCAGGTACTCGGACGTCTATCCACCATGGCGCTTCAACAGACCTCCGATTCTCCAAGCCGGGAATCCTCACCGGAACGAAGGGCTTCAACCGATCACGGTGATTCGCGAAGCGCGGAGAATCGTCCGGTTCCGTCGAATCGCGCATTACACGAGACCGACATCCGGTTTGCCAAGGGGGTCGGACCCAAGCGTGCGCTGTTACTGGAAAAATTGGGAATTCGTACGATTGAGGACGCCTTGTGGTTTTTACCCTGGCGGTATGAAGACCGTTCGCGCATCGTGTCCATTTCTCAACTGGTTCCCGAGGAAAAAGCCACGATAGCCGGAACCATTCACCAGGCCGGACTCCGGCGAACGCGACGACGGAACATGACCTTGTTCACGATGTCGGTTCAGGATGAAACGGGTGTCGTGGAAGTCGTGTTCTTCAACCAGCCGTATCTCGACGGTGTACTCCAGAACGGGTTGCGCGTGGTGCTCAGTGGTCCGGTGGTGAGGCACCGCCGTGGGGTCGGAGTCCAAATGCGGACCCCGCAGTATGAGGTGGTGGATGAGGATGAGGACCTGCTGCTTCACGTGGGGCGCATCGTCCCGGTGTATCATGAAACGCGCGGGCTGAGCTCCCGGCAACTTCGACGGATTCTGTGGGGCCTGCTGGAAACGTACGGCTCCGATTTAGAGGATCCGCTTCCTTCACGTCTTCTGGAGCAACACCGGTGGCCTTCGCTGAATGAGGCCATTGCGTCGCTCCATTTTCCCGTCATGGGTTCGGACCTGTCCTTGCTGAACGACTGGCAGACGCCGGCGCATCACCGGTTGGCCTTTGAAGAAGGCTTTCTCCTGCAACTGGCGTTGGCGTTCCGGCAGCGTATGCGTCAGTCGGCGTCACCCGGCATTGCCTTCCGGCTCTCCGGGTCGTACACCACACCGTTGCAGAAGCACTTGCCCTTTCAACTCACGGATGCCCAACAACGGGTGCTTGCCGAGATTGAAGCGGATATGCGCGCGGCCCGGCCCATGAACCGGTTGCTCCAGGGTGACGTGGGGTCGGGCAAGACCATCGTGGCTCTGCACGCGATGTTGGGGGCCTGCGGGGACGGGTATCAGGCCGCCTTGATGGCTCCGACCGAGATTCTGGCGGAACAACACATGTTGACGATCCGTCCATACCTGGACGCGCTTGACGTGTCCGTCGCCTTCCTGACCGGTGGGACGTCGCCGAAGGAGCGGGCCACCGCATTGGCGCGCATCGCCGCGGGTCACGTGCAACTCATCGTGGGGACGCACGCGCTGTTGGAACAGGACGTGCAATTCGCCAAGTTGGGAATCGTGGTGGTGGACGAACAACACAAATTCGGCGTGCTCCAGCGAGGGAAGCTGCGTGAAAAAGCCCTGTACCCGGACGTCCTGGTGATGACTGCCACCCCGATCCCCCGCACCTTGGCCATGACCATTTATGGAGACCTTGACGTGTCCGTCATCGACGAATTGCCTGCCGGGCGCCAACCCATCCGGACGCGCGTCTTTCGCCACAACGCGCGGTCCAGGGCTTACGAGTTGGTGCGGAAGGAAGTTCACGAAGGACGGCAGGCGTACATCGTGTATCCGTTGGTGGAAGAATCGGAAAAGCTCGACCTCGAAGCGGTAATGCAGGCCGCGGAACGCTTACGGTCCACCGAATTTGTCGGGATGAACGTGGGCATCATCCACGGGCGCATGAAGTCGGATGAGCGAGCCCAAATTATGAACGCTTTCCGGGCCGGCGACGTCCACGTTCTGGTGGCCACGACGGTAATCGAAGTGGGTGTGGACGTGCCCAATGCCACGGTGATGGTGATCGAACACGCCGACCGGTTCGGGTTGGCTCAACTCCACCAACTTCGCGGGCGGGTCGGGC
>VXOF01000065.1 GCA_009840285.1 Nitrospira sp. SB0662_bin_26
ACTACCAGGGTATCTAATCCTGTTTGCTCCCCACGCTTTCGCACCTCAGCGTCAGAGACGTTCCAGAGCGCCGCCTTCGCCACCGGCCTTCTTCCCGATATCTACGCATTTCACCGCTACACCGGAAATTCCGCGCTCCTCTCCCGCCCTCTAGCTTAGCAGTCCCCCTCGACCTTTATGGGTTAAGCCCATAGCTTTCCCAAGGGGCTTACTAAACCGCCTACGTGCTCTTTACGCCCAGTAAATCCGAACAACGCTCGCCACCTTCGTATTACCGCGGCTGCTGGCACGAAGTTAGCCGTGGCTTTTTCTGGAGGTACCGTCCGGGTGGAAACCCACCCCATCTTTCCTCCTAAAAGGGGTTTACAATCCGAAAACCTTCTTCCCCCACGCGGCGTCGCTGCGTCAGGCTTTCGCCCATTGCGCAATATTCCTCACTGCTGCCTCCCGTAGGAGTCTGGCCCGTATCTCAGTGCCAGTGTGGCTGATCGTCCTCTCAGACCAGCTACCCGTCGTTGCCTTGGTAGGCCGTTACCCCACCAACAAGCTGATAGGCCATGAGCCCATCTTCGAGTGCCACATCCACGATGCAGCTTTCCTTCCTTACCCGAGGGACCGGAAGCGTATGGGGTATTAGCCAGCCTTTCGGCTGGTTATCCCCCGCTCAAAGGCAGATTACCCATGTATTACTCACCCGTTCGCCACTTTACTACTCCGAAGAGTCTCTCGTTCGACTTGCATGTGTTAGGCGCGCCGCCAGCGTTCGTTCTGAGCCAGGATCAAACTCTCAAAAATTATACTTCTTTTCACAAGGGCCACCACTTCAACACACTTCTTCTTTGCCGTTGTTTCGGCTATGCAATTGTCAAAGAACGACTAAACAGCGAATTTGAGAAAATACTGGAGCGTACAGGGATTGTCAAGGCAATTTCGGAACAATGCACGCCTTAAGTCAATTTTTTTGTAACGGGTCGCCTGCACCTGTCAATAACGGCGCCGCGGGTCCATCCAACTATCGCCAGCGCCGCGCGTGCGTGTGGGGAGGATTAAAAAACTTCACGTGCGAATGCTTGAAGAACCCGATCAACAGGACGCCGGCCAGGAATCCGCCGATATGCGCAAAAAACGCCACGCCGCCGCCTTCGCTCCCGAGACTCATGCCGCCGCTTAGGACCTGCAACACAAACCATAGGCCCAACACGATCGAGGCCGGGACGTAGAGCATCTGGCTGAAAAATCCCAGCGGGATGAGCACCAACACCTGGGCGCGGGGGTAGAGCAGCAGATAGGCGCCCAGGATCCCGGAGATGGCGCCGCTGGCCCCCACCATGGGAATCGTGGAAGCCGGATCGATGGCGGCATGACTCATCGCCGCAATCACCCCGCACAGGAAATAGAAGACGATGAACTTGCCATGTCCCATGACGTCTTCAATATTGTTCCCGAAGATCCACAAATACAGCATATTCCCGATCAGATGCATCCAGCCGCCGTGCAGAAACATGCTGGTGACCAAGCTGCCATAGGGCGACACCGCCGCGAGTTCAACCGGGAGTTCGGCATACCCGAACACCACCGCGGGGATGGCCCCATACTGATACACGAAGGCCTGCCCGCTCTGCGGCCCCAGCATCGCCTGGTTCAGGAAGACCACGACGCAAGCCACCAAGAAGCCGATAGTTACAAAGGGTTTGATTTCCGTGGGGTTATCGTCGCGTAGTGGAATCATGAAACCACGCTGTTACACATCATCCGGCGTGCCGTCCAACATCTGCTATGCGGCGCTATGATTTGCTATGCCGTGCTATGAATTGCTGCTTTTTGCTATGTTTATGCTATGATTTTGCTATGCTTTGCTATACTATTGCGATATTTTGCTATGTGGTTGCGATGTTTTGCTATGCCAGGCCACTTCCATGCATCGCTGGGCTACCCTCTGATGGGATTCAGGATATCCGCATCTTCAAGAGGAATGGAAAAGCCCGCGGCATTGACGTGCCCGCCGCCCCCGTGCCGGGCGGCAATGGCGGAGACGTCAACGGTCCCCGGTTTCGAGCGCAGGCTGAAATACCGGCGGCCGTTCCGTTGATGCCAGATGATGCAGAACGGATAGCCCCGGCTCAGACGTTCTCCGATCTGACTCGTCATCACCGGACTGTAGACCGCCGGCACGGTTTCCCCCTCAAACTCGACCAAGACCGATTCCTTGATGATCTTGGTGATCAGGACGTCCTCCCGTCGTAGAATCGCCCGGCCTTCGATTTCCAGCGTGTCCTGCGACAGCCCATCCCAGACCTGAAAGTCGAACGGATACGAGTCCAACGCGGCATTGATTTCACGACTCATGGGCAACCGCCATTCCCACAGATCCTTGTCCTGAATGTATTGGAGCAGCCAAGGCACCGGCTCCGGGTGCGCCCATTCCCAAGCCAACACCGCGCCGCTTTTCTTCATGTCGAAATACGCGTACGGGAGACCGGCCAACGCGGCCTGCGCCGTGACGTGGTGATCCAGGATCCGGAGACTGGCCGTGGAATCAGCGAGGCGTTCGATAACCTCACGGGGATAACTGAAGTCCACCATGACCACGTGGTCGTGGTCCAACCCCGACGGCGGGCTGAGTCCGTGTTCGACCGGCAGATAGCGCGCATCAGGATACTTCTTCCACAAAGCCCACGCCGCCCCGAACCCGTCAAGACAGTCGGCATGATACAGCACCACCGTCGGATCCTGGCCTGAAAATGGTTTGTCCGGTGAATCGCTCATCGTCGAAAACCATAACACGAATCCCGTGGGAGGCCAAACCTCCTCCTCATTACCCGGGGTCCTTTCGACGATAATCCGATTGACGCCGGGCTCCTTCCACGGCACTTTAAGCGGAACCTTGGGGCAGCCCGTTCAACCAATCAATGAGTTGCCTGAGCCGGCCCGCGTCCTGTCGATGATAGGGGAGAATCAACCGGGGAAGAGGGAGCGCTTCCCGATCATCGAGTTCAGGCGCCAAGGCTTTCCCTTGCACGATGACCCCATTGGAAGCGAGATCGTGAAATCTGGACCGGACTTCCTTGAGTTGCTCCGGTGTTAAGGGGTGTCGCATCCGGATGACCAGGGATTCTTTTACAAACCGGTACGAGTGAAAATTCCGATAGAAGTGTTGGATTTCGTCGGCCGCGGCCTCGGCATTGTCGAAAATTTTCAACAATGACAAGTCCGATTCCGAGATGAAGCTCCCGGGCAACAATTGGTGTTTCACGAAATCCATCCACCGGGTCCAATAGTCGGAGCCCGGGACCTGCAGGCACACGATCGGCACCACGTTCGCCTTGCCGGTCTGGATCAAGGTCAACAGTTCGAACGCTTCATCCATGGTGCCGAACCCGCCGGGGAAAAAGGCCGCGGCGTGCGATTCGCGCACGAACAGGAGTTTCCTGGTAAAGAAGTACTTCAGGTGAACCAGCTTGGGGTCGCCGGCAATGATGGCGTTCGCGCTTTGCTCGAAGGGCAGCATGATGTTCACGCCGAAACTCATGTCCTTACCCGCTCCTTCGTGACCGGCCTCCATGATCCCCGGTCCCGCGCCGGTAATCACCATGAACCCGCGTTGGCTCAACAGCCGCCCCATCCGCGCGGCCAGTTGAAAATTGGGGTCGTGGGCAAGCGTGCGGGCTGACCCATAGATGCTCACTTTCCGACAGTGTTCGTAGGGCTGAAATACCCGGAACGCATGTTGCAGTTCCTTGAATGCCCGGCTCATGATCTTCACGTCCAGAAGATCGGGCGGCTGTTCGGCCATCGTGGCGACACCGGCCAACATGCCCCGGATCAACGTGCTGCGCAGGTCGTCGGAGGCGTTCGCCAGGATCCGTTCGAGTCGAGACAGCAAGGCTTCGTGCTTTTCCGAAAAATCGCAGGACAGCAGACCCGCGCCCGATTCCTGATCAGCTGACGGCATCAAGACGCTGGCCAACATCCCCTCGTCCGCGTGGCTTCCTCGCCCCCTGGATGATTCCGGTGGGATGCGTTGAAGTCTGGCCAGCACTTGATCATGCTCGTCCTCCAGTTCGTGCGACAGAATGCTCGTTCCCGGCTGGGGAGCGGCAGGTGGGAAATGGTTTGAATTGTGCCGGTTCGTCATGGCAATCACCTCTTGTCAAACTTTCCGAACATTGCGCTGGACAATGCTCTCCTCTATCTTATAGTTAGCTCTTTACTTATATTGTACAGGATGTCGTCCCCTTCTACGCGCATGAGTTTCTGGCATCACCTTCCACGGCCCATCATCGGATTGGCTCCCATGGACGGAGTCACCGATATTGCGTTCCGCCACATTATCGCCACCGGGGCTTGCCCTGAGCGTTCTGCGACTTCGCTGTCGCTACGCTCAGAACGAACGGAAGCGAAGTCGAAGGGCCGGCCGGACGTGATCTTTACCGAATTCACCAATGTCCACGATATTTGCCAGGGCCGGGTCATGGGCTGGGAGCCGTTGCGGTACACCGACGGGCAACGCCCCATCGTGGCCCAGTTGTACGGAAAAGAGCCGCTGTTGTTTTACCAGGCCGCCCACGTGGTGAGTGAACTCGGGTTCGACGGCCTGGATATCAACATGGGGTGCCCGTCGAAAAACGTGGCGTCGTCCGGGTGCGGCGCCGGGCTCATCAGAACGCCGGAACTGGCGCTGGACATCATGGCCGCAACCGAACGCGGGCTGCGTGATTGGGCCGACGGGCAAACCCTGGCCGAAGCCGGGCTCAAACCCGGCATCGTCGAAAAAGTGCGCATGGCGCGTGCCGCGGAGGACCATCAGGCCCCGCCACGTGTCGCCCTGCCGCTTTCAGTGAAAACGCGCCTGGGATACGACTCCGTCATCATCAAGGAATGGAGCGCGTGCCTAGCCGAAGGTCGACCGCAGGTTATGTCCATCCACGGTCGCACCCTGAAACAAATGTACCGGGGCGACGCGGATTGGGACGCGATCGCCGAGGCTGCGGCTCAAATCCGTGAACAAGGCATTCTCGTGTTGGGCAACGGCGACATCGGCTCCTTGAACGAGGCCATCGCCCGCACCCTGGCCAGCGGGGTGGACGGCATTCTCATCGGCCGGGCGGCTCTGGGCAACCCGTGGATCTTTCACGGCAAAGAAGCGATCCGTGAGGCCGTGAGGGCATGTTCTCAAAATCCGGTCCCCGAACCCGCGGTCTCCCGCGAGGACCGGTTCGACATGATTTTGAAGCACGCGCACACGTTTGAACGGTTTCACGATGCTCCCCGTTTCCCTCGCATGCGCAAACACCTGGGCTGGTACTGCAGCGGCTTCCCACATGCGGCCGCCCTGCGTGCCGATATGGTCAAGACCAACAATTCCGGGGATGTCGAACGCTTGCTCCACGAATACATCTCCCGGCACGTCGCCCCGGACGTCGAAGCCCTCACCGCCGCACCGGCATAATCCGCCGCCAGCACCGTGTCCGTCATCCTGGCTTCCACCTCCCCGCGCCGCCGCGAACTGCTGGCCCTGCTCGGCATCGCGTTCGAGATCGTCCCGCCCGCGGCCGAGGAAATTCCCTTCCCCGGCCTGGCGCCACGGGAGCAGGCCAAACAATTCGCGCTGGACAAGGCGCTCTCCATTGCCCGCCGGCATCCGGACGACCTGGTGTTGGGCAGTGACACGGTGATCGAGATCGACGGAACACTGGTGGGCAAACCGCGTGATCCCGACGACGCTGGGACCATGCTGCGGCGACTCCGGGGACGCAGCCACCACGTGCACACCGCTATCGCGCTCATTCACGAGACCGCCTACGTCACCGTCGTTCGGGTCGAGACCGCCCTGGTCCGGATGACGCCATTCACGGACCAGGAACTGCAGCGCTATCTGATGACCGGGGAAAGTTTAGGGAAGGCCGGGGCGTATTCGATTCAAGGAGAAGCGGCGCGGTTCATCGAGGCGATCGAGGGGGATTATCCCACCATCGTCGGGTTGCCCCTGCGGCAGACCGCCGATCTGCTCGAACAACGGGGCGTGGCACTGCCAACGCCCGTGGACGAGATTTACCGCCTCAAGCCGTACGCGAATTGGAAGGCGTTTGCGTAAAACAGGCGATCGTTTTTCGATGCCACAAAATATGGTTGCTTGACCGGTGCATTGACGAGTATGCTGATCTTACCAGTAAGATTTGTGGAAGGAGGGGGATCCACATGGCAGAACTGACAACGACGAAGATGTCTTCGAAGGGACAGGTCGTCATTCCCGAAGAAATTCGGAAGCGTCTGGGGCTTGAGGCCGGGACTCAATTCGTGGTGATCGCCAACAAGGATACGGTCATCATGAAAGCCATCTCCCCGCCCTCGATGGACGAATTTGCCACCCTGATAGCAAACGCCAGAAAGCAGGCGAGAAAGGCCGGCTTAAAGCGGGCCGACGTCAAGTCCGTTATCTCGGAAGTACGTTCCGGGAAATGAAAGTCGTCGTAGATACCAACGTTCTCATATCGGGTATCTTCTTCGACGGTCCGCCGGCACGAATCCTGAAGGCGTGGCTTCACGGCCAACTTGAATTTGTCGTCTCACACGAGATTCTGGAGGAATACTTTGAAGTCTGTGAACGACTTTCCTTTCGATATCCAACTGTCGATATTACTCAAATTCTTATTCTGATTGTCCAAAACTGTCACATTGTGGATCCGCTGCCGTTGCCAGAATCGGCTTCAAGCGATGCGGATGACGATAAGTTCATTGCCTGCGCTTTAGCGAGCGACACGAAAACGATCATTAGCGGCGACAGCGATCTGCTGGCCGTATCTGGCTACAAAAACATTCAAATCGTAACGCCTCGGGAATTCGTGGATGGACACCTCGGTTGACGCTCTCAAATTCGAAGAGATTTACCGCCTGAAGCCGTAACCATGTCCGCCCTGCATGGCCCGTTGGGTTCCCTGCGAGGCTTGCCGAGCCCGGCGACTGCGCAACTCGCTCCGCTCAGACAGTGCTCGCCGTTGCTCCGGACTCGGCTGCGCTTCTCGGCCATGCAGAAGGCGGCACTCGACCTACTCTCACTGCCTTGCCTCCTTCTGTCATTCCCGCAAGGCCTTAGCAAGAATCCAGTGTTGTTATCTTCACGGACGAAGAAGAAAGGAAAGACGCTGGATCCCCGATCGGGTCGGGGATGACGGAAAAAAGAAACTGCAGATTTCATGCTTCGTTCGGGATGACAGATGGAAAAGCAAGGATGACAGGAAAAGAAAAGGCGGCTCTTGGATCAAGAGCCGCCTTCGTTGAATCAATGCCCGACTCTGCGTCACATGAATTTCATGAACTTTTCTTTGGCTTCGTCCATGAGTTCGGCGGAGACCGTGGTCGCGCCGCGTTCCTGAGCCAGCCGTTCGATTTCCTTGCGGGCCATGGGTTGAATGAAGTCCGGGATGTTGCGCAGGCGCTCCTCGGCTTCCGGCGACCAGTTCAAGCCGTTCGATGAATTCTTGGAATCATCCATGACCTGCAACGTGACGGTCGCGTAGCCGTTCTTTCGCGCAAACGTTTCCACGCTGCTCTTGACCATCGGCTGCACGAACGACGGAAGTTTCTCCAACCGTTCCTGCGCATCGGGGCTCCATTGCAGCGCGGGCGGTTGCGTGCCGGTGGAGGACTCGCCGCTCGCCAACCCCATTTGCGCGACCATCGAGGAAAACGGACAGCCGCCGGACTCGCCTTCTTTGGCTGTTGCGCCGGGCGCGGGGCTCGCGCTCTGTCCGGCGTGGATCTTTTCGTTCAGATAGTCCGCCATGGACCCCGCCGCGGCCGGAGTCCCGACGTCTTCCTTCAACGTGCCCCGGGTCATTTCCAATGGAGACGGGTCTACCGTCCGGCCGCCAAGCTGCACGCCCAGGGAACTGACCATCTGGGTTTCGCCCGGATTGGTCACCATGGACACCTTCACGTCGCACGCGGGACAGGCGAAGAACACCCCGAGCGACCCTTCGGCGGGTTTCTCCACCTTTTCAAAACTCATATAGGTTTCGCAGTTCAAGCAGACGAATTTCATAATGGCCTCACGCGGGAGAGTTAAAGGTAAGGAACCTCTGATTTATTGCACTATCGGGCGCATGGCTGCGTTGTGTCCTCGCTCAACCCTCACCTATCTCTCTGATAAGCCTCGGGTTTCGCTCCGGGACGCCTTGCCCTGCATCCCGCTATCACAATAAATCAGGGGTTCCGTCATAAAGACAAGTTCCATCGTTCACTTATAGTTTTTCGGCCAGGACTCTTTTGTAATCCAGCATCGACTGGATCCGGCCGACAATATCCGCATAGCGCTTGTTCGTGGGATACTCCCCATCCAGCAACGGGGTCCCTTTATCGAACGTTTTCGCAAAGTTCCGGTCGAACGGAATGCAGCCGAGCAACGGCAGGTTGAGGGCTTCACACATGCCCTCGGTGTTACCTTCGAACAGCTCATTCTCCGCGCCGCACGACGGGCACCGGTATTGGCTCATGTTTTCCACGACCCCCAACACGGTAATGCCCAGTTCCGTGGCATAGCCGATCGACTTCTGCACGACGTTTGAGGCCACTTCTGACGGCGTCGTGACCACCACCGCGCCAGCCAGGTCCGGAAGGAAACCGGCGATGACCGGAGGTTTATCCGCCGCGGCGCCCGGGGGAAGATCGGCCAACAGATAGTCCAAGTCTCCCCAGAGAATATCGGCGAGGAACTCCCGGATCACGTTCATTTCCATGAGTCCCAACCACACGGGACTCAAATCCATCGGGCCTTTCCATCGCACGGGAGCCGTCTCATTGAGCAGGAAATCCATGGAAGCCACTTTGATGCCATACGGCCCTTCCGGCGGTCGCGCCCCATCCGGCGTGACCTCGAGCCCCTTGCCCAGAATCCCCATCATGCGGGGGACGCAAGGCCCGTTGAGATCCACGTCGATGATCCCGACCTTGTGGCCTTGCCGTCCCAGGGCCAAGGCCAAATTGACCGTGGTCATGCTTTTCCCGACCCCGCCCTTGCCGCTCATCACCACGATCTTGTGCTTGATCCCCGACATGCGCTCCTGTACCTGCCGGGTCTGCTGGGTGATCTGCTGGACGACCTTGGCGTCGTCGGTGTATTGCAATTTACCCAGAATGGTTTTCAGGTCTTTTTCCATGAGGACTCCTTTGCCGACCGATTCGGCTCAGACGAAGAAGGTAGCATAGGGGTTTTGACCAGTCAATCAAGGGGAAGAAAGGACACCATGCGTTGCGTGATGGCAGGTATGCGTCGTCTGACTTCATTATATCGGCACAAGCCATCGGCTAAAGTAGACAAACCATGCCTCGGCGCGTATACGAGTTGTTATGTGATGTATGGCCAGCGTCGAGCATCCTCATCTTCAACAGAAAGAGGGCAATGAGTATGAAGATCATCGTGGTAGGGGCAACAGGCACAATCGGGAGAGCCGTCGTCAAGGCTCTCAAGCAAACCCATGACATTGTTGAGGCCTCACGGAAAGGACAGGTTCGCGTGGATTTAAGTGACCCGGACTCAATTAAAGCCATGTACCAAACCGTCTCCGCCGTCGATGCCATGATTTGTGCGACGGGCGATGCCAGCTTTGGACCACTGGATTCTCTGGGTGACGAAGATTTCACCTTCGGACTGGGTAATAAGTTAATGGGACAAATTAACCTCGTGCGCTATGGGTGGGAGTCTGTGAAGGAGGGCGGTTCCATGACCCTGACGAGTGGGATTCTCGCAGATGAACCGCACGCGGCTTCCGTGCTCCTCACCACAATCAATTCAGCCGTGGAAGGATTTGTTCGTGCCGCCGCACTCGGGCTTTCCGGGGGAAGACGTTTGAACGTGGTCAGCCCGCCGATGGTCAAGGAAACGGCAGAAGGAATGGGATGGGGAGATGGAGGGGTTCCCGCAGACACCGTCGCACGGCTTTATGTGACCGCTATAGAGGGAACGATGTCCGGGGAGGTTCTAAAACACGACGGCTGAAGCCGGGCCCCCATTTCTATACGGTAGAGGAAATGCGTGAACCGTTACAAGCCGCCTGATTGGGCCTCAGGCGCCTCGGGCAAGACGGGATTCCGCACGGGCTTGACCGTGAACACGGCTGTCGTGTCCGGATCGACCGTGACCTCTACGGCGTGCATGTGTTCCGCGCCGTACACTTCCACGGCGGTCAGGTTGCCGGCCGAGCGGGGAAAGGGGTGAAAGACCCGGAAGACGTGACTGTCCCCGAAAAGCAGCAGGACCGGTTTCGCGAAAGATTGTGCTTTCCTGACGAGGGTCTCGGCAAAGCCCTTGAACCCCGAAACGCGGGCAAAGGATTCCTGTTGCGGGTCGAAGCCGTCCCCGAACATGTCGGCGTGAATGGCGACGACCACGGCCTCGGCGTTCGCGGCCGCGGCCTTGTCGAACGAATCCGCCAGCCACGTCCGGTTCGCTTTGTCACGCGCGAGAGATTCCTGGGCCGCATCGGAATCCTCAACGGCGTCGAAGTTGTTATTGGAGCCGACCACGTGCGCAATCACGAACCACACGCCTCTCCGGTTGAACCGGCTGTTCTCCACGAACGGCTCGAAGCCGGACATGACGTCCGCCTGGCGCTCGACGCGGATCGGCTGCCCGCCGAGACTCAGGGCGGTCGAGAAGTAGTGCTCACGGATGAAGCGCAGCCGGTCGAGCGGGTCATACGCGCCCGCCAGCAGGCGATGACAATCGGTCCACTCGTTGTCGCCCGGAGTGTAGACGAGCGCCGACGCGAAACTGTTCATGAAAGCCCGCTGCTCCAGCAGCAGTTCGTCGGAGCAGGGGTCCACGCCCGACTTGGTGTCGCCGAGGTGGAAGGTGAAGACAGGAGCCCGGCGGTTGATCTCCGCGATCAGCGCCTTGAACGCGGGATAGGCTTGCTCTTGCGGGCCGTAGGGCATGTCGCCCAAGGCCACGAAGGTGAACTCCGCGGCCGTTGCCCCCGTCCCCGTCGACAGGACGAAGCAAAGAACGACGGATGCCATTGCCAGTAGGGAACAACGATCGTTGTTCCCTACACGTCTCATCACCGGCGACCCACCTCCAGGAGCAATGCGCCCAATTGTTTGACCCGCTGGAAGTAGTCCAGGGGCTCCTCGGTCAGTTCCGGCAGCGCGGCCTCCAGATCGGAGAGGCAATCTTCGAGGATCGCCACGCGTTGCGGGTCGAGGTCGCGCTCTTCGAAAAAATAGGTGACGCACCCGCAGACGACCGTGTCCAGGGTCATGAGTTCGCCTTCACGCGAGCCCACCCCAATCGGCCATTCCGCCGCCTGGTGGATCTCCCACAACCGGGTCAGGTCCTGGCTGTTCCCTTCGCTCATGGCGTCCGTCTCAGCCATGAAGAATGAGGTCCGCGGCCAGGCACACCGCGAAGACCAGGTCGATCATCCCGCCGACCCGGTACAGCCACGGCGGCCACGTGCCGAGCCATCGCAACGTCCGTTCCCGCCACGACGCCGGGGCCCCGAGCAACAGACAGGCCTTGATCGCGGCCAGCGCGCCGCACACCGCCCAGACCCAAAACCCCGTGAGACCCGTGGTGCCGATCATCAACAGCAACCCGATCAGCAGGATCGTCTGCCCGAACCAAAAGCGCGGCCAGGGATCCAGGAGAATCCGCCTGGCCCAGACGAGCGCCAGCGCGGGGACAATGGCCACCGTCAACCCCGCCAATCCCCAGGCCAGGCTCGTCAAGCCCATAAAGAGGTCTGCCATCAACCTTTCAACGCCTTTCCTTGATAGGCCGCCCCTACAGCCACCCGCATGCATGGATCAACAACACCGAGAGCGTACACAACCCCAGCCCCCAAATGCGATAATCCACCGCCTCCCGGCTCAAACACCACTGCAACACGGACTCGCGCGTTTCGTCGCTCGACAACAAAAAAAATCCGCCCTTCGCCACCATGGCGAACCCAGTGACCATCCATAATACCTGGTAAGTCAGCTCGGACGCTTGCAGGAGCAGGATCATGCCTCCCACCAGGGTGAGCCCCGACCATTTGAGGAGTGAAGGCGAGGTCGAGAGGGCCCGCCTGACCTTCCCGACGATCGACAGGGGGGCCACCAATAAGGCCAACCCATCGGCCATCCATAAGCCCGCAATGGCCATCAGAAGATAGGACATCGCTTTAATTGCCCCGTCTGTTCTGTATCAGGATGGTATGAGAGAAATCGCCACGGCAAGCGTGGCATTCACCGGGTTTGAGTGTCAAGCGAGGCGCTTGCCTCAACTACGGTCTGCTGCGTATGCTGCGCAGGCGATCAGCAAGAGCCCTTACCCGAGCACGCCATGACCGAACACGCCCAAGAAACCGCGCAAGCCCTCGTTCAACTCATCCCTCCGTCCGTGGCCCCCGATTTCCTCGAAGACTACGGGCTGACGCTGACCACCCAACAGGCGCAAGCCGTCACCAAGGAATTGCTGGCCCTGAGCCTGTATTGGATCACCTGCGCCGTGCGCGTGAGTATCCCGGAACCCGTGTGCAGCCAAATGCAACAAACCATCCATGAGCAGGTTCGTGAAAAATGGGGCAGCCGGTTCGGGCTGGTTCACGTTCCCATCGATGAGTTCTATGCCGCGATGGAACGCAAGCACCGGACGTGGGAGGACATCGCTCAACAAGGCGGGGAACCCATTGCCGTCTTGAGTGCGGCGGCAGAGGGGCTCGAGGACGACCACGTCATTGCCTCCCACGACCGGCAAAACATGCTGGCGGTATTGCTCGACCTGGTCCCGATCGACGAGATCGGGGAACTCGTCGCCGAACTCGAGGAAACCCTGCGATAGGTATGGAAGAACGGATATGAGGAACGAGGATGCGTTGGCCGGACGGATCCGTCCCATACTCTCGCAGCGCAAGGGATTCTCCGAGAAGAAGATGTTCGGCGGTGTCTGTTTCATGATCAACGGGAACATGTGCGTAGGCACATGGAAGAGGTCGCTCATCGTACGGCTCGATAGAAAACATCACGACGAGACCCTGACGAAACCGCACACGAAGCCGTTCGATATCACGGGACGAACCATGAAGGGATGGGCGCTGGTTGAGCCGTCAGGCATCGCATCGGACAACGATTTGAAAACGTGGGTGCGCCGGGCGGCGAAGTTTGCCGAGTCCCTTCCGGTCAAGCGACGGCGCTTCTCCACACGTTGAGGGCGGTACGCCACTGCGACCGACAAACCGGCCGTTACAGGTATAGGGAGGTTATCGGTCGTCCGGCTTTTATCGACCAGTCTGCACAACACGGCCCGTCAGCCGAAGGCCATCGACCAGGTTCAGCCCCAGGAGCGCGATGTTCAGCGCCCCCATGACCAGTTCCAGGACCTGTACCGCATAGAAGGTTGTGTCGAATGCGTAGGCATCGGCCTTGTAGGCCAGAAACAGCGCGGCCGGAATCAGGATGACGATGCCATTGGCGGCGATGAATGGCATCCGCTTGCCCTTGCGAGCGACCAATCGGTCAGTTCGCCCACGGCCGAGCACGTGGCCGGTACCTCCTGCCAGGGCGAGTGACGGAATGAGCACCAGGAAGCCCCAGGGAATCATCAGCTTGACGGTCCTGATGTCGTCCTCGGTGCCGAAGAGTTCTGAGCCGACAGTCGAGACCCAGAACGCCACGATAATCAGAAGCGCCAGAACGCCGGCAATGGGGTGAAGTTTCCTCTTCATCTTAAAGTTCTCTTGAAGATACAGACCGTACCATAAACACGTATCGCAAACCCAGACAAAGGCCTGGGCAGGGGTTGCAGAATGCTCAGTATGTTCTACATTGGCTCGTTGTTTGTTCGGGGTTCCGGGCCGCTGTTGCCGAGCCGCACTGCTCCTTGACCCGTACCCAGAAAGGACGTCCGTTAAGGAACCGGTCGATCCTCAAAAACCGTTGCCTCGCGCCGAGGAGATTCAGCGCGAGAATTTTCGGGCGATGCTGGAGACGTTTCTGAATTTTGCGAAGGTGACCGAACCGTCGTTGCCTACGACGGTTCATGATCATGTCCGCCTGGCGCTTCCGGAATTTGAGCGCCAAATCTGATCACTTCAAACAGCGTCTGATAGACGTGCTTGAAGACGTACTCCCTGCACGAGGCGAGCGCGTCCGTGTGGGGGAGCGTCACGATCGCTTGTTTTATCGAGTGTCCGGAATACTCCAGTGCGCACTCCACGGTGATTTGTCGGGTGTTTCCATCAATAACAATGCGGGCAACGGTAAACTTCGGGTCTTCCATCGTGTGCCTTTCGTCGTTCGTACCTATCTTCGGGTTGTAAGCGGTGTGTTCTCTTCTGTGTGCTAAATTCGTGCTACCTCTGTGAAAAAGGTGACGGAGACCAGACGTGAACGCGCCACGCCATAGGGTGAGCGACCCCCTTCACTCTCGTTTTTGTTTTCCGAGGCTGACGTTCCTCTGTGACCGGGGCCTTTTCGTCGGACAACTTGTCCCGGCCGGAGAACGTTCAGAATTCCCAGATGGCCCGGTCGCCGGACGCCGTGGTCCTCAGGCTGCTGTTGTTTGCCTGCCAGACTCACCTGGAATTCACTTCGCGGAATAACTTCTTGCAATATACGCAGATAAGTCTATTTGTCAATGCGTATTAAACGGAATGCTCATCGGAGACGACAGATGGCGAAAAAAGGCGTTAGAGGTACCGGTGGGTGACGGCCTGGCCCCGGTCGTCCAGTTCATAGAGCAGCGGGGCGCCGGTGGGGATGTTCAGTTCGAGGACCTCTTCACGGGAGAGTTGGTCGAGGTGCATGACGAGGGCGCGCAGGCTGTTCCCGTGCGCCGCGATCAACAATGTCTCGCCTTTCGCCAGGCGCGGCCATATGTGTTCCCGGTAATAGGGCAACACGCGGTCGGCCGTGTCCTGCAGACTTTCTCCGCCCGGGGGCCGCACGTCGTAACTTCGCCTCCACAGTTTGACTTGGGCTTCGCCGAATTTTTCCGCGGTTTCGGCCTTATTGAGGCCTTGCAAATCGCCGTACATGCGTTCGTTCAACGCCTGGTGTTGTTCGACCGGCAGCCCGGATTGGCCGATAACGTCCAACACGATCTCCAGGGTTTTGATGGCCCGCGTCAACACGGAGGTAAAGGCATGATCAAACCGGAAAGTCCGGAGTTTCTCCCCTGCTTCCCGCGCTTCCTGCTCGCCCTTGGGGCTGAGGGGGACGTCCACCCACCCGGTAAACCGGTTTTCGAGATTCCATTGTGATTCACCGTGGCGAATCAGGACGACGTGTTTCATGCCTCCTCCTCATGTCTAACAATCGTTTCGATTTCCATCTTCGGGTCACTCAGGGCACCCGTTTCGTTCCTCTTGCTTTGCTCGGCCGCACCCCGTACCATGCCAAGCACGTCCCGCTCCCCGTCATTTCCAGACAGGATCACGCCTCCGAGACAACCGTCATGCCGCCTATGACTCAACCCGACCGACCGCACCTCGACGCCCGGTGGTGGATCGCGCTCGGGCAACGGCTCCACATCCGGGAGAAGGTCGAGCAGTTCTTTGACAACGCAGCCGCGCCCCACAACGTGTTGGGCCGCGTGGTGGAAGTCGATGGGGACATGCCGTACATCCTGTTCGTCCTGGTGCGCCATTGGATCCCCATCGTGTTGCCCCCGCCGGGTCGTGAACGCGTGTCCAAACACGATCCGGATTACTGGTTGGAATCGGCGCAGATCCTGAATGCCGCCGTGACGCGCCTGCGCGAACTCAAACCCCTGATCGACCTCCTGACTACGCCCAATCCCCTGGCCGGCCAAACGGCGCCTGCGGCTTCCCCGATCGTCGAGGTCGAGTTGGCCAACATGCTGCAGGACATCGCCAAGGTCGCGGGCAGTTACGGCGGGCCGGACTATACCTCGATCATCAAAGACTTCGATCCCATTCCCCTGCGACAGACGCAACCCTTCAAACACAACAAGAAACACAGTGCCGAGTTATGGGTCGTGTTTCTGCTCCGCGAACATTTTCGCACCCTGAACCTGGGGAAGGACCGCTATTGGCCGCTGCTCACCGATGTGATTACGGCCGCCGGCATTCGTCAACCCAATGACCATCCGTTTACCCCGGGCGAACTCAAATCCTGGTGGACCAAGAACTGGCCCCGGACCTATACCTTGTTGAAAGAGAAAAGCGACGACGGACTGCCCACGGTGCATACGGCCTACCAAAGCGATTATGAGTGGTTCCAATCATGGTTCGGCTGGGAACTGTCGCAACCGGCCGGCCCCGGCCGCTGATTTCCGGCTCGTTCACGGCCGTCACAGAATCATCCGGCGACCCTCCGTCTCCTCCCCGCCGGGCTCCCCGTCAGGCAAGGGAAACTCGTCTTCGAGCGGCGCTTCGCCGAGCACGGCAAAGAAGACGCCGATCTTCAACAAGAATGACGCCGCCACCAACCAGAACACGTAGGATTGGACGCCGCCTTCATCCATGAGCTGCCGCATGCGGGCCGCGCGGTCCAGGCCGGTCCGGGCTTTCGCCTTCAGTAACAGGTCTCTCAGGTGCCAGTAATACACGTAATTGGCGCTCGCGCTGGCGATGATCGACCACACGATCGGCACCGTGATATCGCTGGTGATAAACACGGACACGATGGGACCGATAAAATACACGAACGCAAACAGGTACATTTTGCGATACAGAAACCAGAGAAAGGGTTCGACCAAAAACGGGGCCCAGTTCCACGTGAGCGAAAAGCGGGGGCCTTGTGCGGTGTGAAACCGTTGAAACACGCGTTGGTAATAATCCCATGCGGGTTTCCACGACCAGCCGCTCGTCAACGTGAATTGGATACATCTCCCGGGACCGATCAACGTCCGCCAATACTGCTCCTCCTGATCCGTCCCGGTTTCCGCCTCAACCGCTGCTTCCGGGGAAAACTCCTTGCCGCAGCGCAGGCAAAACTGGGCATCATCGGGATTCTGTTGTTCGCAGGACTCGCACGCTCTCATGGTTGGGGTTATACCATGCGACTGTTGAGGAAGGCCACCGGACGGGCGAAGGCCGCGTCAACACGGGAGAAGAAGGCTCCGTTCCGTTGCACCACTGAGAGGCCCTGTGCTAGATTCGCCTGTTTCTACGCGAGGTTTCGTCGCCATGATGACTGAAGATCTTCAACAGCGTTCCGCCCGGACGATCATGAATACCTATGCCCGGTTTCCCATCAGCGTGGTGCGGGGCAAGGGGTGCAAGGTCTATGACGCGGAGGACCGGGAATACCTGGATTTTGTCGCTGGCATCGCGGTCAATGCGCTGGGGCACGGGCATCCCGACCTGGTCACGGCTATCGAGCGACAAGCCCGGCACCTCCTTCATACGTCGAACCTGTATTATTCCGAACCGCAAGTACGGCTCGCCGAGCGATTGGTCGCGCATTCCTTTGCCCACAAGGTGTTCTTCTGCAACAGCGGGGCGGAAGCCAACGAAGCCGCCATCAAGCTCGCCCGCAAGTATTCCTTTGAAAAATACGGCCCGGACCGTCACGAGATCATCACCATGAACAACTCGTTTCACGGCCGGACCCTGGCCACCTTGACGGCAACGGGACAGACCAAAGTACAGCAAGGTTTCGCCCCGCTGCCGCAGGGTTTCAAGTATGCCGACTTCAACGACGTCTCCTCGATTGAACGTCAAATGGATCAGCGCACCGCCGCGGTAATGCTCGAGCCCATCCAGGGCGAGGGCGGCGTGGTAGTGGCCGATGGGGCCTTTCTCGAGCAATTGCATGCGCTCTGCCGCGACCGCGACGTGCTGTTGATTTTCGATGAAATCCAGACGGGCATGGGGCGAACCGGCACCCTGTTTGCGTATGAACAGTACAACGTGCAGCCGGATATCATGACCCTGGCCAAGGGGTTGGGCGGCGGGCTTCCCATCGGCGCCTGTCTCGCCACCGACAACGTGGCGCAAGCGTTCGGGCCTGGTTCCCATGCGTCCACGTTCGGCGGGAATCCCCTGGCCTGTGCCGGCGCCCTCGCCACGCTTGACGCGTTGTTGGACGACCAACTGCTCGAACGCTGCCAAGCTGCGGGGGCCTACCTGCACAAAGGGCTCCAATCCTTGCAGAACCGGTTGTCCGTGGTCACTGGAGTTCGCGGCCTGGGTCTCCTGCAAGGCATGGAACTATCCATAGACGGGCAACCGGTGGTCCATGACTGTCTGGCCCGGCGTATGTTGATCAACTGCACCGTGGGCAACGTACTCCGGTTCGTGCCGCCGTTGATTGTGACCCATGGCGAAATCGATCGCTTATTGGACGTGTTATCCGGCGTGTTGAAGAAACGACTCGACTCGCTTCCGCATTCATGAAGACGGTGATGTTTCACGCCAATCGATTCGGAACTGACTTATGACACTCTTGGGACAATCCATTCCAGAGCCCGGCGTTTCGGCGGACGTCCGCGCCACGCCGGCGGGCGGGACGAAAGACTTGCTGGCCGTCTCCGATGTTTCCGGCAGTCAGATCTTCCGCCTGTTCCGCATTGCCCGCGAACTCAAGGCGACCCCGCGACCCGGTCCGGCTTCGCAATGGCTCTCGGGCTTGACCTTGGGGCTGCTGTTCGAGAAACCCTCGACCCGCACGCGAGTCTCCTTTGAAGCGGGCATGCATCAATTGGGCGGGCAGGCTTTGTTCCTGCCGTCGGATACCATCCAACTCAGCCGGGGCGAGAGTCTCGGCGATACCGCCCTGGTGCTGTCCCGGTATCTCGACGGGCTCGTGATCCGCACGTTCGAGCAGTCCACGTTGGAGGAATGGGCGCGCCATGCCACCATTCCGGTCATCAACGGATTGACGGACCTGTGTCATCCCTGCCAGGCCCTGGCCGACCTGTTCACGCTCATGGAAGTCAAAGGGTCTGTCACCGAAGATGCATTCCACGGTCTCAAACTCGCGTACGTGGGAGACGGGAACAACGTGGCGAATTCATTGATCGAAGCCGGGGCGATAGTGGGGATGCACGTCGTGATCGGATGCCCGCCGGAATACCAGCCCGATCCCGGCATCGTCGCACGCAGCCGCGAGGAAGCCGGCCGCACGGGCGCGACTATCGAGATCGTGCATGACCCCGTTGAGGCCGCGGAGAACGCCGATGCGCTCTATACGGACGTCTGGACGAGTATGGGACAGGAGCAGGAACAAGCCGAACGGGTGAAGGTCCTGGCCCCCTACCAGTTAAACGAACGACTGCTCAACCGGGCCAAATCCTCGGCCATCGTGTTGCATTGTCTGCCGGCTCACCGGGGCGAAGAAATTACCGCGGCGGTGCTGGACGGGCCGCAGTCCGTGGTCCTGCAGCAGGCGGAAAACCGCCTGCACGCTCAAAAAGCAATCTTGACGGAGTGGCTTGGGCGGCCTTGGCCCTGAGACCCTCACGACCCGAACCACGATGCCGACACCTTCACCGCAATCCAACACGATCAAGAAAGTCGTTCTGGCTTATTCCGGCGGCCTTGATACCTCGGTCATCCTGCAATGGCTCCGGACGGAATACGAGGCCGACGTCATCGCCTTTTGCGCGGACCTCGGACAAGGCGAGGACCTCCAAGCCATCAAGAACAAGGCCCAAGCCGTGGGAGCCACGAAAGTGTACGTGGAGGATCTACGGGAAACATTCGTCAAGGACTACGTCTTTCCCATGCTCCGGGCCAACGCCGTGTACGAGGGCTCGTATTTGTTGGGCACCTCGATCGCGCGCCCGCTGATCGCCCGGCGCCAGATCGAAATCGCGCAACAGGAAATAGCTCACGCCGTGAGTC
>VXOF01000007.1 GCA_009840285.1 Nitrospira sp. SB0662_bin_26
TCTGAGCCGCAAAGAGGCGTTGGCGGAGTCGGAACAGCCTTCTGCCGCGTCCTAGGGAACCTCTGATTTATGGTGATAGCAGGGTGCAGGGCAAGGCGTCCCGGAGCGAAACCCGAGGCTTATCAGAGAGATAGGTGAGGGTTGAGCGAGGACACAACGCCGCCATGCGCCTGATAGTGCATAAGGCAGAGGTTCTCTAGCCGGGAGGCCTGTTTGTACGGATTTCGACGGGCGTCCTTGCAGACTATTCTTTGCCACTTTTCCCACTCCAATCTTGGGTAGCGAAATCATGACCTGGACACGCAAGCTTGTCCTCGATAACGGCGTTCGTGTGGTGATGGAACGGATGCCGTCCCTGAAGTCCGTTGCCGTCAGTGTCTGGGAAAACGTCGGCACCAGGGATGAAGGGCCTCGGCAGAAGGGGTTTGCCCACTTCCTTGAACACATGATGTTCAAAGGCACGCGCCGTCGGTCTGCCGCGCAGATTTCGCACGAAATCGACAGCCTGGGTGGAGAGATGAATGCCTTTACCACCCATGAAACCACCACCCTGTACATCAAGGTGTTGGACCAACAAATCGGGCAGGCGATCGATTTATTGGCCGACGTGTTTTATCACTCCCGTTTTGACCGCAAGGAAATCGAACGGGAAAAACAGGTCGTGTTGGAAGAAATCCGAATGGTTCGGGACGATCCGGAAGATTTCGTGCAGGAACTGCATGCCAAGCAGGTGTTACGGGGGCATCCCCTGGGACGGTCCATTCTGGGGGATCAGGCCACCATGAAGCGCATGCAGCGACGCGACCTGCTTCATTATCTGGAGGAACACTATCGTCCGGAGAAAACCGTGATTGCCGTGGCGGGGAATTTCGAGGTGAAGAAAGTCGAGGCCCTGGTCCGGGCCGCATTCGGAACGTGGAAGGCCGCCGGTCGTGATGGGAATGGCGGGCAACGGCAGACACCGCCCCGTGTTCGGGGCGGGATCATGGTCCATCACAAACAATTGGAGCAGGTCCATCTCTGTCTGGGATTCAAGGGGTTGCCCGTGGCGCATCCGGCCCGATACGCAGCCCATACCCTGAACGCCCTGCTCGGGGGAGGGATGAGTTCCCGGCTCTTCCAGGAAATTCGGGAAAAACGCGGTCTGGCGTATACGATCTATTCCCAATTGTCGAGCTTTTCAGACGGAGGGGTGTTGACCGTTTATGCGGCGAGCGGGGCCAAAGAAGCGCCCTCGGTGGTGGATGTGGCCTGTCGGGAAATCAAGAAATTGCAGAAACGCGGGCCAGCCCCCCGGGAATTGGAGCGAACCAAAAATCAACTGAAAGGGACCTTGATGCTGGGGTTGGAAGGGACCTATGGGCGCATGAACAAGTTGGCCAAGGATGAACTCGCGCAAGGGCGGTACGTGTCCCTCCGGGAACTCGTGTCTGCCATCGATCGCGTTTCCGTGCGGGATGTGCAGGCCATCGGCCGGGAGCTTTTGGATTTTGGTTCAATGTCCGTGACGGCATTGGGCCCCGTGCCCCCCGAGCCCCTGCAAGAAAAATTTCTTGTGCAGGCGTGAAAAGCCGTAAATTTTCTCTGGAAAGACTCTTGACATCTTGCAACGGGATGAGTAGCATGGGCCACTCTGATTAAAAGCGAGAAGGTTGTGAGGGTCGAAAGGCCCCTTGAGTGATGAGAAAAAAGGGGTGGTGCTTTTTCGTTGCAATTGAGACGGTTTTTGGTTAAAAAGTACGAGTCGTTATTTTTATTATGTCATCCTAAGTAAAGGAGGGGGAAATGAAGAAGTCATTTTTCCGTGGGGGCGTAGTGGGAATGCTGGCTGCAGGTCTGATGCTCGTTGGCTTCATCGGTCTGGCCGATGCCCAAAAGGGCCCCTGTTCCAGCAACAAGAAATGCAGCGGTGATCCAAATCAAGTTGCCACTATCGGAGATATGTCCCTCAAAGGGACCGCACCCTCGAGCTTGAAGGGTCGCGTGTATGCCCATTGGGCCGACAATCCGGCCGGAGAAATTCTCTTTGGCATTCAATACTGGAACACCAGCAACCCCGGCGAAACCGGTGATCCCCTTGGTCGGGCTTCCGATGACCGGGATGTGTCCATTCCTGATCCGCTCTTCGCGTGTTGTGCGTGGGGGTATCAGGGCGGCGAAGATCGCAACAATCCCTATGCCGGATGGTACAACCCGCAAACAACGGTACGGCTGCGGGTGAAAGATTCCGCTTTGATGAAGCAGTTGACCGACGCATCGCAAAACCTGGTCGCCATGGAAGTTCAACTCGACGGCAACACCGTCACGAGTTTCAAAGTCCTCGCTGCCGAATAAAGACGAACTTGATGCTTGTGATATAGAAAAGGATTCATTCAAAACTTTTTTAGCGCTTAATTGAGGAGGAAGGAATCATGAAAATTGGGAAATCAGGGTTGGCCGTTTTAACTGCCTTGATCGTGGTGGGTTGCATGGCCTCCAGTGCGCTTGCCATCGAAGCGTTCCAAGAACGGTTTGAGTGGGGTGATCTCAGCAAGCCGACTACCGTGCATGGGCGGGTTGCGGTTACCGACCCGTATGACAAAGCCGCCTGGGTCAACATCGCCGTGTTTGGGGGCAATGCCGAAAGTGGATATTATTGGCAGAAATATTTCCCCGGAAAGAATTTGAAAGTCTTCGCAGCTGATGACGGCGTGTGGAAAAAACTGGTGGCTCTGGGCAAAGGCTCGCACAGCCAAGCCGTGATGAGCGGGACCGAAGCTTCCAAGTATACCATGGTCGAACTCGTGATTCAGGAAACCGAGCAGAATCATCGGGTCGTTTCGTCGGTCAAAGAGATTCCTGACGTGGCCGGTACACCGGACAAACCCAGAAGCATTCATAGCCTGCGGGCAATCGGCGTTGTGGAGTCCATTGACAACAACCATTGGGCACAAAACAAGAAGATGCAATACGATGTGATGGTCCCGGGTGTGGGCCCGATTTCCGGGTTTATTCCCTACTCCAACCAAAAGCCTCATACGTCCAAAGGGACAAAAGAAGGCAAGTTCGGGGCATCCTTGCAATAACTAGCCGCTTTTCGCGGAATCGAAAAGGGCAGGACCTGAATAAGGTCCTGCCCTTTTTTTATTCGGCATCGAGACGTTTTTGAATCTCAGCCAGCCGGTTTAACGCTTCAAGCGGCGTCATCGAGAACAGTTCCAATTGCTTGATTTCTTCAATCAGGGGATGGGGTTGGGGGGTTGAGGACAGCATGTCCCCGGGGTTCTCTTCCTGAATCCGATTGCTTGCATTCTCGGAAGACGACTCTTGTTCCAGTTGCGCCAAGACTTCTTCAGCTCGCGAGATGAGAGATGAGGGCAAACCGGCCAGTTTGCCCACGTGGATCCCGTAACTGCGAGCGGCTTTCCCCGGCTTGATTTTTCTCAAAAAGATGACGTCCTCCTTGTCCTCTTTGACAGCGACAGTGAGGTTTTGAACGCCTTCCCGGAATTTCTCCAGATCCGTCATTTCATGATAGTGGGTGGCAAAGAGGGTTCGCGCTCCGAGTAGCCGCCGGTCCTGAATGTGTTCGGCGATAGCCCAGGCCAGACTCAAACCATCGTAGGTACTGGTTCCTCGCCCTATTTCATCCAGCAGGATGAGACTACGTGATGTAGCCCCATGCAAAATTTTGGCGGTTTCCAGCATTTCCACCATAAAGGTGCTCAACCCGAATGCCAGATTATCGGAGGCGCCCACCCGGGTGAACAATCGATCGATGACCCCGATTTTCGCTTCTGAGGCAGGTACAAAGCAGCCCACGTGCGCCATGAGGACAATCAGCCCGGTTTGCCGCAAGAACGTACTCTTTCCCGCCATGTTGGGGCCGGTCAGCAATAATAAACGATGCGCGTCCAAGTCCAGGTAGGAGTCGTTGGGGATAAATCCGTCCGGTAAGTCAAATTGTTCAACAACCGGATGCCGTCCATTCTTGATGAAGATAATCCCGCCGTCGTGCATCTCCGGTTTGACGTAACGATTTCTGGAAGCGACCTCTGCGAAATTCGAGAGCACGTCGAGCAGGGCCACGTGTTGGGCCATTTTTTGAATACGGAACACGTGGCCGGACAGGGTTTGCAGCACCACCCGAAAACGTTCCTGTTCGGCGCGTCGTAGCTTCTCATTGGCCCCGGACAGTTGGGCTTCAATGCGTTCGAGATCTTCCGTCGTATACCGCTCGGCATTCACGAGCGTTTGTTTCCGTCGAAAATATTCCGGCACACGCGACAGATTTGTCTTCGTCACCTCGAAATAATATCCGTACACTTGATTGTATTTGATCTTGAGCGAGTCGATGCCGCTCTCTTCCCGCTCGCGTCGTTCCAGATCGGTCAACCATTGCACGCCGTCCCGGCTCATCATTCGCAGCTCATCGATGACGGGATCGACACCGTCCTGAAAAATCGGCCCCTCTTTGACGGAACCCGGCGCATTGGGATCAATGGAGTCTTCGATCAGCCTAGTGACGTCGGCAAGCGAATCCCAGCGCTGCAAGACGGAGTTGAGCAAAGGATCGGCAACACCGTCGAAAAGCTGAACGAGCCGGGGCAGAATGGTCAGGGAATCTTTCAAGCGAAGAACGTCACGCGGAGTCGCCGTTCCCATGACCACCCGGCTGCTCAACCGCTCGAGGTCCTGCATGTCCTTGAAGAACGAGCGAACGTGCAGGCGAAGCTTGAGGTTGTCCAAGAATGCGGACACCGCATTCAGCCGGCGTTGAATGGCTTCGTGGTCGAGCAGAGGCCGCACGATCCACTGACGTAACAGCCGGCATCCCATGGCCGTGACCGTATGATCGAGAACCGACAGCAAGGTGGCGTGTTGTTGATCCGGATGCAAGGGCTGGATCAGTTCCAGGTTACGCATGGTCATGGCGTCCAGGCGCATCTCCCGCGTGGGTTCCAGGAGTTCCGGCTTTTGGATGTGATGGTGCTCCAAGGTGGGTTGGGTCTGCTTCAGATAACGCAGAATACAGCCACCCGCTTGGACCCCGGGTCCTCCGGCAGCGAGGCCAAGTGCGTCCACGTGGTCAACCTCGAAATGAGCCCGGAGCATCTCCTGCGAAGCATCCGATTCGAAACACGCAGACGGTTGTTTCGTCACGCGAGGTAACCGAAGGGGTTCCAGGAGCCTGTCGAGAGCTATCGAGTCCGTTTTGTCCGGGACAATGAATTCTTGCGGGCCGAGGCGGATGAGTTCGTCCAGCATGGAGTCTTGGCTGTGTTCCCCGGAAAATTCCGCAATGAGAAATTGTCCGGTGGACAGATCGATCGAGGCGAGACCAAAACTATGACGTGAATGGAGCGGGTCGCGTTGAACGGACAAGGCCGCCAGAAAATTGGCCTCCTTGGCGTCCAGCAATTCATCATCAAAAATTGTACCGGGGGTGTAGAGTCGGACGACCTCTCGTTTGACCAGACCCTTGGCTGTTTTGGGGTCTTCGACCTGCTCGCAGAGCGCCACGGTTTTCCCGGCTTTCAGCAACTTGGCCAGATAGCTCGTAGCCGCATGATACGGCACCCCGCAGAGAGGAACGGGGTTGGCACTGTTCTTGTCCCTGGTCGTCAGGGCGATGTTGAGCAGGGCTGCGGCCTCTTTCGCGTCCTCATCGAACATTTCATAGAAGTCACCCACGCGAAAGAACACGATCGTCTCCGGGTACTGTCGTTTGATGTCCCAATATTGTTTCAGCAGGGGTTTCAGTTCCGATTGACCCATGAGGCAATTACCTTGCGTCCGACGTGAGCGCGTGAAGAAGACCTGAACTGCGCGGCCCGAAAGCCTGAACGTTCGCGCGGCGGGTGTTTTTCCCCGAGTGGGAAAACTGAATGGAAAGATAGTCATTGGGCATCCACGAGGCAGGCAGCCGGTCGGCCCATTCAATCAGGACCACGAAGTCTCCGTTCAAATATTCGGCCAATCCCGTGTCAGCCAATTCACGCGACGCTTCCAGTCGATACAAGTCCACGTGGGCAAGCGACAGGGGGCCGGCGTATTCCTGGATAAAGGTAAACGTCGGACTGCTGACGACGTGGGGTTCGACACCCGTACCCAAGGCGATCCCGCGCACGAACGTCGTTTTCCCTGCGCCCAACTCACCGACGAGCGCAATGAAGTCGCCCTTCTGAAGATGCCGACCGATAGTCGAGCCGAATTCCTCGGTGTGCGACGACGACCGCAGGGTCAGGGTCCAGGATTTTGTCCGCGCGGAGGTCATGTAATCAAAAAAGCTTCACGGTCGAGGGGCAACGGCGTGAAGCACCTGGGTGATGGCTTGTGGCAGGCAGGCCAAAAGGTCGCCGGCCATCAAGCTGGGATACCCGTACGCCTGTGCCGCCAGGTCGCCGGCCAAGCCATGAAGGAAGACGCCGCTTTGAGCCGCTTTCCACGGTGAGACTCCTTGCGCCAGCAATCCGGTCAGGATCCCGGTCAGCACGTCCCCGGTGCCCGCAGTGGCCATGCCGGGATTGCCGGTGGGTGAAATGGCCGTCGCTCCATCAGGATGGGCCACAATCGTGCGTGCTCCCTTCAGCACCACGACGCTTGAATGAGTACGGGCAAAATCACGGGCGATCCCCAAACGATTGCGGTTCACGGTGGCCGCCGACGATTCGCCAAGAAGCCGGGCCATCTCTCCGGGGTGCGGCGTCAGGATCGGGGAGAGCGGGCGTGACCGGAGGAGACTCGTATGGCCTGCCAAGGCATTCAGCGCGTCGGCATCGATGACCAGCGGCCGGTCGCAGTGGTCGATCAGCGTTCGAACCACGTCGGCGGTTTCGGGCTGCGTCGAAAGGCCGGGGCCTATGCCGATCGAACTGCGCGATGGCAGAAAGGTTTGCAAGAGGGGTAGGGCATCTCGCGAGAGCGTGTGATCCGCGGTTTCAGGAAGTGGCAAGGTCATGACCTCAGGAATGCCCGAGGCAACGCTGGCTTGCACACTGGATGGTGTGGCCACGGTGACAAGCCCGGCTCCTGCCCTGAGGGCCGCTTTGGCTGCCAAGGCGGCGGCTCCGCTTTTTCCGGATGAGCCGGCAATGATCCCGGCATGACCGAACGTGCCCTTGTGCGACGAAGCCAGGCGCTTGGGCAGCCACGGTCGAATCATAGTGGGAGTCAACATCTCAATGGGAACGGACAGGTCTTCGACGTACTGGCTCGGAATGCCGATATCGACACAATGAACGCGACCGGCGTGCTCAACGCCCGCTCCCAGAAAAAGTCCGAGCTTGGGGTTTCCGAACGTGACCGTCAGGTCGGCTTGGATCGCGGTCCCTAACGTGTCGCCGGTATCCGCATCGATACCGGAAGGAAGATCCACCGCAACAATGGGCGCCTCGGACGAGTTCATGGCCTGAATGGCCTCCTGGTACGGGCCGGCAACCGGTGAAGACGTGCCGGTTCCCAAGAGCGCGTCGACCAGCACGTGGCTGTCCCGGACCAACCGGTGCACGCGATCCGGCGAGGGGCTGCTCAAGACTTTGGATCGGCCGGCCCCTTTGACAAACCGTTGATACATGAGTTTGGCGTCCCCCTTGAGATCACGGGCCTGCGCAAGCAGGCAGACCTGAACGGCGCTGCCTTTTTGACGCAGGAGTCTGGCGACGACGAACCCGTCTCCTCCATTGTTGCCTTTTCCGCAGAAGACCGTCACCGTTTTCCCCTTCAGGGTGTCGAAGGTTTTTTCCATGGCCGACACCACGCCGGCTCCTGCCCGTTCCATCAACGTCTTGCCGGGCACGCCGGCCTCGTGGATCGTGCGACGATCGAGTTCTCGCATTTGGTGGGAGGTGACGATTTTCATGACGAACCAAGCACGAACGCGCCGGGCAACTAACGGTGAAGCGATGAAGGGATTAAGGCCCGCATTTCCCTGACGGCTCGTTCGAGACCGACCAGGACCGCGCGCGAAATAATGCTGTGCCCGATGTTGAATTCCACGATTTCGGTGATACCCGTCAGGCGATGGATATTGTGGTACGTCAGCCCATGGCCGGCATTCACCTCCAGCCCTAATTGCCGCGCGAGGTGCGCTCCCTGCCGAAGGGCTTCGACCTCTTTCCCGATCTCTTGAGGCTGGTGACTGTTGGCATAGGGTCCGGTGTGCAGCTCGATGGCATCGGCGCCCACTTTGTGCGCGGCGCGGATTTGACGACGGTCCGGGTCGATGAACAGGCTGACCGGAATCTGCGCGTCATGGAACAGGCGGATGAAGGTAGTGAGCCGTTTCCGGTGTTCCGTCACCGCAAGCCCGCCTTCGGTGGTCAATTCCTGTCGCCGTTCAGGAACCAGCGTGACTTTATCGGGCCGGACGCGCAACGCAATCTTCGCGGTCGCGTCGTCTGCGGCCATTTCCAGATTCAAAGCGGAAGGAACCATGTCCCGAAGCAGGTTGAGATCCCGTTCCTGGATGTGTCGACGATCTTCACGGAGATGCACGACCAAGCCGTCCGCGCCGCCCAGGTCCGCGAGCACCGCCGCGGCAATGGGATCCGGCTCATGCCCGCCACGGGCCTGCCGGAGCGTAGCGACGTGGTCGATGTTGACGCCGAGTTTGGCCATGACAACCTATCTGATCAGGTGGGAAGCGAGAACCGTTGGCGTGTCATTATGGCAAAACGGGCAAGGGGTCGCAATGAACTACGATCGACGATCTCGGAGAAGGCGCGTTCCTGAACGTCTTCCCGAACGTCGAAGAAAAAGCTGAAAAAACAAAGCCTTTCGTTGACTGGTCATTCGGCCTCTACTACAATAACGGGTTATCATCATGACGTGTCGTCACGAGCTTTTTCCCTGCACGCAAGCTTTGTTCTGCTGACCCATGCAAAATTTCTTTCGCATACAACGCCTTCCCCCCTACGTCTTCAGCCAGGTCCAGGATCTCAAGATTCAGGCGCGGCAGCGTGGCGAGGATATTATCGACTTCGGGATGGGGAATCCCGATCAGGCGACCCCGCCCCACATCGTCGAGAAATTGGTCGAAGCGGCGGGGAAAGGGAAGAATCATCGATATTCGGCGTCTCGTGGCATTACGAGGTTACGCCACGCCATCAGTGCGTGGTACGGGCGACATTACAACGTGGACATCGATCCCGAGACCGAGGCCATTGTGACCCTGGGAGTCAAAGAAGGACTGTCGCATCTGGTCCTCGCGATGTTGGGACCGGGCGATGTGGTACTGACGCCCACGCCGACTTATCCCATTCACATGTACAGCGTGATCATTGCGGGCGGGGAAGTGCGTGGCGTCGATCTGGGTCCCACCGAAGATTTTTTTGAAAACCTCACGCGTGCGTATCGTCAAAGCCAACCCAGACCCAAAGCCTTGATCATGAGTTTCCCCCACAATCCGACCACCAGCGTGGTGGATTTGGAGTTTTTCAAGAAGGTGGTGGCGTTTGCGCGCGAACACGATCTTTACGTCATTCACGACTTGGCCTATGCGGACATTGTCTTCGACGGCTATCGGGCGCCGAGCCTGCTACAGGTGCCGGAAGCGAAAGAAATCGGCGTGGAATTTTACTCGTTATCCAAGAGCTACAATATGCCGGGCTGGCGTGTTGGATTTTGCGTCGGCAACAGGGAGATCATCGGGGCCCTGACCAAGATCAAGAGCTATTTGGATTACGGGATGTTCCAGCCGATCCAAATTGCCAGTATCATTGCGCTGAATGGACCGCAGGATTGCGTGTCGTCAATCGTGAAACAATATGAAAGCCGGCGGAACGCGTTGATCTCGGGCCTGAATCGAATCGGCTGGCGGGTCGACTATCCGCGAGCTACGATGTTCGTCTGGGCTCGCATTCCCGCGGCTTACGCGGGAATGGGCTCGCTGGAGTTCTCGAAGTTTCTGCTCCGTGAAGGAAAGGTAGCGGTGTCACCCGGGATCGGATTCGGAGAAGGCGGTGACGAATACGTGAGATTCGCCTTGGTGGAAAATGAACATCGAACCCATCAGGCCATTCGTGGAATCAAAACCGCGCTGAAACTGGACCATTAATCATGAACAACGAAATCGGAATAGGCCTGATCGGATTCGGCACCGTCGGTTCCGGGGCCGCGAAAATTCTTGTCAACCAGGCCGGGTTGATCGCGCGACGGGTAGGAGCGCCCCTGTGCTTGAAACGCATCGTGGATCTTGACGTGACGACGGATCGCGGTTTGACGCTTCCCGACGGCGTCCTCAGCACGGATCTCGACGGACTCCTGAATGATGCGTCCATCCAAATCGTGATTGAAACCGTCGGCGGATATGATTTTGCCAAGCGAGTCATGCTGGAAGCCATCAGCAAAGGCAAACACGTCGTGACCGCCAATAAGGCCTTGTTGGCGGTGCATGGGGAGGACGTGTTTGCCGCGGCCCATCGCGCGGGCGTAGACGTGGGCTTCGAGGCCAGCGTAGGGGGAGGGATTCCGATTCTCCGGGCATTGACCGAAGGTCTGGCAGCCAACCACTGTGTGTCCCTGGCTGGTATCATGAACGGGACCTCCAACTACATTTTGACCCAGATGAAGCGCGAGGGACGGGAATTTCAGGATGCCCTTGCGCAGGCGCAAGCCGCTGGCTACGCGGAGGCGGATCCGACGTTCGATATCGAAGGAGTCGATTCCGCGCACAAGCTGGCCATCATGGTGAGCTTGGCCTATGGAACGCCCGTCAACGTCAAGGAAATTTATACCGAAGGCATTCAACGCCTGACGGCCTTGGACATTCGCTACGCGTCGGAGTTGGGGATGACCGTGAAACTGCTGGGGGTGGCGAAATGGGGTGAAGACGGAATCGAAGCGCGCGTGCATCCCACCATGATCGACAATGCGGCGCCGTTGGCTCAGGTGCATGGCGTGTATAATGCCATTCACGTCGTGGGCGACGCCGTGGGGGACGTCATGTTTTACGGGCAGGGGGCCGGGTCCATGCCCACGGGAAGCGCGGTCGTGAGCGACGTGATTGACATCGCCCGCAACGTGCGCAAGCAGGCCTGCGGTCGCGTGCCGCCGACTTCGTTTCAACTGGACGGGAGGGCGCCGGTCCGCATTCGCCCGATGGAGGAATTGACCACCCGCTATTACCTGCGCTGTATGGTGCCGGATGAGCCCGGGGTCCTGTCCATGATTGCGGGCGTCCTCGGGAATCATGCCATCAGCATTGCCTCCGTGTTGCAGCAGGGCCGGCAGGAAGGTCAAACGGTGCCGGTCGTGATCATGACGCATCGCGCGTCGGAACGTTCGGTGCAAACCGCCATCCGGGAAATCAATCACCTGCCCTCGCTGGTTTCGGAACCGGTCACGGTCATCCGGGTGGAGGATCAGGAATCATGACAGGTATGGGCCGTGCCATATGGCGCCCCTCTTTCGGTGAGAGAACGCGATGATGCCTTGGCGTGGAGTGATAGAAGAGTTCAGGAAATTTCTTCCGGTCACGGAACAGACGCCGGTGGTCACCCTGTGCGAAGGCAATACGCCTTTGATACGAGCCAACCGGCTGGCCAAACGAATCTGCCCGCACGTCGAACTGTATCTCAAGGTCGAAGGGGCCAACCCCACCGGGTCGTTTAAGGATCGCGGGATGACGCTCGCGGTATCCAAGGCCTTGGAAAAAAAGGCTCGCGCGGTGATGTGCGCGTCCACCGGCAATACGTCGGCCGCGGCCGCAGCCTATGGCGGGCGGGCGGGACTGCCGGTGTACGTGCTGGTGCCGGCCGGGAAAGTGGCGTTGGGAAAACTGGCCCAAGCCATGGCGCACGGGGCCATCGTGATTCAAATCGAGGGAAATTTCGACCAGGCGCTCGCCATCGTCAAGGATCTGTGTGCGAACGAGGGATTCGAACTCGTCAACTCGTTGAATCCCTTTCGCCTGGAAGGCCAAAAAACCGCGGCCCTGGAGGTCTGTGACCAGTTGGGCCGCGCTCCCGCGTACCATTGTCTGCCGGTGGGCAACGCGGGCAACATTTCGGCGTATTGGAAAGGGTACAAGGAATACCGGACTGCGGGGCAGATTGCAGAATGTCCGAAAATGCTTGGCTTCCAGGCTCAGGGGGCGGCGCCGATCGTGCGCGGCCACGTGGTCGAACAACCCCAGACCGTGGCGACGGCCATTCGCATCGGCAACCCCGCAAGTTGGAAATTGGCCGAGCAGGCCGTGGAAGAATCTGCCGGTGCGATCCGGATGGTAACGGATGAAGAAATTCTTGACGCGTACCAGGCGCTCGCCAAAGAAGAAGGCGTTTTTTGTGAGCCCGCTTCCGCCGCGTCGGTGGCCGGATTGACCAAGTGCAGCCAAGCCGGGTTGTTCCCCGAAGGCGCCACGGTCGTCTGTACGTTAACCGGTCACGGACTCAAAGACCCTGATATCGCCGTGGAAATCTCACCCAAGACCCTGACGGTCAGAGCCACACGGGAAGACGTGCTGGCATTGCTCCGATCGTGAGCGCAAGGCCGCTGCTCCCGTCTTTCCGGCTACCTTTGCATTTTGAATAGGATGAACTGAAAGGGGCGTAGCGAAGTTTCCTGAATTTGTAGGGCGGCATCTTATGCCGCCATGAAGAAGACGGGATGAGATCCCGCGGCTACAAAAGAAGCAGAAAAAGGCTCCACTGATGGCACTGTTAGTGAAAAAGTTTGGCGGGACGTCCGTCGGGACCATTGAACGAATCCATCGGATTGCCGAACTGATAGAACAAACCTATCGAGCGGGCAACCAGGTCGTCGTGGTCGTGTCCGCCATGAGCGGGGAGACGGATCGATTGTTACGGCTGGCCCATGAAATCACTCCGCAGCCGGATGACCGGGAACTCGACATGTTGTTATCCTGCGGAGAGCGTGTCACCATTGCCTTGCTGGCGATGAAACTGCGGAGTTGCGGCATCAATGCGCGTTCGTTTACCGGACGCCAGGTCGGGATCGTGACCAACAGTTCGCACACGCGGGCCCGGATTGCGAAGGTGACGGCCGATCCCGTCAAGCAGGCCCTTGACCAGGGGATCCTGCCCATTGTCGCGGGGTTTCAAGGCGTGAACGAACGCTCGGAGGTGACTACGCTCGGACGAGGCGGTTCGGATCTGACGGCCGTGGCGTTGGCCGCGACGTTGAAGGCGGACCGGTGTGTCATCTTTACCGACGTGGACGGCGTGTACACCACCGATCCGAACGTGGTGTCCGCGGCCAGGCGGATCCCGAAATTGTCCTATGAGGAAATGCTGGAACTGGCAAGTCTGGGGGCGAAAGTCCTCCAGGCGCGTTCCGTTGAATTTGCAGCGAAATACGGGGTTCCGGTACAAGTAAAATCGAGTTTTCAAGAAGGAGAAGGCACCCTCGTGACGCATGAAGACGTGGATATGGAACAGGCCATGGTGTCCGGAGTCACGGGCGACCGGAACCAGGCCAAGATCACCGTGGTGGGCGTTCCGGATCGACCGGGCATTGCGGCGAACCTGTTCGGCGTCGTGGCGGAACACGCCATCGTGGTGGATATGATTATTCAGAACGTCAGTCACCAGGATGCGTTGACGGATATTTCCTTTACGGTTCCGCGGAGCGACCTGGCGCGTGCGATGGCCCTGGTCAAGCAAACGGCCGCGGAAATCGGCGCGGGAGCCGTGGAAGTCAAGGAAGAAATTGCCAAGGTGTCGTTGGTGGGAGTCGGTATGCGGTCCCATTCGGGCGTGGCGTCGCGCATGTTCCAAACGCTTGCTCGCGAAAAAGTCAACATCATGATGATCAGCACGTCCGAGATCAAGATTTCCTGTGTCCTGGATGAACGTGACGTGGACAAGGCCGTCCGGGCCCTTCACGAGGAATTTGGACTGGACAAAGGACCCGACCACGCCGCATCTGCGTGAAGGGGCCTTGAAAAAGAAAACGCGATTCGAGTATGTACGTAAGGAACCTCTGAAAGCGCCGGTGGCAGGCGCTGGAAAGCCGAGAGAGACGGGAAGCAGAATGACGGATCATTTGGAAATCTACGATACCACGTTACGAGACGGCGCCCAGGCCGAAGACGTCAGTTTTTCGGTTGAGGACAAGGTCCGTATTGCGCAGAAACTCGATGAGTTGGGCGTCCATTTCATCGAAGGCGGGTGGCCCGGCGCGAACCCCCGGGATATCGAGTTTTTTCAGACCATCCGGGCGATTCCGCTGCAGCACGCGAAAATCGTGGCCTTCGGCTCGACCCGAAAGGCCAATCAGGCCGCCGAGACCGATGCCAATCTCCAAGCGCTCCTCGCCGCGGAAACCAACGTCATCACGATTTTCGGGAAAAGCTGGACCTTACACGTCACGGACGCGTTGGGCACCGCCCTGGAAACCAATCTCGAACTGATCAGGGATTCAGTCGCGTACCTGCGCGCCCGTGGCAAACAGGTCTTTTATGATGCCGAACATTTCTTCGACGGGTTCAAGGCCGATCCCGCCTATGCGATGCAGACGATACAGGCAGCGGCCGAGGGCGGCGCCGAACGGATCATTCTCTGTGACACCAATGGCGGCACCATGCCGTGGGAAGTCCAATCCATCTGGGAACAGGTGAAGCAAACGTGTCACGTGCCCTTGGGTATGCATGCGCACAACGACGCGGAAATGGCGGTCGCGAACACCCTGGTCGCCGTGCAGCAGGGCGCCCGGCAGGTGCAGGGAACCATCAATGGGATCGGCGAGCGATGCGGGAACGTCAATCTCTGTTCCGTGCTGGCCAATCTTGAATTGAAGATGCAGACGGAAGTGTTGGGCGGCGACCGGATCCGGCAACTCCGGAACGTGTCTAATTTCGTTTCGGAAATTGCAAACCTGCTGCCGAACAAGCGGCAACCCTACGTCGGGGACGCGGCATTCGCCCATAAGGGCGGCGTCCACATCCATGCCGTTCAGAAAAATGCCCAAACGTATGAGCACATTGAGCCTGAATCGGTCGGCAACCGGCAACGGGTGCTGATTTCGGATAATACGGGCCGGAGCGGCGTGGTCCGGAAGGTGGAAAGTTTAGGCTTCAGCCTCTCCAAAGACCATCCGCATCTGCAGGACCTGTTGGCCCAACTCAAGAGCCTGGAACGGGATGGATACCAATACGAAGGCGCCGAAGGATCATTCGAGTTACTGGTCCGGGAAGCGATGGGCACGCATCGTCCCTCGTTTGAACTGTTGGGCTTACGGGTCATCGTCGAAAAACGGCAAGCCGACGAGGTGCCGATTACGGAAGCCACGGTCAAGGTGAAGGTCGATCAGACCGTGGAACAAACCGCGGCGGAAGGTGACGGACCCGTCAATGCGCTGGATAATGCCTTACGGAAAGCACTGGAAAAATTCTACCCCGAACTCCGCGAAGTCCAGTTGTTGGACTACAAAGTGCGGGTGCTGGCGGGCAGTCATGGAACCGGCTCAAGGGTCAGGGTGCTGATTGAATCCGGCGACCACAAGAGTACCTGGGGCACGGTGGGCGTGTCGGAGAATATTATCGAGGCCAGTTGGCAGGCCTTGGCCGACAGCATCGAGTACAAACTGCTGAAGAGCGAACCCGAGGAGACGGTGGAATCGAGGACGGGCTGATCCCCTCTTCTTGACAATCAGGTGCCCGCTCGATACGTTGCAGGGCGAGAATCTCCTCGCGCGATACGGGAGTGAGCCCCCCGGGGGACCATGCGTAAAGCCGACATTGCCAATCACATCTGCGAACAAGTAGGCCTTTCCAAAACCGAGGCCATGGATTTGGTGGAGTACGTCCTGCAATGTATGAAGGACGTGCTACGCAAAGGCGAATCGGTAAAAATTGCGGGATTCGGAAATTTTATGGTGCGAAGCAAAGGAGAGCGTAAAGGGCGCAACCCTCGAACCGGCGAAGAAATTGCCATCACCCCTCGAAGGGTGGTCACCTTTCGAGCGAGTCAAATCTTCAAAAAAGATGTGAATTCGTAGGGCCTCCCTCGTGCATCGGCCCTCGGAGGCCGTCGTACCCATGGCGAGCAAGTTCCCGGACAAGGCGTTTTATAAGATTGGTGAAGTCAGTACGATTACGAAATTGCCGGCTTCCGTGCTTCGCTTTTGGGAATCCGAGTTCAGCTTCCTTCGTCCCAGAAAGAGTCAGGGGCGGCACAGGGTCTATGACAAACAGACGATCGAAGTCGTTCTGGAAATCAAACGGATGCTCTATGAGGAAGGCTACACCATCATGGGCCTCAAACGGCACTGGCGTCGCCGGCGAGGGCGTGGCCGGGAGGAAACGTCAATGCCGGCTGGACAGGTGCAGCAAATCAGGGAAGAACTCCAGGGAATCCTGGACATCTTGAATGCGTCGAGTCATCGGAAGACCGGGACCTCCGCTCATTGAGATGTCCGGCCTTTCTGCAGTCATGGAATCATTGTCGGGGCGTGGCGCAGCCCGGTAGCGCACTCGCTTGGGGTGCGAGAGGTCGGCCGTTCAAATCGGCTCGCCCCGACCATAACCGTTGGTTTTCCTCTCTCGTCACAAGTATCAGGCTTGAAGGTCGTCCTCTTCTTCAATGAGATCTTCGCTCTCCGGCATGCCATAGGCCACAAATTTCGCATACGACAGATAGATACCGCTGCTGTCTTTCATGGCCTTTGTGCCGGCGGTCATGCGTTCGAGTTTTTTGGCATCCGCGCCCTCCGTGGATTCAAGCGAAATCAGATATTGATTGAGGACCTCATTGTAGTGTTGCATGGAACGTTCAACGTCCAAATAGGCCTGCATGAGCTGGTCATCCATGAGCGTACCTCCCAAATGTAGCGGCTCACCATACACAAGGCTCCGTCAGGGGTCAATATCCGACAAGACAGGTTCGTCCAACAAGCCGCGACGTTCCACACGACCGGGGGAAAGAGCGTCGGGACCATGAACTGGGAACTCCCCGTATGGGCCTTGCTGCTGACCACGCCCGTCATGGTGGGGTTGTGGCTGGGATATCGATGGGCGCATCGGAACGCGGCTTTGGCGGACGTGGGGTTTTGTGTGGGCTTCGGCCTGGCGGCCGTCGGCTTCGCTCTGACGACCACGGGCGACGTGAATCATCGTTTGGTCGTGGCCGCCATGGCGACGGTGTACGCGGTTCGGCTTGCCTCGTATCTGGCGACCAACCGAATCCGCGGCGTTGTCGAAGATCAACGGTACCGGTCGCTTCGTGAACGATGGGGCGAACGGGCCGAGTTCTATTTCTTTGTCTATTTTGTCGGACAGGCCGCCGCCGTCGCTGTCTTTTCGATCCCTTTGGCGGTCCTGATGTCGAATCCCGACCCCACGTGGCATACGTGGGAAGTCCTGGGGCTGGTCATCTGGGTCATCGGGGTAGCCGGAGAAGCCGTGGCGGATGCTCAGTTAAATCGATTCCGGCGAGCCCCCGGTAATCGGGGCAAAACCTGCCGGGAGGGACTGTGGCGATATTCACGGCACCCCAATTACTTTTTCGAGGGCGTGCACTGGTGTGCGTACGTGGTGATGAGTGTCGGATTGCCGGACTGGTGGCTGACATTGGTGGGCCCGGTTGTCATGATTGGCGCTTTGCTCAAAGTGACCGGCATTCCCTTGGCCGAAGCACAGGCAGCAATGAGCCGGGGCGAGGCCTACCGGGAGTATCAACGCACGACCAATGCGTTCATCCCATGGTTCCCCAAGGACTGATTCGACTCCTGCGGATCTTGGGAACTCGGGGTGGCTAGTCGCCTTCGGGCTCGGTACTTCCGTGTTGGTGGGTCACTTCATCTTCTTCGAAGAGTTCAGCCATTTCCTGGGCAATCATGTCGTCGTCGTGAGGAACCGAGACCACGTGAATTTCCTTCTTGGCTTTGGTCTCGTCCTTGTCGGGAGCCGGAGGTGGGGTAGAGGGCTCGGAATCGTCCATGAGAGTTATTCAAAGACCTCCAAAAAAGACTGTTCGGTAAATGAATGTTGGCAATGCTCGCAAGTCACGAAATAGAGTGATTCCCGCACGGACATCACAATGCGGAAATCGAGCGTCACGCCACGATGGCTGCACATGGGACAGGAAATTTCCTTGAGCCAATATTGTACGTCCGGCTGGATGCGGAGATAAAACTCCATATCCGTATAGACCGGAAAGTTGTAGTAACAGTCCAGGCAGATCCCCTTCCATTCCCCGTCTTCCTTCATGGAACGGCTGTCGATGCCGAACCGACTCTTCTTGCACACGGCACATTTTGCTTGCGTGAGTCGTTCCTGCACGTATTGGACGTCGAGCTTGGACATGACCTGCTTCCCGGTGGAGGGCTCTCAATGACTGCGTGGACAGTATAGAAGCCGCAGAGGGTTCACGCAACAGCCGTCAGGACGGCGTACGTGTTCACGACCTCGTTGACAGAACCGGAGCCTGCCTCCACCATAGGTGTCATTGGAATGATAATAGCACTTTCTGTCATTCCCGACGTTTGTAATCGGGAATCCAGCGTCTTAAAAAAGCATTTGGGAGTTATAGCGGCGGCATCTCATGCCGCCATGGCCCTGCGCCTTCGGGCGTGGCTGCGCCCCGGTCCCGTAACTTCTTTTTGAGGCGAGGACTGTCTGAGCGCCCTTCGACTTCGCTAACGCTACGCTCAGGACGAACGGGAGGGAAGCATGAACGGGAAGTGATAATCCGTTCATCCTGAGCGTAAGGCGCCACGTGCCTGAAGTCGAAGGAAGCCCAAGCAAGCGGGACTGGGGTAAAGGCACCCCCCCCTGGGGCCACGCCCGGGCGCGAATGGTTTTGGGTCCTTTTGCCGAAACAAAAGG